>JANQMI010000199.1 GCA_028280165.1 Oceanicaulis sp. | reverse complement strand
GTGCCGAGCAGGTTCAGATTCGGTCCGTTGAGAATGTGGATCGGCTTCAAGGTTTACGCTCCGACGCGGCTTGCGTCTTGACTAAAGGCCCCGTGTTCTACGACGTGAACCCTATAGGAAACAAGCAATCCTCGCGCCAGGAGCACATCGCGATGAGCAAGATCGACGTGACCGTCAATGGTGAACAGCGTTCAGTGCCTTCTGGGCTGAGCTTAAGCGGCTTTCTGGCGCTGTTGGAGCTGGACCGGCGAAAGGTGGCGGTGGAGCGCAATCTGGAGATTGCCCCGCGCTCAGAGTATGACGCGATTGAAATCACCGCCGGCGACCGGCTGGAAATCGTACAATTCGTTGGAGGCGGCTAAGACCGCTTAGGAAAGACCTGTGACACACACTGACACACCGCTGGTCGTGGCTGGCCGCACCCTGAATTCTCGCCTGATTATCGGCACCGGCAAATATCAGAGCTATGCTCAGAATGCTGAGGCTCTGGTGGCCTCTGGCGCTGAGATGATCACCGTGGCGCTGCGCCGGGTGAATTTGTCCGATCCGACACAGGAACGCTTGGTCGACCATATTGACCCGAGCCAATATATCTTCCTGCCCAACACGGCGGGTTGCTTTACCGGTGAGGATGCCGTGCGCACGCTGCGCCTGGCGCGCGAGGCCGGCGGCTGGGATTTGGTGAAGCTGGAAGTCCTGTCCGATCCCAAGCATTTGTATCCGGACATGGAGGAGACGCTGCGCGCCACCGACATGCTGGTCAAAGACGGCTTTGATGTGATGGTCTACTGCTCGGATGATCCGGTCTATGCCAAGAAGCTGGAAGCGGCCGGCGCATGCGCCATCATGCCCTTAGGGGCACCGATTGGCTCAGGGTTGGGCGTTCAGAATCCGGTCAATATCCGTCTGATCATTGAAGAGGCTGACGTGCCGGTGATCGTCGATGCCGGTGTGGGCACCGCGTCCGATGCCGCTGTGGCCATGGAGCTGGGCTGTGATGGGGTCTTGATGAATACCGCCATTGCCGAAGCTCAAGATCCGATCGGTATGGCCAGAGCCATGAAGCACGCCGTCATTGCCGGCCGTGAAGCCTATTTGGCGGGCCGCATGGCCAAGAAGCGCTATGCCGACCCGTCCAGCCCGCTGGCGGGATTGATCTAATCATACCGGCCTGTCCGGGCCGTCCGAAAGGTGCGCCGGGGTTGAGAGGACTCTTACCACCCTCGCGTTGTGTCTCTTACGACTATTACCACGGCCGGTCTGCGCAGGGCTTCGAGGCTGCAGAGGGATGGACGAGGTCAAAGAGCGCCGGGTGAGTTTAGCGGTGCTAGGGGTGGGGGCGGATAGATTTCTGTGTGCTGCCGGCCGAGCAGCCCCCATCCTCTCTTTCCCGACGAAAGTCGGGACCCAGAGATCATCAAGCGCTGCGTTCAACGGCTCTGGGCCCCGGCCTTCGCGGGGGAAGAGAAGGATTTTGAAGCCTCCTCGTATTCGTCGTCCCCTCAGCTCTTTCCCAGCGGACACTGGGATCCATAGGGGCAACGCCGGCGCTTGATGATCTGTGGATCCCAAATCAAGTTTGGGAAAGAGAGGGGTTTGATAGCATCCTTCCCCTCGTCATCCCCGCCATGAATGGAGTTCAGGGTTGGCGAAGAGAAGGTTTTTTAGAAGCCCCATCTTCTCTTTCCCAGCGAAAGCTGGGATCCATGGATCATCGCGCGCGGCGCTCTGTAGGCTATGGGCCCCAGCTTTCGCTGGGGAAGAGACGGAGCAGGGCAGATCGCCCCACGCCCCACCCGCACGGGGCACGACAGACCACCCTTAGCCCGCCGCCGCTAAGGCGCTATCGAGGGCGCTCTGCATGCGGTCCATATCCGCGCCGGGGATGATCTCGTCACCGATGATGAAGAAGGGCGTTCCGGTGATCCCGACATCCTGAGCCACGCTGCGCACATCTTCCAGATAAGCCACGATGGCGTCGTCCTGCATGGCCGATCGCATGACTTGAACGTCAACGCCTGAGGCGGCGGCAATCTCGTCAATGCGGGTTGTGGGGAGCGGTCCCCCTGAACGCATCAATCCATCATGGAAGGCCAGATAGGCGTCAGGCTGGGTATTCCACACCGCTAGCGCAGCCCGAGAGCTTTCGACCGATTCTGCGCCGCGAATGGGAAATTCCTTAAACACGACCCGAACCCGATCGCCGTGCTCTGCAATGACATTTTGCAGCCAGTCATTGGTTAGAATGCAGAAGCTGCAGCGATAGTCGAAGAATTCCACAATCGTAACCGCCGCACCGTCGGGTCCGACCACGGGCGCGCGCTGATCCTGGTAGATCTCAACGCTGTTGGCGTTGACCGCATTGACCATCGCCATTTGCTCGCGATTGCGCGCTCTACGTTGCAGCTCAATGAGTGCTTCTTCAATGATTTCAGGGTTTTCCAGAATATAGGAGCGAACGATCTGTTCGATCTCCGCGCGGTCCGGCTCGGCAGATTGGACCGGCTCGGCTTCGGAACAGGCCGCCAAAATGAAAACGAGGGCGAGGGCGGCGATCATGCGGCGCATGGGCACTCCGATAGGTTGCTGACCCTCACGATCTAACCGCGAAGCTTTTGTCGGGCTAGGGGGAGGGCATCACGGTTGCGTTAGAAAATTTGGGCGCCGCTCACGTTCGGCGCGATTCCATTGGCGCACCTCGCGATCCGTGGGCTGGGTCACAGCAATAATCTCCGCTGAGCGAATCCAGGCCTCGGTGCCGCGCTCCAGCTCATCGTGGGCGCGGCGCGCAAAAATATGGGCCTGGCGCTCATCGCCGATGGCATAATATCGCTCGGCGGTTGCCAGCTCCGCCTCGGCGGTTTCGCCGAGAGCCTGGTGAGCCAAGGATTTTTGGAACCAGCCAAAGGCATTGTGCTGTTCGAAGATCAGCGCACGATTGAGGTGGCGAATGGCGCTGCGCACATTGTCTTCTTCGCCTTGGGCAATCAGGGCGCGGGCGAGATAGATTTGTAGCAGCGGGGCCTCAGGCATCAATTCAACAGCGCGCTCGCTGGGGGCGATCGACGCCTCGATGGCACCGCTTTCAAACCGGACCTGGGCGAGCAACTCGTAGAAGAAAGGGTTGTCCGGTTCTGCCTCCAGCAAATGGGCGATTTCGCTTTCGGCTTCCTCCAGCTGGCCATCCTTGAAATAGGCCACCGAGCGCGCATACCGGGCCGGAATGGACGTATCGCTCAAGGGGAACCGTTCAAAGGTCTGGTAGGGGGGGACCATGAAGCCGATGATCTTGGCCTGAAGCCGCTCAAGGGTTGCGATTTCTTCGGGCGTATCGGTCACATCCACATAGGGCGAGGCTTCCACATTGCGGCGCAGAGCAGCCACGCGGTCAGCCGATAGCGGGTGCGAGCGGAAATACTCCCAGCGCCGCGCGAAGGACAGGCGTTCCTGATAGGCAAGCCGCTCAAACGTTGTCACCAGGCCTCGCCCGGATTGGCCGGTTGCCGTCAGAAGACGCACAGCTGCCTGGTCGGCGGAGGCTTCCTGGCCCCTTGTGTATTGGGCCATATCCAAGCTCGCAAATTGCGGTGCTGAGGCCATGATGGCCGCGCCCGCATCCGGAGCCCCGGCAATCGCCGCAATCAGACCGATGCCCATCGTCGCCATCATGGTGGCCATGCCGCCGCGCGCGGCATCCTGAAGCCGCGCCAGATGGGCCAGTTCGATATGGCCGACCTCGTGCGCGATCACGCCTTTAATTTCACCCGGGTTTTGAGCGCGAATGATCAATCCTGTGTGCAGGAAGACATTTTGACCCTGCGTGACAAAGGCATTGAATTCCATATTGCCGACCAGATAGAGGTCGACCGATCGCGTATCGAGATCCGCCGCTTCCAAAAGCGGATCGGTATACTCGCGCATCACCATTTCGATTTCTGTATCGCGTACCAGACCTTGGGCCAGGGCTGGGGCTGCCGTCAGGGCGAGCGCGGCCGCAGCTGTCACGGCGCGGCTGGTCAGCGTTCGAAGAAAATCAGACATGGGTGCGTCTCCACATTTGGACCGCGGTCTTGCTTCCCCTAGAGCAAGGCTGTGGCTCAATTTAGACCTTCATACGGCGGAGCGCACCCCGATCCGGCGTTGAAGGTTGGATCGGAGCGCAAATTGACGCTCCGATCCAGTCACATTTCGTTTAGCGGCCGAGCGTGCGTTGCCACCAGCCCTTTTTGCGAGGCTTCTCCTCGCCATCCGCGCCTTTTTCGGTGTCCTTAGGCGTGTCTGTGGCCCCAACCTTAGCCGGTTCGTCTTGCAGCTTCGCAGTCTCGCTTGCCGGTTCCGGC
>JANQMI010000197.1 GCA_028280165.1 Oceanicaulis sp. | reverse complement strand
GGCGAGGCACCGCTCTCAGTTAAGGCCGATATCCCTGATTGGCTGGAAGCCAGTTTTGAACGGGCCTATGGCGGCGATGCGATCGCAGAAGCGCAGGCCATGGCCGGCCGAGCGCCGGTGGATTTGCGCGTCAATGCGCTGAAGTCTGACACCGAGCGCGCATTCAATGCGGTCTCTGCCAAGCTGAAGACGGTGATGCATAGCGATCTGGCGGCAGATGGCCTGCGCATTCCGGAAACAGATCCCCGCGCTAAAGCACCGGGTGCAGACGCCATTCCGGCCTACGGAAAGGGCTGGGTGGAGGTCCAGGATATCGGCTCTCAACTGGCGGCTCTGGCGGCGGGTGAAATTGTTGGCGCTCAAGTGCTCGACTATTGCGCTGGGGCGGGCGGCAAGACGCTCGCCTTGTCGGCCCTGATGGAGAATACCGGCCAGCTCTATGCCTGGGATTATGATGGCCGCCGCCTGAAGGCGATCTGGCCACGCCTGAAGCGCGCCGGTGCGCGCAATGTCCAAGTGCGCGACGGCAAGGAAGCTGAAACGCTCGGCGATCTGGAAGGCAAGCTCGATTGCGTCTTCATCGATGCGCCGTGTTCAGGTTCAGGGACCTGGCGGCGGCGACCGGACAGCAAGTGGCGGCTTAAGCCCGAAGCGCTCAAGCGCCGACAGGCTGAACAGGACGAGGTCTTGTCCAAGGCTTGGCGCTTTGTGAAACCCGGCGGACGTCTGGTCTATGTGACGTGCTCGGTCCTGCCTGAAGAGAATGAAGACCGGGTCGCGGCCTTCCTGGATACCCATTCGGACTTCAAACCCGTGTCCACCAGCGACGCGATGTTCGCTTCTGGGCGTCTGGCTGAGGGGGCGCGAGAGCGCCTGGCCAAGCTTGAAGGCCGCTTTGATGCCATCCAGCTGACACCCCGGCGCACGGGCACGGACGGCTTCTTTGTGTGTGTGATGACACGGTCGGCCTAGCGTCCCAATCCGGCCTGGCCTTCGCTCAGCCTTTGCGATGCGGCCTTCACTTTTTCGCTCGCACCGTTAGGCGCAGGGCGTTAACCTTTTGCACCGGATGCGAATTTGTCCTTCAGCAAGTGTTGAGGGTTGCGCGATTTCAATGACTTGTGACTTATTATTGATTTTTGACGGGGTTATTCATGATCAAGGCTAAGCTGACTTCGACTGTGGCTACTGGAGCGCTTCTGGCGTCCCTTGCCAGCCTTGCAATGCCGGCAGCGGTGATGGCGCAGGACGCGCAGGTGGAAACCGACGATGTCATTCTGGTGACCTTAGGGTCGCGCCGCGCCGCCCGCTCGGCCGCCGATACGCCAGCGCCGATCGATGTGATTGCCACCGATGAGCTGCTTAATCAGGGCGATACCGACATCCAGAATATTCTGCGGACCTCGGTGCCGTCCTACAACGTCAACACTCAGCCGATCTCCGATGCGGCAACCTTGATCCGACCGGCCAATTTGCGCGGCCTGGCCCCGGACTCCACGCTGGTTCTGGTCAATGGCAAGCGGCGCCACCGCGCCGCTGTGATTGCCTTTTTGGGAGGCGGGATTTCGGACGGATCTCAAGGCCCAGACATCTCGGTGATCCCAACCATCGCTTTGCGCCAGGTCGAAGTATTGCGCGATGGAGCTGCGTCGCAATATGGCTCTGACGCCATTGCTGGCGTGATCAATTTTGCTCTGAAGGACGCCGATGAAGGCGCAAGCTTTGAGGCCGAATACGGCCAGACCTATGAAGGCGATGGTGCGCAGTATTCAGTGTCTGGCAATATTGGGCTTCCCATTCCCATCGCGGAAGGCGGATTTCTGAATTTGAGCGTCGAGTATGGCGAGGTGGACGGCACCATCCGCTCGATCCAGCGCGATGACGCAGCGGCTTTGATCGCGGCGGGCAATACCGCGGTCGGCAGCATCGATGTGAACACCATCACCGATGAGTACGCCCAGTATTGGGGCCAGCCCGATGTCCGCGATGATTTCAGCTTTTTCGCCAACTCCGCCATCACGCTGTCAGACACTGTCGAGCTTTACGCCTTCGGCAATTATGCCGAGCGCGAGGCTGAGGGCGGCTTCTTCTTCCGCAACCCGACCAATCGCGGTGGGGTTTATGAAGGACCGCTCGTCGATCCTTTAACGGGCTTCGTCGACCCGACCGGGGTGCCGTCGGTTTTGGTGGGTGATCTCAGTGTCGATACGACGGGCGATTGTCCGGCCGGCATCCCGCTGACCGCCGGGGGAGGGCTGCTGCCCGATCCCACCCTTCTGGCTCAGGTGACGGCGGATGCGAACTGCTTCTCCTTTGTGGAGACGATCCCGGGCGGGTTCACGCCGCGCTTTGGCGGCTTTTTAGAAGATCAGTCCGTGGTGTTGGGCCTTCGCGGCGAGCTGCCGATCGGGACGGGCCTCGGCTTTGATATCAGCTATACCTATGGCCAGAACACCGCCGATTTCTTCATCAAAAACACCATCAATGCGAGCCTGGGACCGGATACCCCGCGTGACTTTGATCCTGGGGCCTATGTCCAGACCGACAATAATGTGAATCTGGACTTCACTTATGCGGTGCCAAACACGCTCTTTGCGTCCGACATCAGCTTCGCCTTCGGTTATGAACACCGCGAGGAAGAGTTTGAGATCGTTGCCGGTGATCCAAATAGCTATGCCATCGGGCCGCTCGCGGCGCCCTCGCTGGCTTATCCTGGAGGGCAGGGCTTTTCTTCCAGCTCCAATGGCTTTGGCGGTTTTACCCCATCAAGTGCAGGCACCAGCGCCCAGAGCAATCACGCCTACTATATCGAGGCCGAGGTCGACGCCACGGACGCCCTGGTCCTGCAGCTCGCGGTGCGCCACGAGGATTTCTACGATTCCTTTGGGTCCACCACCAATTATAAGGTCGGCGGGCTTTATCGCGTCACGGATGATTTTACGGTCCGCTCCACCTGGAGTACCGGCTTC
>JANQMI010000143.1 GCA_028280165.1 Oceanicaulis sp. | reverse complement strand
GTGGAGAAATAGGTGTCGATGAAGCGCTGATGGTCGCCATAGACGGTGCGCATCTGCCCCGGCCAGCTCCCCAGCAGCACCAGATTGCCTTCCACCTCGCCCTCGTCAGGCAGGCGCTTGCCTTCGGCGTCCACTAAAGCCGGGCGAATCCCGAACATGGGAAAGCTCGCCGATCCCGGCTTAAGGGCATGCGCCCCAGGGAGCGGCGTGATCAGATGGCCGCCGGTTTCGGTCTGCCACCAGGTGTCGACGATGGGGCAGCGCGTGTCACCGACGACCTCGTGATACCAGCGCCAGGCCTCGGGATTGATCGGCTCACCGACCGTGCCGAGCAGACGAAGCGACGAGCGGTCATGGGCCTTCACCGGCGCATCGCCTTCACGCATCAGCGCCCGGATCGCGGTGGGGGCGGTGTAAAGCGTGGTGACTTTATGCTTGGCGACGACGCGCCAGAACCGATCCGGTCCTGGATAGGTGGGCACACCTTCAAACATCAGCGTGGTCGCGCCATTGGCCAGCGGCCCATAGACGATATAGCTGTGTCCGGTCACCCAGCCGACATCGGCGGTACACCAGAACACGTCGTCTTCGCGAAGATCGAAAGTGTATTCACACGTCATCGACGCCCAGACCAGATAACCGCCGGTGGTGTGCAAGACGCCCTTGGGCTTCCCGGTCGAGCCGGACGTGTACAGGATGAAGAGCGGGTCTTCGGCCTTCATGGGTTCAGGCTCGCACTTGGCATCCACTTTCAGCGCCAGCTCGTGGTGCCAGTGGTCACGGCCGTCCACCCAGCCGACATCGGCTCCGGTGTGTCGAATGCACAGCACGCCTTTGACCCCGCCGCCGGCGATCTCAATGGCCTTGTCGACATTGTCTTTCAGCGGCACGCCCTTGCCGCCACGCACGCCCTGGTCGGCGGTGACGACATAGGCGCTCTCGCAATCGGTGATCCGCCCGGCCAGCGCTTCGGGAGAGAAGCCGCCAAACACCACCGAATGAACCGCGCCAATGCGGGCGCAGGCCAGCATGGCGTAGGCTGCCTCCAAAATCATGGGCATATAGAGTGTGACCCGGTCTCCCTTTTTGACGCCCATGGCCTTCAGCTCGTTGGCGAACCGGCAGACATGATTGTGCAGCTGGGCATAGGTGATCGCGTGGTGGTAGGCCGGGTTATCGCCTTCCCACACAATGGCGACTTTATTCGCCCGCTCGGGCAGATGCCGGTCGATACAATTGGCGCTGACATTCAGAACGCCATCCTCAAACCAGCGAATGTGCACATCGTCTTTTGCAAAGGAGACATCGGAGACTTTCGTGGGCTCGGTGATCCAGTCGACGCGCCGCATTTCATCGCGCCAGAAAGCCTCTGGCTCGAGTAGCGAGCGGCGATACAGCGCCTGATAGCGCTCGGCGTTGATCTTGGCGTCCGCGAAGCTGTCCGGAACCGCGATACTGTCCTGGCCCATGGCGCTGTCCTCCCGTTTTAAGCGCCAGCATGGCGCCGCGATCCGCGGTCGGGCAAGGGTTGGTAATTGGACTACATGGGGGACTTATGCCCAATTCGCATCACCCAAAATAGTCAAATAAGATCCGATAAATTTAGTTAATGAGGCGATATATCAAGTATATTAATATTAAACACGTACTGAGACCCAAGGCCCCAGCTATTTCTCTACCATATGGAATAGCCCTTATAATGCGCCGCAAGCTAATAGAGAATATATAACGCTCGACGGGTATTGCCTCTATATGGATAAGCATCATAATAACCATGAATAAACCACCAAGAAATATCAGCAATATATTTTCGCTCAGAAGCACAATTATTGCAAGCTGTTCGACGATACCTGGAGCTAAGCCCCTGGTTTCTTCAGCATGATTGCCTTGCGCTATACGGACCAGTGCAAGCCCGAATAGAATCATAGCCACCAGCGTGGAGTAGAACCACCTGTATGAATTCAATCGTTCCTTTCTGCTGTTAATTACAGAACCAACAGACTCTGAAAGGTGTTGTGGTTCATAAAATGGAAGACCGAATTTCGCAAACGTCTCTTCTGTGAATGGAATGTTTTTGACATAGTCAGGTTCAGATTTTTTTCTAGACTGTTTTGTGATCCAAATGAAGCATATGCGCTGAAATGATTCCGCATATGCGAGTACACCCAGTATGTTGTTCAATGATTGAATAGACTGACCGTCTCGACGATATATTACATATCGAAAGAGGTCATAAAGAGTTTCCCGTCTCCAGCTGGATTCTGCTTTCTCGGCGCGTGTTAGTCTCGCATTTGTATCACAGCTGAGTTCTGGTTCTTCCTCAGAATTCTCCTCGTCCAAACCTTCAACGGGCCCCTGGTTTGGATCATGCACCTCGTGGCAAGACACAATGGCATCAGATTGGATGTGGTGGTGCCTATGGCTATGGAGTACGTCACGGAGAAAAAAGAAGATCTGTTTGGCGACGATCATGCGCTCAAATGACAGCTTGTCGCCATCCGTCAAATCGGCTCGATCGTTGAAATCTCCCTCAAATACAAATGCATTCTTCGAGCGTGGTGCAATGTTCTGAATCGTCGTAATTCCTGACCGGTCAAACTCGACATCTGCGCGCGCAACCGCCAATTCGGTTAAGGCTAGAACTGCTTCGCGTGCTTCCTCCTCAATACTGGAATCATTCAGTGTGCCTATAGCCCACTGAGAAACGTTGTTTCCAAAGCTCTCAATGATCGACGCAACCTTCGCGGCGCCAGGCTGTCGATCTTCGAATATTAGAACTTTTCCGGTGAAGCGGTGAACGCTCTCGCCATCCGATTCATCTGGAGAAAGGGTCTTCCCGACAAAGCAAAAAAGGAACTTCCCTCTAAGTTTGAATTGGCGAGCGATGGTGGCTGATTTGAACGGAGTATCTAGTGTGTTGCGCTTCTGGAGCAGAGCTGCTCGTCGCTGGACAAAATCTCGCCCCTGACGGGCGGGTGCCAATAGGTTCTCTGAAACCACTACGCCAGTAGAGGTTGTCTTGCCGAGCGCGCTAAACGACAGCCGCCCCGCAACGGCTGGTATCCAACCTCGGAACTTCATGGAATCTATCGCCGCTCGAGCGCTTCGTCAGAGATGTTGCCCTGCGCGAGCCACTCGAGGTTTTCACCTTCGCCCCTAACGGCCATGCCGCATACAACCCCGGGGTCTCTATTGTATCCGTCTTTAGACGAAACCTGACCAGAGAGCACCTCTTTAAGCGTGTAGTCTCTGTCAGTGCGTCGGTGCCCAGAAAGTCGAGCAAAAATTCCACCGATCAAATAGTAAGCAGAGATCGCCGCGAAAAAAGTCAGGATCACCGCAAGAAAAAACAAGATAATATCTACGGCCATGGGTGACTCCCTGCTCAGAATCAAACGAGCCGCGGGTAGCGGCTCGAAAACTTCGAGTGCGAAGATATCTGATTCGCTATCGTAAAGCGAGAGTCAACCCTTTAATGCGTTTGGCGAGCGATCATAAGCCCTGTACAAAGCAATTGATCATAACTGAATAATCGAGCTCGATCATGCAGTTGCACACCGCGTCCTGGCCTGAGGTCGAGGCCTATCTGGAAAACTCCAAAGGGATCATCATCCCAATCGGGTCCACCGAGCAGCACGGCCCCAATGGCCTATTGGGCACGGACGCCATCTGTCCTGAAGTGATGGCGCGCGAAGCCGGTGAGGCGGGCGGTCTGATGGTCGGGCCGACTTTTAATGTCGGCGTGGCCCAGCACCATCTGGGCTTTGCCGGATCGATGACGCTGCGGCCGTCCACGATGATTGCGGCGATTAATGACTGGATCGACTCCCTGCACCGCCACGGCTTCACGCGGATCTACTTCCTCAATGGCCATGGCGGAAATATCGCCACCATCCAGGCCGCCTTTGCCGAAAGCTATGCAAGCTGGTCACTGGATGCCGATCGATGTCCCTATCGGCTAAAACTCACCAATTGGTGGGAATTGTCGGGCGTGATGGATGTCTGCAAGTCCATCTTCCCGGTCGCTGATGGCAGTCATGCGACGGCCTCTGAGATCTCGGTGACCTATTACGCCTATCCTGACGCGGTGAAGACCGTGGAGATGAGCCCGAAAGTGGCTCCGGTGGGTAGCTTCACCGATGCAGCGGACTATCGCAAACGCTTTGCCGATGGCCGGATCGGGTCGGACCCGTCTGGGGCCACCGCAGAAAAGGGCGAAAAGATTGTAGCGGCCGCGCGCGAAGCGCTGGTGCGTGAAGCGAGCGCGTTCTTCAAGCGTTAGATTGCCTCCGCTTTCGTGATGCTTCCGTGACAGAGCCGCTTTGGCTCTTTTCCCGCCCGCGCGCCAGGGCTAAAGAGCGACCAGCCTGTCTGCTGACGAAGGATCGGGGTATGCCCATGTCTGCATTGCATTTTGTAACCGTGTCCGTGCTGGGTCTTGGCCTGATGGCCTGCGCCCCCGACGCTGATCCTCAGCAGACCGAAGGCGCTGAGACGCTGGTGGAGACGGAAACCCCGGCTGATGCGACTTCCGCTGAAACTCCTGTCGAGGAAAGCTTGGAGCCGTTGGTGATTGCAGCCCGAGACGCCTGCGCGGCCGGCGATGAGGGCTTTGTGGCTCACCTTCCAGAGAGTGCCGGCTTCGTTTCGCGCGGTCCGGACGCGCGCGTCCATGCTGCCTGGCGGCTCGATGGCGAAGATCGCGAGCACATCATCGCCACGCCGGAGCTGGAGATGGAGCCCCGCACCGCCTTTGACTTCGCAGCGGCTGATTTTATGCGCCACAACATGGTGGCAGGCTTTGACCGAGCCGGCATCACCGGGGCCTTTCGCTATCGCGATGGCCGCTTCTGTGTGGTTCAGACCGAGCGCCAGACCGTAGAGGCGTTGCGCGACGCGACAATCACGGCGCTTGAATCGCTCTAGGCGGCGAAGACTGTCCCGTCGATCACCGTAATTGCGACCGGTTTCAAACGCCCATTGCCACTGGGCCCACCGGCACCCGCCCCGGTGTCAATCTCAAAGCTCGCGCCGTGGAAGGGGCAGACCACAAAGCGGTCTTCGCTGACCAGCGTTTTGCCAGAGGGTAGGCAGAGAGGGCGGCCTTGGTGAGGGCAAACATTGACATAGGCCCGCACGATCTCGCCTGTCCGCAGGATCAGGATTGGCAGGGCGTCATAATCGGCCGGCGCGCCCCCGGGGTTTGGCACGTCATCCAGTGACTTCAGGGGCGTGCCAGGGCTCGGTTCGCTCAAGACAGGCCCTCTGGGGCTTTGACGGTCCATTTGAAGGGAATGGTGTAGACCTCTTCAAAGAGCTCAGCCTTGGCGTAAGGGTCGTCCTTCATGATCTCGTGCAGATGATCGGCATTGTCAGCCTCCACGACCAGGAGCGATCCGACCGGGTCGCCATTCGGTCCAATGAGAGGGCCGGCCATCTTGACGGGGCTGTCGGCCGCGCTCGCCCAATCCAGATGGGCCTCACGATTATCCAAGCGCACCTGAAGTGCGCCAATCCGATCCGTACACGTCACAGCGTAGAGCATGGGCGGTCTCCCAACGAGTTGTTTCGCCGCCCGATTTAGGGTGTTTGCCCCGCGGCGACCAGAAAGCATCTGCACAGATCGTTCAACGCGGGATTCCCCGGCGCACCGACCCGCTCGATCAATGCCGGTTTAACCCGTAACGGGCTATTAGGCACGTCCAACCGCTTTAGGTTGTGTGTTTTGACCAATTGGTTAATCACCGGGTTCGGGGCCGCAAGGATATGGTCGGACGCCATACAGGCGCGCGCCAGCACCGTATAGTCGTCGCAAATAATGTCAGGCGCCTGCCCGCCCCAGGGCAGGGGTTGATCGCGCAGGCGCTCCGGTGGTGTGGCGGAGGCCACTGGGAAGTCTGTTAGCGGCGCGCCGGACTGGGCGGGGTGGTCGGCACGCGCGGCCGCGCCCACACTCTCGTCAGGCAGCGCGGTTGTCGACAGCGCTCCATCCCCCAGGGCCGGGCCAATATCAGCGGCCACCAAATCCAGCTGGCCTTTACGCAACGCCTCCACCAATTCGGTGGCGTGCCCGGCCTTCACCGCCAATTGGACGCGCCGCCCGGTCCTGTAGAAGGCAGCCACCGCATCTGGCAGCAGCCGGTAGGCGACGCTGGGGCCGACTCCGATCGTCAGCGTTCCGGCTGATCCGGTCCGCCAGCGTTCCGCTTCCGCATCCAGATCTGCGCCCTGCTGCACCAGCGCCCGGGCGCGCGCTTGCAGGGCGTCGCCAAAGGGTGTGAGGGCAAGCCGCCGCCCTTTGCGGTCAAATAGCGCACCGCCAAGCCGGGCTTCAAGCTGTGCCAGAGCCTTTGTGGCCGCCGGTTGAGAGATATGCAGCTGAGCGGCCGCGGCGGTCAGCGTCCCGGTTTCAGCCGCGGCAAGGAAAAGCTGGGCAGCGCGAAGTGTGATCATGCACAACTATAACCAGTAATTATGTCAGCATGAAGAAATTCGATTGGAAGTTATAAATTGGGGATGCGACGTTCCGGGTTGCGCGTGGGGAGGACGGCTCAGATGATCAATGAGAAAATTGCGATCCCGGCGATCTTCGCGGCCTTTATTGTGCTCGAAATCCTGGTTGGACGCTTTGTGCAAAGGCGCAGGGCTTCGCGTCGGGATGTCGTCATTGAGCTGGTCTCTTCACTGTCCATCGTTCTGATCACAGTGCCGGTGATCTTCACGCTCGCGCCGATGATCGTGGAAGCGGTGCGTCCAGGCTCGGCCGATGCGCTCGCCTTCCTGCCCTGGTTTGTGATGGTGCTGATCCTGCTCCTTGGCGATGACATGACCCAGTATTGGTGGCACCGCGCCAGTCACACCGTCCCGATCCTTTATAATCTGCACCGCGCCCATCATTCCGGGCGCTATCTTTCAGTCCGGATCGCGTACCGCAACAACCTGTTTTACTATTGGCTGATGCCGGGCATCTGGATTTCCGCCAGCCTGGTTCATTTGGGTTTTTACCCGGTCTACGCGGTCTATCTGGTGGTGAAGATGACGGTGATCTTCGCCGCGCACTCCAGCTGGCGTTGGGACGCGCAGCTATTCAAGATCAAGGCGCTGCATCCTTTGGTTTGGATCCTGGAGCGGACCATTTCCACGCCCTCCACCCACAGCGCCCATCACGGGATGCACAAGGATGACGGCGTGACCAATTACAAAGGCAATTACGGCAATCTGCTGTTCTTCTGGGATGTGCTGTTTGGCACCGCGAAGATCACCCGACGCTATCCCGAAGAGTTTGGGATTGAAGGCATGGAGCCTGTGACGGCGAAGCGGGAGCTCGCCTGGCCCTTAGTGCGGAAGTAAGTTCTTTATCGTCATTCCCGCGTAGGCGGGGGTGACGAGGGATTGGGCTAACGCCGCCGCTTGCCGCCCTTCACTGGTTTCGCCGGTACGTCCTCAAACGGTTTCACCCGCAGCTTGGTTTTGTGATCCTTTGGTCCGTTAGACCCATCGGGCATCAGGCCGCGATAATAGCCCTTCTGCCACTTCTCTTCGACCGCTTCGGGATCGTTGGTCTTCAGCTTGCCGGTAAACTCTGAGCGGCTTTTGCGCCAGACGTCCATCTGGTGCAGCGCCTTGGGGTCGGTGTGCAGACTTTTGATCTCGGGCGTAATGCGCTCGAACAGGTCACGGCGCACGGGGAAGACATGGGCCACCGCTTCGCCGGCTTCAAAGCGTACTTCGCCCGGGCGGGTGAAGCGCCAATTCATCGTAAAGCTATAGGGGCTCCAGTCGGTCTCGATGACGCCTGACAGCGGCGCGATACCATCCTTGGGCTGATTCACGGGCCCGCAGACCCAGATATTCCAGCCCGGCGGCGTGCGCATCAGAAAGCCCATTTCAAAGGTCAGAATGCCGGAGCCAAAATTAGCCAGCGCTGAGCCGGGACGGTTCATGGAAAGCGGCTCGTCCAGCTCCACCTCGACATCGTCAACCTGCTCGCCGCCATTCCAGCGCGCCGTCAAACCGGTGGGCGCAAACACCTCCCAGCCATGCTGGTTGGCAACCGCCAGCGGCAGGCAGCGATAGGCAAAGCTCTCTGGCGTATCGTCCATCCACTGGCGGCGGGAGTCCGCCGGGCGAATGGGTGGAGGCTGGTCGGAGAGCGGGTAGAGCGTGAGTTTCATAGCGCGAGCAAAGCGTGAGCCGGGGTGTTGGGGCAAGGGGGTGGTGGGTGACGACGCGTCAGCGCCGTTCGGCTCCCTGTCGTCATCGAAGCGAAAGCTGGGACCCAGTTTCGCGGCCAGTGCAGCTGGGGTGCGTGTTGTGTCATCATGCTCGCAGGACGCAAGCCGCGCGCTCCAAACACCCTGCCCCTCGCACAACCGCCACTTTTCCCCTATATCACGCGCCCATGAACGCGCCTTTGAAATCTCTCGACCTGTCTTTCTCCAACCGCCCGGACACGAGCGGCCCGATCCCGCTTGCCGGTCTGACGCGTCAGCAACTGCGCGACGTGCTGATTGAGCACGCCGGCGTGGAGGAAAAGAAGGCCAAGATGCGCGCCGAGCAGCTCTGGCGCTGGATCTATCATTTCGGCGTGCAGTCTTTTGACGAGATGACCAATGTCTCCAAAGACTTGCGCAAGGTCCTGAGCGAGACATTCACCCTTGCCAGGGCGGAGATTGTGGAGCGCCTGGTCAGCGTCGATGGCACCCGTAAATACCTGATCCGCTTCGCACCGGGTGTGGAGGCCGAGACGGTTTTCATCCCCGATGTCGGCAAGTCCGGCGCGTTGTGCGTGTCCAGCCAGGTGGGCTGCACGCTGAACTGCACCTTCTGTCATACCGGCACGCAAAAGCTGGTGCGCAATCTCACCGCCGCTGAAATTGCTCAGCAGGTGATGATTGCCCGTGACGATCTGGGTGAGTGGCCCACTTCGAACGAGGATCGCCAGATCACCAATATCGTTTTCATGGGCATGGGCGAGCCGCTGTATAATCTCGACCATGTATCTGACGCCATCGATGTGATTTCGGATGGGGATGGCATTGCCATTGGCCGCCGCCGCATCACGGTGTCCACGTCTGGCGTGGTGCCGAAGATGACCGAGTTGGGCGAACGCACCAAGGCGATGCTGGCGATTAGCCTGCACGCCACTAACGACCCGCTCCGCGACGAGCTGGTGCCGCTGAACAAGAAATACAATATCGAAACGCTGATGGACGCGATCCGGGCCTATCCGGACCTGTCCAATGCCAAGCGTGTGACATTCGAATACGTCATGCTGAAGGGCGTGAATGACAGCCCGGCTGAAGCCCGTGCGCTGGTGAAGTTGCTCAAAGGCGTGCCGTCGAAGATCAACCTGATCCCGTTCAATCCCTGGCCGAACAGCCCTTATGAATGCTCGGACTGGGAGACGATCGAAACCTTCGCCGACATCGTCAACCGCGCGGGCTATGCCAGCCCGATCCGCACCCCGCGCGGCCGCGACATCTTCGCTGCCTGCGGCCAGCTGAAAAGCGAAAGCGTGAAGATGAGGGCCAGCGAGAAGCGCAAGCTGGAGCGTGGTGAGGCCTCTTCCGGGTGAGCCCTGTCTTCTCGGCCAAACAATCCTCGTCATCCCGGACTTGATCCGGGACCTAGTGGCGCTGGACTCAAATCTGGGTCCTGAATCAAGTTCAGGATGACGATTGAGGTTATGTCTCGCGCTCAAGCTTTACGGGTTCGACTGAATTAATCGCCGATGACCAACCCCACCCCCCTTACGCCTCGCCTTGCCGCCCTGTCTGCGGTCACCGCCGTATTCACCAAGGCTGCGGCGCTGGATGGTGCGCTGGCCAATGACCGCACCTGGCGTGAGCTGGAGCCGCGCGACCGCGCCTTTGCGCGCGCGATTGCGTCGGCGGCGGTGCGTCGTGTGGGCGCGTTGCAGGCCGCGCTCGATGCTCTGATCGACCGGCCCCTCCCAGCGCAGGCCGTGCGCGCACGCATGGCGCTGCTGTGTGCCGCCGCCGAGCGGCTGGTGCTGGAGGGGGCGGCCCATGCGGCGGTGGATAGCTGGGTGTCCATCTTCGATGGGCATAAGGACACCCAGCGTTACAAGAATCTGGCTAACGCTGTGCTGCGCCGGGTGGCGACAGGCAAAGCCCTGGAGGCCTTTGAGACGGCAGACCCGCGCGCAGACCTGCCGGACTGGCTCGCGGCGCGCTGGACGAAAACCTATGGCACGGATAGCGCCAAAGCCATGGCTCGCGCGCGGGCGGTACCGCCGACGCTCGACCTGACGGTAAAGCCAGGCCAGGATATTGCTGCGTTAGCAAGCGCTATCGGGGCGGATGTTTTGCCCGGTGGTACGGTGCGTCGCCGTGAAATCGGTGCGGTCGAAGGCCTGCCGGGCTTTGAAAGCGGCGATTGGTGGGTGCAGGATTTTGCTGCCGCGCTGCCCGCCAAGCTCCTAAACGTCCAGCCCGGCGAAAAACTTGCCGACTTGTGCGCCGCGCCGGGTGGTAAGACCCTGCAATTGGCCGCATCGGGTGCCGAAGTTGTCGCCGTCGAAGCGTCCGCCAAGCGCATGAAGAAGGTGGCGGCCAATCTGGACCGCACGAGGCTGACCGCGGAGCTGATAACGGCCGATGTCAGCGAATGGCGGCCCTCCGAACCTGTGGACGCCGTCCTTCTGGACGCGCCATGCACCGCCACCGGCACACTGCGCCGTCGCCCTGATGCAGCCTGGGCCAAGCAAGAGGGTGATATTGCCAATCTCGCGACGATCCAGGCGCGCCTGTTTGATGCGGCGTTCGCGATGCTCAAACCTGGCGGGCGGTTGGTCTATTGCACCTGTTCGCTGGAGCCTGAAGAGGGGGAGGATCAGTTGGCGGCCTTTTGGGCTCGAACTCCAGAGGCGGTGGTTGATCCGGTCCGGCCCCACGAAATGCCTGAGCTTGACCACGCGATCACGCCGGACGGCGCGGTGCGCACCCGCCCAGACCTGTGGGCAGAGCGTGGCGGCATGGATGGATTTTTCATTGCAAGGCTGACGCGGCGTTAACGCTTTGCAGTTTGACTTGCTTGCTCCGATTCGGGCCCACTGGTACGGATACAGCCATGTCCGGCGTCATCATTTCCCCGTCTATTCTGTCTGCGGATTTTGCCTGTCTCGGCGAAGAGGTGAAAGCTGTCGATGAGGCTGGGGCGGACTGGATCCATGTCGATGTCATGGACGGCCATTTTGTACCCAATCTGACCATTGGGCCGGCCGTGATCAAAGCCCTGCGGCCCTGGTCCAAAAAGCCCTTCGATGTCCATCTGATGATTTCGCCGGTGGACGCCTATATCGCCGACTTCGTCGAGGCCGGGGCGGATATCATTACGGCCCACCCTGAAGCTGGCCCACATTTCCATCGCACCGTTCAGAATATCAAATCCCATGGCGTGAAGGCTGGCGCTGCGCTCAATCCCTCAACACCGCTTCAAGTCATCGACTACGTCCTCGACGAGCTTGATCTGGTGCTGATCATGAGCGTCAATCCCGGCTTTGGCGGCCAGAGCTTTATCGATGGCCAGCTGCGCAAGATCGAAATGCTCCGCCATATGATTGATAGCCGCGGGCTCGACACCCAGATCGAAGTCGATGGCGGGGTCAAACCAGGCACGGCCAAGGCTTGTAAGGCGGCCGGAGCGGACGCGCTGGTGGCTGGCTCGGCGGTATTTAAGGGCGGCCCCGACGCCTATGCGGCCAATATTACCGCCCTGCGAGAGGACTGATCGGTGGGTGCCGCGCAGGGCTCGACCATGGATCTTGCCGGCGCGGCGGCCCGCCGTCTGCGCCGTGAGGGCTCTGACATTGCCAATTCGCTCGCGCTCTACCGATTGCCGGCGTTATCTGGGCGCGCTCCAGAGGCGTTGAGCCTCTCACCTCAATCTCTGCGCAAGGGCGATAAGGGGCGCGGGGCGGCAATCCTGTCCGGTCGCTTTGCCCTGGCTGGCGATACGCTGGATGTGCCCACCGGAGAGTGTGTCTGGGACCTGACGGCCCCCTCGCGCCGATTTGCCGCTGCGTTGCATCGCTTTGATTGGCTGATCGATGTGCTGGCGGTCGATGATGCCGAAGCGCGCCATGCGGCCGGCATCTTGATCGATGATTGGATTGATCGTTTCGGGCAGTGGAACTGGTTCAGCTGGTCGCCTGGCGTGTTGGAGGGGCGGGTGCGGGCCTGGCTGTTTGCCCACGATTTTCTGTTGGAGGCAGAGACAGGCCCGGCTCGGTTAAAGACGCTGACACGGCAGGCCCGCCGCCTGGCGCGGGCGCTGTCGGTGGTCGATGACAACCGCACGCGCCTAGACGCAACGATCACGCTGGCCATGGCGACGCTGGCGCTGGATCTGGGTGGCAGTCTGGCCGCGCGTGTGGGCCGGGCGCTGGACGCGTCTCTGAAATCACAAATTCTACCGGATGGCGGTCATGTGAGCCGCAACCCTGAGGCTGCAGCGGATTTTTTGGTTGCCCTTGTCGAGCTCGACCAGGCCGCTGAGGGCGCTGCGCCACTGCCCGACGAGGTGCGGCGATCCATGGATCGCCTGGCCGGTTTCGTCCGCTTTTGCCGGATGCCGTCTGGAGCTCTTGTGGGCTTCCATGGCGGAGGGGAAGGCGATGGCCGAGCCATTGACCTGGCGCTGCGTCATGTCTTTGGAGGCAAGAAGGTTCCCGCTAAGCCCGCTTTCAACGTGGCCCCGCATACCGGGTATCACCGGGCTGAGGCGGCCGATGCGGTTGTGGTGTTTGACGCGGCCGGACCGGCACCGGGTATCCAGGGCAGCGACGCCCATGCCAGTGCGCTCGCTTTTGAGTTTTCAGCCTCCTCGACGCGCTTGGTGGTCAATTGTGGCTGGTCTGAGGACCAGCCGAGTGCTTGGCGTGACGCGGTGCGGGCCACCGCAGCCCATTCGGCACTGACGCTGGAGGAAACCAGCTCGGCGCGCCAGATGGAGCCAGGCTGGCGGCGCAGTCTTCTGGGACC
>JANQMI010000101.1 GCA_028280165.1 Oceanicaulis sp. | reverse complement strand
CTTAAGGGGGAGTATGGGCAAAACGACCTCCAACGCAGACTTTTTTGTCCGGCGTCAAAAGCGGCTCATCGTCGTGGGGTGGCCGCCCCAAAGCCACCGGGCGTCGGCGAAAAGCCGTTAAAACACGCCGCTTAACCAGCACTATACCACATCAATCTGGTTTCCGCTTCGTGCTTGAGCGGGTTTGCGATTTTGTAATCAAGGCGCGGTGAGCCCCATCACGCAAGGTGGTGCTGACCAGCCCGTGCAAAGCCCTTAAGCTGAGCCTTTGTTGTCAGGGCCAATGGGGGCAAAACCATGATCAGACATGTCATCGCGGGGATCAGCCTGGTCGCGTTGATCGGATGCGGGGTAGACCAGGAGGCGCGCACCATGCCTGAAACCGATACCGAGCAAACCGTAAGCTGGCCCGACCCGCGGCCGGGCGCGGTCAATGATCGCTTCGCAGTGCTGGCTCTGAGCTGTGTCCATCAGCCCTATCCCAACAAGATCGCCCATGTCCTGAACTCGGACGACGATGTCCAGACCCCGCGCGAGATGTATCCGGCCTTCTATGGCTGCTTTGACTGGCACTCCTCAGTCCACGGGCACTGGCTGCTGACGCGGATTTTGAAGACCGATCCCGAAACGCCTATGCGCGCAAGCATCGAAGCTGCGTTGTCTCGCAGTTTCACAACCCAGAACCTCGCCGGGGAGCTGGCCTACTATTCGGCACCAGGACGGAAGTCCTTTGAGCGGCCTTATGGGATCGCCTGGTATCTACAGCTCGTCGCCGAGCTGCATGAGAGTGATGAGCCGCTGCAGGCGCAGTGGCGCGAAACCTTGCGTCCGCTTGAAGACGCCATCATCGCCGAGATCGAAGACTGGCTGCCCAAGCTCGCCTACCCGATCCGCCTGGGCACGCACGCGCAAACCGCTTTCGCCTTTGGCCTTATGCTCGACTACGCGCGCACCGTGGACAATGCCGAGCTTGAGGCGCTGATCACCGACAAGGTGCGGGCTTTCCATATGGCAGACGTGAACTGCCCGCTTGCCTATGAGCCATCGGGGACCGACTTCCTGTCGCCCTGCCTGATGGAAGCCGATCTGATGCGCCGGGTATTGGATGAGGCCGCATTCGCCGACTGGCTCAGCGCTTTTCTGCCGCAAATCCCAACCGATGGTGCGGGAGATTGGCTGGAGCCTGGCGTCGTGCTCGATCCGACCGATGGCCATCTGGTGCATCTGGATGGCGTGAACTTGTCACGCGCCTGGGCGCTGGAAGGCATGGCGTCCGGATTACCTGTGGCTGATCCACGCCGCGCCGCCCTGCAGGCCAGCGCAGACCTGCACACAGAGGTCGGCATCGCTGCGGTGTCTGACGAGCATTATTCCGGCAGTCACTGGCTGGGAAGCTTTGCGACCTATCTGACGACACAGCGGGGTCTGTGATAGGCCGCTTCGGACCAGTGTTTACGCCTAGAAGACGCCGCTGACTTGAATATAGGCCACGCCGTCTCGATTGATGCTGCGCCGTTCGATTTCGGTCGGGAATCCGTCTGCGCGGCTGACCGGCCAATCGAAGCGCTCGCGCTTTCGCTCACCCATCAACAGCTCAGCCCCGACCTGCGCCGTCAGACCGTTATTCATGCGGCGCTCGACGAAGAAATCGATATCGCCACGCGGCACTCGCGCGCGTTCAAAGCGGCTGCGGCGGTAGAAATCCTCGTCCCCCTGAAGGCTATAGTCGACACCCCAGGCAAAGCCGCGCTGCGGCAAGTCCTGGCGAAAATCAACGCTGAAGCGCCAGTCCTCGTCATTGCGGAAGCGACGCTCCACACCGGTCACCGGGTCGGTCACCTGGGTTTCGCGGGTCATGCCGCTCACAGACAGTAAGCCACCGGAAAGGCCGAGGCGATCAGTGGGAATGTCGGCATTCACCTGAAAGCGCAGGCGGGTGCCATCACCCAGATTGCCCGGGCCTTCTGAAGTCAGGCCCAGCGGAACCACATCGGCGACGCCTTCAACCCATTCATGACGTACCAGAACCGTGACCGTGCCTTCATCCCAGAAGCGGCGCTCCCAGTCGGCCTGCAGACGCCAGGTGCGCTCTGGTTCCAGATTCGGGTTGCCCAGATTGGTCTCATCGTCGTTGACATTGACCGAAGAAATGAACTCGCCAAAGGACAGCTGACCCACCGAGCGCACCAGCGACAGGCTGAACTGATCGGCCTCGCTAGGTGTCCAGATCGCGTTAAAGGCCGGCTTGAAATAGGTGAAGGTGCGCTCCTGTTCCGCATCGCCAGACTGCGCAATTTCACTGAACTCCACCGCCATAGTGGTGTCGATCGTCAGCCCGTCCGACACACGCCAGATCTGACGGGCTGAGGCGTCGACGCGGCGCTCCTCGACGCGGGTA
Organism: Oceanicaulis sp.; assembly: GCA_028280165.1. Lineage (GTDB taxonomy): Bacteria > Pseudomonadota > Alphaproteobacteria > Caulobacterales > Maricaulaceae > Oceanicaulis. The sequence continues at coordinate 6,031 of JANQMI010000101.1, read as the reverse complement.
TCACTGACGGGAAGATCGACGGGGACGGGGCCCGCGCCGTCATCCTCGGTAATGTCGACATCGCCATCCAGAAAGTTGAACGCGCCTTCCAGCGCCAGGGTCAGCGAACGGGCCTCGCTGGCCGCCCGGCGGACCTCGCCGCGCAGCACCGATTCGCCGGAAGTTTCTGATTCTAGGATGTTGACGCGTTCGGCAAACGCCCCGCTGGAGTTGAAGAAATCAAAGAAATCATCCTCCTCCTCGGATTCATAGCGCTGCAGACCGGTGAGCTTGGCCGACCAGGTCTCATTCAGGATATGGTCGTAATCGACCGTCGTTTCAGTGCCCCAGGCGTTGGTCTCGGACTGGGCAAATTCGGAGCCGGCAGCATTGCCAACGGCATCCACGCTCGCTCCGTTGCGGGCATTTGTGAACCGCCATCCCCAAATCCGGGAATCCACGCGGACGGCGTTGCCAGAGGCAAAATCACGCTGCCAGGCCAGCGACGGCGTGATATCATACAGGCTGCGCTGATTGCGTTCGGTTTCCGAGCCCAGGAAGGTCTCGTCGGCGAGAAATTCACTCCGATTGACCTCATTACCCCAGGCATGACCACTGACATCGAGCGCCAGGGTCAGCGATCCGTTGGCTGTCGCCCGGGTTGCGGACACGTCACCCACCGGGACGATGCGCTCGTTCTCGAAGACCCGTAAACGCGCGCGCCAGGTACCCGTCCAGCTGCCGGACTGATTGGTGATGACGTTCACCACCTGCTCCTGGCCCGCCATGTCGATGCCAGGAATGGGCGATCGGATCAGCTGGATCTCTGTTACGGACGCTGCGGGCAGACGTGCAAGAAGCGTGTCGACGCCGTCCTTGGAGCTTGGGCGGCGTCCGTCAATCAGCACATTGCCCAAATTGCCGGCCAGCCCACGGCTATCACCGCCTCCGGACACCGAGAAGCCGGGGACGCGGTTGACCATGTCCAAAGCCGTTTGCGGATTGAAGTCGGTGAAGAAGGCCGGCGCATAGGTCAGCACATCGTCTTCGGCGGTGACAAATTCAGCGCGGTCATTCGCCCAGACAGGTGTCGTAAACGCGCCGGTCAGCAGGACGCTGGCCGCGCACATCGAGGAAATCTGTTTCATGGGCCGGGAACATAGCTCTGAGAGACGTAAACGGGAGAAGTGTGACAGCTGTCGCCATCACACTTCTGTGAAGTTGCGGGAGAGAAGGGGCGCGGCGCTAAAACGCGCCACGAACCTGTAGATATCCCGTCACGCCCTGACTGGCTTCTGTTTCGCGAACGCGAGCGATAATGCCGTCGGCTCGAGACCCGGTGAAAAAGGTCCGCCGCACTTCTTCGGGCGTGTCAAAGATGAAGTCCGCACCCAGCCGTGTCGTCAGACCGAACCAGCGCGTGGTTTCCACGTAGAGGTCGAAGTCACCCGCAGGGAAAGTCAGCTCCCGGAATTCTCGTGCGCGGTATACCGCACCCTCAGAGAGCCAGAAATAGTCCCAGCCCCAAGCCATCTGGCTTTCAGGGAAGGTCTGGCGGAAATCAAAGCGCAGCTCCCACTCCCGGATGCCCGACCAGGCCCGGTCCAGCCCGCTCACCGGGTCTGTAACATTGGTGTTGTACCACTCCACAAAGCCATCGAGTGTCGCATTGCGCAGCCCAATGCGGTCCAGCGGGCTCGTCCACTCCAGTGTGATCCGATCCAACGTCCCGTCGCCAATATTGCCCGGCGCGTCGAAGACATTGCCGTTGATGTCGGTTACCGCGATGGCGTCGTCCAGGTTTTGAACCCAGACCCGGCCCGCAGTCAGGGTCACCGAGCCGTCCTCGCCAAGACGCTGTTCGACTTGGGCTTCCAACGTCCAATCGGTCTGAGGGCGGTAGTCGGGATTGCCGACATCGATCTGATCCGATGTCAGGTCCACTGTACTGGCGAAGCTGCCGAAGTTGAGCTGATCAACATTGCGTTCCAGAGCGAACCGCCAGCGGCGCTGGTCGGTGGGCCGCCATGTCAGATTCACCGACGGTTTCAGATAGCTAAAAGTACGTTCCTGTTCTGCGTCGCCGGACTGGCTGATTTCGGAGAATTCATACCGCAGGCCCGATTCCAAGCTCAGCGTTTCACTCAGGCCCCAGACATGGCGGGTCGACAGCTCGCCGCGGCGCTCTTCGACGCGGGTACTGGCCACTGGAATATCGACAGGCACAAGCACGCCACCCGATAGCTCCGATACCGCTAGCGCATTGTCGCTCGCGTTAAACGCCGCCTCGGCCCCGAACTCGACGCTGTGGCTGTCATTGAGTGTCCAGTTAAAGGTCTGGCGCAGCGCGGTTTCTTCGCCTTCGCCGTTGAAGTCGACGACTGTCTGTCCGATCAACACATTGGGATCGAAGACCGTGAAGGTTTCCGGCTTATTGTCATCTTCCTCCCGGCTGACGAGGAGCACGGTTTGCGAGGCAAGCGTGTCAGAGAAATTATGGTCTAGCGTCGCCGTCGCACTGGCAAACCAGCCGCCATTGCGCGTGTCGAGGACTTCAAAACGGGTGAGGGGGGCTGTGTCGCGGGTGGGGGCGAAAACCTCCGTGCGCTGGCGGCGGTTCCAGTCCCAGAACTCACCGCTGGCATTGACGCGCAGTCGGGTGTTTTCACCCAATGGAGCCAGAATGGACAGCGAAGGCTCCCACTCGGTAAAGGTCCGTTGTTCGGAATCAAAGGCTTCCTGTATCGGCACGCCATTGCCATCAAAGTCGCGATCCTCGCGCAAGACCCGGGGCCCCCGCCAGTTTCTAGCCAGCGCGGCGGTCACCTCGACACCACCAAAGCTGCGGGTCACGGAGCCTTCGACATAAGCGCCCAGGCGTTGGCCATCGAAATAGTTGAGCCGCGCGTTGAAGGCGCTCGCCATGCCACTGGATTCGCGCAGGATCACGTTGGCAAGCTGGTTGTGGCCCCGCATCTCGTATTCGGGAACCGGTTCACGGATCAGCTGAATGGTGAGCACCTGATCGGCGGGAATTCGGCTCAACACCGTGCCAAGATCAATCGATTTGTCAGATGGGCGGGCCCCATCAATCAGCAGATTTCCAAAGGCATCGGCCAGTCCGCGCCGCTGCGTATCACCGTTGTTTAGAGAAAAGCCTGGCAGTCGATTGACCATGTCCAGCGCCGTAACCGGCGCAAACTGGTCAAAGAAAGTCGCTTCATAGTCAATGATCGCGGTGTTGGTGGTGGCCGGGGCAGGAATAGTGTCCTGCGCGAGGCTTTCAGCAGGCAAGACAAGGGCGGAAACGCTCACCATCAAGGTGAGCGAAGCGGCAAGGCGCACTGACATGATTAGCGTCCCAAATATTTGATCGAATTTACGAATCTGGTGGACGCTAATAAGCCTCACATGCCTGAGAAAAGCCCGTTACCTTTCGGACATACGCTTCACGGCTGTGTGAGAATGCTTAATTCCTGTTTAGGAATGACGCCTAGCCCGCTCCGCCAAGCGTAATCCCATCAACCCGCAGGGTCGGCTGTCCGACACCCACCGGCACGCCCTGACCCGCCTTGCCGCACGTGCCGACACCGGGATCAAGCGCCATATCATTCCCAATCTGGCTGATCTTGGTCAGCGCGGTTGGACCGTCACCGATCAGGGTTGCGCCCTTTATGGGTTCTTCAATCTTGCCTTTGCGAACCCGATAGGCCTCGGTGCACCGGAACACGAATTTGCCTGATGTGATATCCACCTGGCCGCCACCAAAATTCTTGGCGTAAACACCGTCGTCCAAGCCAGCCAGGATTTCAGCCGGGTCATCCTGGCCTGATTCCATAATGGTATTGGTCATGCGCGGCATGGGGGGATGGGCATAGCTTTCTCTGCGGCCATTGCCGGTCGGATCGACTCCCATCAAGCGAGCGTTTTGGCGGTCCTGCATATAGCCTTTCAGGACACCGTCTTCGATCAGGACCGTGCGGCCCGTTGGTGTACCTTCATCGTCAAAGCTGAGCGAGCCCCGGCGTTCGGGCAGAGTGCCGTCATCCACAATGGTGACACCTTTGGAGGCCACCTGCTCGCCCACACGGCCCGCAAAAGCGCTCGTGCCCTTGCGGTTAAAGTCGCCTTCCAGGCCGTGGCCCACCGCTTCGTGCAGCAGCACGGCCGGCCAGCCTGGCCCCAGCACCATGTCCCATTCGCCCGCAGGCGCGTCCACCGCTTCCAGATTGACTTTGGCGACGCGCAACGCCTCGTCGGTCAGCTCTTTCCATTTCTCCGGAGCCAGCCAGTTTTCAACCGCGGCGCGGCCACCCGCTCCGGCAGAGCCGGTTTCGCGGCGGCCATTACGCTCGACGGTCACTGAGACGTTGAGACGAACCAGCGGGCGGACTTCAGCGCGCATATCGCTATCCGCCCGTACAATCCCGATCACCCGACGCGAACTCGATAGCGAACAAGCCACCTGCACCACTTCAGAATCCGTTGACCGTGCATAGGCGTCAATGTCTGCCAGGAGCGCCGCCTTGGCTTCAAAGCCGGGTGTGCCGATCACGTCCACATCATCGTAAAGGAGCCGGTTAGTCCGGGCCGGGGCCGGTGCCATGACCGCATCCGCGCCCTTGCGCGCAGCGGCTGCGGTTTCGCCAGCGCGCCGAAGGGCCGCCAGGCTGGGGTCGGAGGAGTGGGCAAAGCCCGTGCGCTCGCCAAAGACGCCGCGCAGGCCGAAGCCGCGCGTGGTATCAAAATTGGCCACCTTCAAGCGCCCATCGTCGAACGCTAGGCTCTCCGATGCGCTGGTTTCCAAAAACAGCTCTCCATCATCGGCTCCGACCAGGTGTTCGGCGAGCACGCGGCCGGCGTCGTCGGCGTCGAAGTCAAAGGCGGAGAAGGGATTGGTGGTCATCAGGCGCTCCTAACAGCTTACCCTGCCATAGATAGAGCGTCGCGAAGGTCTGTGCGAGACCTAGACGCTGCTTTGGACAAGAAGAAAGGCGGCGCTGGAGGCGCTAGCCGGCTCGATGCTGGCGAAAGCGGCGCGGCTGGGCCTGGAGCGTCGCATTGCTCGGGGCAAGATTGGCCGCCTCAACATAAGAGGCATAGGCCAGATCCAGGCGACCAGCGATTTCGTGGGCTATGGCGATGTTGAGATGCGCCAGCTCGGGCTGCGTTAGGCCGAGGGTCAACGCGTTCTGCGCGGCTTCGATCGCCGGGTTGAGCCGGCGTGCCTCGATATAGGCACCAGACAGGGTGAGCCAGGCCTCTGCCAGACCGGGTTCAAGGCGTAGGGCCTCTTCCAGGTCACTGATGGCCGGGCCAGCCTCGCCACGGCGCACAGCAATGGCGGCGCGGTTGGCCAGGACACGGGCTCGGGTGCCGTCAGCCAGCTCACCGGACCGCAAGACTGAGTCGCACGCGCCCATGGCGCGTCCACTGGTATTCGCGGAAAAAGCGGCAGCTTCGCATTCCGCCAGGGCCGAGGACAATGCAGCGCGTTCGCGGCCTTCGTCCTGCCCAAATGCGCCGCCGGAGAGCGCCAGCGCCACGGCGGCAGAAAAAATCAGAGCCGCACCAAGACCGCAGGCACCACCCACGCAAAAGCTAACCAGTGATTTGTTTTTATTTGTATTTTGGGTTTCCGACTGCATCATCTCCCCCTTCATGATGTCGCCAGTTCGCTGGAATTGATGCAGATGCTTCACGAAAAAGCAAATTGTTCGCTGACCTTACGCTTAAAAAAACCCCACTGCGCGTGCATCTGAAAAAACACTGGGCATCGCGACAATTTGGCGCTTATACCGCGCTGACAGGTCATTGCGTCGGCCCTATATTCCGCCGCAATTCAGCGACCAGGCTCGATGCCCGACTCGCTGGACCCAGACACTCAAACCTCCTTGGGGGAGTTATGCGAATTTCGGCCGTGCTTGGCGCTCTTGCCGCCATCTTCTGTTTGGTCACCGCCACTGCCGGTGCGACACCCATTGGTATTCCGACCGACGGCGATCTGGGATTCCAGCCGGCAGCGACGCCGGTGATGGAGCAGATCAACAGC
>JANQMI010000030.1 GCA_028280165.1 Oceanicaulis sp. | reverse complement strand
GGGTGTTGATGGCGTCCTTCATCGGCTGGCCGGATGCAATGTCCACCCGCACCGGGTCGGCGTGAGCGGTCGCCGTTGCCGTGGCGATGGCGAGGATGGCGGCACTGCGCAGGGCGAGTGTGCGAAGCGAAGAGCGTTTTGAAGAAGCCATATCGGTTAAGTCCCCCATAGACCTAGTTTACTTCGGCGCAGTCCGGAATTTGCTGCGCTTGTGTCCTGTTTGACGGAGCGCAGCGAAGCCAGCCTTTAAAGAATTTCAAAAAAGCGTCGTGGAAGCATCAAATCGGCCGCGCGGAGGCCTTATCGCTTGCGCACAATGATCTGGTCGGCCTGCGTGCGATCGACCTGGACCGGGAAGGCCGCCTCTAAAGCCAGCAGGAATTCATCGGTCTCGGTGGTCCGGAACATGCCATTGATTTCAAACTCACCGGGCGCGAGCCCTTCGGTGACCAAAGGCGTGGGGCTATAGCGGCCCACCTCGGCCACCGCATCGATCAGCGCGGTTTCTTCAAAGAGGATTTGCCCCCTTTGCCACAGGCTCTCGGCCGCCACATCGTCGGGGCGGGTCAGCTGGGGTTCCACACCGCTCAACGCGACCAGCTGATCGCCGGCCTCAAGCTGGTAGCGGAATGCGGCGGGGCTGTCGGATGCGCCCTCCTGCGTCGGAGGAGATGCAGGAATGATTTCGACCACACCTTCAATCTGGGTGACCGTCAGCCCATCCTCGGCTTCCAGCCGGACATCGAAAATCGTGCCCAGCGCGGTAATCCGTTTGCCCGCCGCCATCACCACGAAGGGCCGCTGCGGGTCGGTTTCAACATCAAATTCGGCCTGACCGCGGATCAGGTCCACGCGGCGCTCGGCCCCGTCATAGCGTTCGCGGATCAGGGTATTGGTGTTCAGCGTCACGGTCGATCCGTCGGCCAGCTGCACACTGCGCACTTCGCCAATATCGGTGGCGAAAAAGGGCGGCGCGTAAAGGCGGTCATCCCCGCCCTCGCCCAGCTGTGACGCCGTGGCGATGTCGGGCTGTGTCGGCGCATCCAGGCGATCCAACACCAAGGTTGGCAAGGCCAAAGCGGCCACCACCAGCGCCGCGGCCACCACTCCCACACCCGCCCAAGGCAGCCCAAAACGCGGCCGGCCGGTGCGCGCATACCCCATGACCTCTTCGCGCAAGGCGCGCAGCTCAGGCCGGTCCCGCGCCCCAACAAAAGCCGAAAACATCGCTTGGGCCGCGTTATAGGCGCGCGCGTGCTCAGGGCGGGCGTCATACCAGGCCTTAAAGGCGGTGCGGTCGGCCTGCGTGCAGTCCGGCGAGCGCAGCCGGGCGTCCCAATACGCCGCAGCCTCTTCGACCGTGTCGAATTGAGGAGGATCGGATTGCTTTGCACCCGTCATAGATACGCCCCGACACGCTTTAACAAATGCGCCGTCGCCTTGCGCATATCGTTTTCAACCGTGCTGACGCTCACGCCGACCATGCGCGCGATATCCGCCTGAAGCACGCTTTCGAAATGATACAGGAAGAAGACGGTCTGGGTGCGCTTTGGCAGCTCGCGCACCGCCTCGACCATATCCAGGATCGCCTGACGACTGGCCAAGGCGCGCTCTAGCGAAATCTCATCCTCCAGCAGATCGGCCTCATCAAGGTCGAAATGCTTGTCCACCTGGCGCACCTTATTCATCCGGATGGCATCAGTGAGAGCGCTGGAGGCGACGGAGAATAAATATCGCTCGGGCTGTCGCACCGATTGCAGATCCGCGCGCTTGGCCAAGCGCACAAAGACATTCTGGACGATGTCTTCAGGGTCGATATAGGCCGGGGCCCGCCGGCGCAGATAGCTCAACAGCGCCGGCCGATACACATCCGCCCAGCGGCGCAAAAGCGCATCATTGTCCGCCTGCGATTGCGCCCCGTGAGCCACTGACATCTCGCCTCTTGGTCTTTGTCCCATATTACTATGACGGGCCGGACTGAGACGAGCCTTTAAATCGCGCGCAGCCAGAGCCGGCCGATCGCTTCGGCGCGTCTGCAACCACTCTGGGACGGTCCGGGGCTGAAATACGATTACGGGTTTTATGGGCTCGCGCGTTTTCCCTAATACGTAAGCCCGCTTGGGCGATATGGGCATCCGTCCCGTCTTGAAGCAGAATAGACAGTGCATGACCGAGCAAGCGACACAGCCGCGGCGAACCACGCTCTTCGCGCGCTATAGCGGGCGGCTTGTGCGATTCTTCAGGCGCCGAGTCCCGGACGGGACCGAAGCTGAAGACCTCGCCCAGGACGTGCTGCAGCGCCTGCTGGAACGCGAGGAATTGGATGCGGTCGAGGA
>JANQMI010000035.1 GCA_028280165.1 Oceanicaulis sp. | reverse complement strand
TCAGCCCGTGGTATCGCTGGAAAGCGGCAAGCTTGCTGGCTTCGAAGCGCTGGCCCGCTGGGTGCGGCCGGATGGCCGTGTTGATCTACCCGAACACTTCCTGCCGCTGGCCGATGAGCAGGGCCTGATCCGTGCGGTGGGCGATGCGGTCCGCGCGTCAGCCATTAGCGATGCCGCCGCCTGGCGCGCTGCGGAGCCCAAACCCCCTGCGATCTTTCTGGCCGCCAACGCCACGGCCAGTGAACTCTGTGCGCCGGACTTTACGGACGCGCTTTTAGCGCAAGTCAGCGAAGCCGGACTGCCTGCAGGCATGTTCAAGCTGGAGATTTCTGAGACCGAGGTGATGCGTGACCCCGACCAGGCCGAGATCGCCATGAAGGCGCTGAAGGCCGGTGGCGTGTCATTGGTACTCGATGATTTCGGGACCGGCTATTCGTCCTTATCCAGGCTCGACCGCTTCCCCTTCGACACCGTGAAAATCGACCAGTATTTCACCCGCGCGGCCCAGACCGATGAAGCCGCACGCGCCATCATATCCGGCGTGGTTCGCATTGCCCGCAGCTATTCCATGATGATCGTCGCCGAAGGGGTGGAAACCCCGTCCTCGGCTGCGCTGTGCGCTGAACTCGGATGCGATTTCGGCCAAGGCTTCCGCTATGCCCAAGCCCTGCCGCAAGAAGACGCCGCCGAAGCGGTACGATCTGGGATCAAGGGACGGTTTGAGGTTTAGGGGCGTGCGTCCTTCGAGACGGCCTACGGCCTCCTCAGGATGAGGGATGTAAAAGCTTTCCATCACCCTCATCCTGAGGTGCGAGCCATAGGCGAGCCTCGAAGGACCTTCAGAAATTGGGGATCACAGCCCTCTCGTCATTCCCGCGCAGGCGGGAACCCAGAGCCCTGAAACGCCGCGCCCTGTGATCCCTGGGTCCCCGCCTGCGCGGGGATGACGAAAGAGGTGAGGTTCACCCCCTCCCCCGTTTACAGGGGACGGGGCGGACATCAGCTACCCAAAATCATTATCCAGCACGATGCGATAGCGCGGCGAGCCGGTCTTCAGCTTGTCCATGGCTGCATCGATCTGGCTCATACCCATGCGTTCGACCATTGGGCTGATATCGTGGCGGGCACAAAAGTCCAACATGTCCCGAATGGTGGCTGGGCTGCCCAGCGGTGAGCCGGACACTGAACGCTGATTGCCCAAGAGCTGGAAAGCGTGCGCTGATATCGCGTTCGGCGGAATGCCAACCGTATGCAAGCGGCCCCGTGGGCCCAGCGCATTAAGATAGGCCGACCAATTTAAGTCCACGGCGACGGTCGTCAGAATGAAGTCAAAATAGCCTGCTTGCGCGGCGATCGCCTCATCACTGCGGCTGTCGACAATGCGGTGCGCCCCAAGCTGTTTGGCCTCTTCGGCCTTCGCGCCGGTGGAGGTGAAGGCGGTCACTTCGCAGCCCCAGGCGTTGAGAAACTGCACCGCCAGATGGCCCAGCCCGCCAATGCCCACGACCCCGACCTTGTCGGTCGGCTTTACGCCCATCTGCACGATCGGGTTGAACACGGTAATCCCGCCGCAAAACAGCGGGCCGGCATCTTCGGGTTTGAGGCCGTCAGGCAGCTTGTTGGCCCAGCTGGCCTGAACGCGAACCTTTTCGGCAAACCCGCCCTGACGCCCCACCGCGATCTGCTCGACGGAAACGCACATATTGTGATCGCCATGCATGCAAGGGTCGCAGGTCAGGCAGGAGCGAGAGAACCAGCCCACGCCGACCATATCGCCGACCTGTAGGTGAGTAACGGTGTCGCCCACCTGGATGATCCGACCCACCACTTCATGACCGGGTACAAGCGGAAACTGGGTAATGCCCCATTCGTCCTCCCACAGCGACATGTCGGAGTGGCAGAGCCCGCAGGCCATCACCGCAATCTCCACATCATCGCCCTTCATGGGGCCTGGATCGTAGGAGACCTGTTCAAACTTCGCCCCTTTGGACGGGGCAGACATGGCGCGGATCATGCGGCGAGCTCCTCAATGCTATGTCGCGAAGGATAAGCCAGCCGGCGTGGGCGTCTACGTTATAGAGTTACAGCGGCCTGCACTTTCGTCATTCCTGCGAAAGCGGGAACCCAGAGATCATCAGGCGCAGATTCCTGAGGCCCTAGGCCCCCGCCTTCGCGGGGGTGACGAGGCAGAGGTGGAGGTCGCCCTATTCCTCAAGCCTTGCCTCATGCGCGTCATGTTTGAACTGAAGCGCAAAGAGCGTGGCTTTAAACGGACGCAGCAGGGCCAGGATCAGCGCAGTGGTCAGCGGCAGCCAGATCAAAAGATGGAGCCAGACAGGCGGTGTGGCGGCCAGCTCGACCGCCAGGACCAGCGGCACGATGATGGCGCCCACCAGGAAGATCACAAACACCGCCGCCCCGTCACCAATGTCAGCGCGGGAGAAGTCCATCTCGCAGTGGCAACAGCGCGCCGCGAGTTTCAGATAGCCTGAAAACAAAGACCCCTTCCCGCAGGCCGGGCATCTGCCCATCAGGCCTGCAAGGAAGGGGTTTGGTGTTTGGGTCATGGGGCGAGAGCCGCCCTTACCCGTTTATTGGAACGCCACGTAGACGAAGGCGAACAGGAAGAGCCAGACCACGTCCACGAAATGCCAGTACCAGGCAGCCGCTTCGAACCCGAAATGCTTTTCGGGGGTGAAATGGCCGGCCAAAAGGCGCAGCAGGCACACCGCCAGGAAAATGGTTCCGATCACCACATGGGCCCCGTGGAAGCCCGTCGCCATGAAGAAGGTCGCCCCATAGAGGTTTCCGTCAAAGGCGAAGTGAGCGTGGGTGTACTCGTAGATCTGCAGCAAGGTGAAGAAGAAGCCCAGCACCACCGTCAGGATCAGGCCCAGCGTCGCGCCCTTACGGTCGCCATGCTGAAGCGCGTGGTGGGCCCAGGTCACCGTCGTGCCAGACAGCAACAGCACCAGCGTGTTGATCAGCGGCAGGTGGAAGGGATCAAAGGTCTCCACACCCGGCGGTGGCCAGCTTTCCCAGCCGGAGAAGTCCGTCCCGATGGCCGGACCATAGAAGCTGGCACCGGCGCGCACATCGTGGAAGAGCGCGGCTTCAAAGAACATCCAGAACCAAGCCACGAAAAACATCACTTCGGACACGATGAACAGGATCATGCCGTAGCGCAGGCCGATATCGACAACCGGGGTGTGATCGCCCTGATGGGATTCTTTGATCACATCGCCCCACCAGCCAATCATGGTCCAAACGACCACGGCGGTGCCGATGAGCAGGATGACCGGCGAGCCTTCCTGCAGGAAGAAATAGGCCCAGCTGGCGTCGTTGGTGGACAGACCCTTCATGAAGACCACGGCACCAATGGCCATGATGAAAGCCCCCAGCGAGCCGGTGAACGGCCATGGGCTTGGATCAACGAGGTGATAATCGTGTTTGACGGCACCCGCCATGAACGTCTCCTGCCAGTCTTTCGTTTCGACCGATTTGGCGCGGTATAACCCTGCCCGCACCGGTCTTCAATTTATGTTCCGCACCTGCGTCAGGACGCCTCGCCCGCACCGGCCATGGCCTGCGCGGTTTCAAAGCGGTCCTCATCCCCAGCCTGCCAGAAGGTGTAGGACAGGGTCAGGGTTGTGATGTCATCCAATCGGTCTTCTTCGTCCATCAATGGATCCACGAAGAAAATCACCGGCATATCCATGGACTCTCCAGGCTGAAGCGTCTGTTCGGTAAAGCAGAAACACTCCAGCTTGGCGAAATACTCGCCGACCTTAAACGGCGAGACATTATAGCTGGCCACGCCGGTGACCGGACGGTCAGTGGTGTTGGTTGCGCGATAGAAGGCCAAAGCCGTTTCGCCCACCCGCACCGTCATTTCATTCTGAAGCGGCTCGAACTCCCAGGGAAAGCCGCGCGCATTGGTCGCGCTGAACCGGACCGTGACTTCGCGATCGAGAATCTGGGTCGCGTCATACTGGGCGACCTGCGTCGTGCCGCCATAGCCGGTCACCCGGCAGAACAGGTCGTAGAGCGGCACCGCAGCGTAGGCCATACCCACCATCGACACGACGATGGCGCAGCAGGTCGCCAAGACCTTCTGGTTCTGATCCAGCCTGGAAAAGAGTTTGCCAATCATCGTTTGCCTCAGAGCCCCGAACTATAATTGCTGGACATGCGCACCATGGTGGTCACCGCGATGAGGACACAAAACGCCACCAGACCAAACGCAATCACCAAATTGCGCCGCTTGCGCGCGGTTTCTTCTTCCGGCGTCAGTTTCACCGTTTCGGTGAATTCTGAGTAGGCCGGTTCAGGCTGGCTTTCCGGTTTTTCGGTCGGCTCTGTCATGACTTAGCCTCCCATCCCGGGCAGGGCCCAGTGCGCCCCAGCGCCATGCTCAACCAGCAGAGCCGCGAACAGGAGCGACAGATGCGCGATGGAGTAGGCGAACAGGTCGCGTGCCGCCTTATCGCCGGCGCGGACGGCATAAAGCTCATCCTCAGCATGATTGCCATCCCCGGCGCGAGATCTGAACACGCGCAGTGCCAGGATGGCGAACAGCATCCCACCCAGAACCACAGCGCCGGTATAGATCACCCCGCCAAGCCCGGTCAGGACCGGCCCCGCCGTCACAGCCAGATAGAGCGCGGTGTAGATCAGGATCTGCTTGCGTGTGGACTTCGCGCCTTTGGCCACCGGCATCATGGGCACGCCCGCAGCCGAATAATCGCCTGATTTGTAAAGCGCGAGCGCCCAGCTGTGAGGCGGCGTCCACATGAAGATGATCAAAAACAGCAGGATCGAGTCCAACGAGATCGAACCGGTCACAGCCGCCCAGCCAATCATCGGCGGGAAAGCCCCCGCCGCGCCACCAATCACGATATTCTGAGGCGTCGAGCGCTTCAGCCACATCGTGTAGATCACGCAGTAGAAGAAGATCGAAAACGCCAGCAGGCCCGCAGCGACATAGCCTGTGGCCATCCACATCAGGGTCACCGACGCCAAGCTCATCACGCCGGCGAACACATAGGCTTCGGATTGCGGCACACGGCCGGTTGGCACCGGACGGCGGCGTGTGCGCTTCATCACCGCGTCGATATCGCTATCGAACGCCATGTTGAATGCGCCTGCAGCCCCGGCCCCGACCGCGATGCACAGGATCGCGATGATCGCAGCGATGGGGTTGATCGATCCAGGAGCCGCCACAAGACCGGCCAGGCCGGTAAACACCACCAGCGTCATCACCCGCGGCTTCATCAGCGCGAGATAATCGCGCCAATCGGCCAGTGTTGAAGACGCCTGGGGCGATGCTGCGTGCACAGCATCGCCCTTGGCAGGATCAGCAGAAAAGTCGGTCACGTCAGCGCGTTTCCAATCTCACCTAAAAGGTCAAAGACCTATTTAATCTTCGGCAGTTCGTTGAACTGGTGGAAGGGCGGCGGAGAGGACAGCGTCCACTCCAGCGTGGTTGCACCTTCACCCCACGGATTGGCCTCGGCCTTACGGCGGCGGACAATCGATTCAATGATCAGCACAAAGAAGATCACCATCCCAATCGCCATGATCAGATAGCCCCAGGACGAGACCATGTTCCAGAACTCAAACCCGTCGGGGTAATCGACATAGCGACGCGGCATGCCCTGCAGCCCCAGGAAGTGCTGCGGGAAGAAGATCACATTCGCACCGATGAAGAAGAACCAGAACTGGGTCCGGGCCAGGAAGGAATTATACTTCACGCCCCAGATTTTCTCATACCAGTAGTAGAAACCGGCAAAGATCGAGAACACAGCCCCCAGGCTCAGCACGTAGTGGAAGTGCGCGACCACGTAGTAAGTGTCATGCAGCGACTGGTCGACGCCGGCATTGGCCAGCACCACGCCAGTCACACCGCCAACGGTGAACAGGAAGATGAAGCCCAGTGCCCACAGCATCGGCGTGCGGAAGGTCAGTGACCCGCCCCACATGGTGGCGATCCAGGAGAAGATCTTGATGCCCGTTGGCACCGCGATGATCATCGTAGCCGCGACGAAGTAGGCCTTCAGGTCCACATCCATGCCCACGGTGTACATGTGGTGCGCCCACACGATGAAGCCGATAAAGCCAATCGCGACCATGGCATAGGCCATGCCAAGATAACCAAACACAGGCTTCTTCGAGAAGGTCGACACGATATGCGAGATCATGCCGAAACCGGGCAGGATCAGGATGTACACCTCTGGGTGACCGAAGAACCAGAACAGGTGCTGGTACATCACCGGGTCACCGCCACCGGCGGGATCGAAGAAGGTGGTCCCAAAGTTCCGATCCGTCAGCAGCATGGTCAGCGCACCCGCCAGAACCGGCACAGCCAGCAGCAGAAGGAAGGTCGTCACCAGCATCGACCACACGAACAACGGCATTTTGTGCAGGGTCATGCCCGGCGCACGCATATTGAATATGGTGGTGATGAAGTTGATCGCGCCCAGGATCGAGCTGATGCCGGCAATGTGTAGTGAGAAGATCACCAGGTCGAAGGCGGGCCCGTCATGGCCAGTCGTCGAAAGCGGTGGATACATCACCCAGCCGCCGCCAAAGCCGTTCTCGCCCCCCACACCCGGCACGAACATGGAGATCAGGATCAGGGCAAAGGAGAAAGGCAGCAGCCAGAAGGAGATATTATTCATACGCGGGAAGGCCATGTCCGGCGCGCCAATCATCAGCGGCACGAACCAGTTGCCAAACCCGCCAATCATGGCCGGCATGACCATGAAGAAGATCATGATCAGACCGTGCATGGTCGTGATCACATTGTAATCGTGTTCGTTGCCAAAGATCGCGCCCCAGCCGGTATTCTCACCGGTGAAGACCTGGAGACCCGGCTCGGCCAATTCCCAGCGGATCAGACCTGACATGGCCCCGCCAATGACGCCCGCGATAATCGCGAACACCAGATACATGGTGCCGATATCCTTGTGGTTGGTGGAAAAGACCCACCGCTTCCAGTCCCACATAGACGGCGTGTGATCGTGATGCGCAGCTGCAGCTTCAGACATTGCTACTGGGCTCCTTATTGGGCGGCGGCAACGCGCTGAGACGCGGTGCTATCATAGTAGGCGGCAAGGACGTCGGGGCCGGTGTACGGATCCTCGTTAGAGGCCGCCACCCAGGCGTCAAAGACGTCCTGCGGCACGACATGAACTTCGATCGGCATGAAGGCGTGACGGATGCCACACAGCTCAGAGCACTGGCCGTAATAAATGCCTTCAATATCGGCGCGGAACCAGGTCTCGTTCAGGCGGCCCGGGATCGCATCCATCTTCACGCCAAAGCTTGGCATAGCCCAGTTGTGGATCACGTCAGCCGCCGTGACTTCGACGCGGACCGTCGCTCCAATTGGCACAACAACCGGAAGATCGGTGGACAGGTTGCGGTATTCCACATACGGCACACCATCAATGTCTTCGTCCGCGGTCATGTTGGCAAAGAAGGTGAAGCCGCCATGGTCGGGATACTCATATTCCCAATTCCACTGCCAACCGGTCGTTTTAATGGTGAAGTCGGCTTCGGGGATCACATCCTGGAAATATAACAGGCGGAAGGACGGGATGGCGATCACCACCAGGATGATCACGGGAATGGCCGTCCACACCACTTCAAGCAGCGTGTTGTGGCTGGTCTTGCTCGGGTTCGGGTTCGCCTTGGACCGGAAGCGCAGCACCACATAAACCAGCAGGGCCAGAACCACC
>JANQMI010000012.1 GCA_028280165.1 Oceanicaulis sp. | reverse complement strand
TGTGGGCATGTTTATCGCGCGGATTTCCAAAGGCCGCACTGTTCGACAATTCCTGTTCGCCGTAATCTTCGTGCCCTTCATTGTGACCGTGGCGTGGTTCTCGACCTTTGGTGAGGTCGCCCTTCTGCAGAATGACAATGGCGTCGGCGCCCTGGCTGATGGCGTTGGCGACGTGTCGCTTGTCCTGTTCCAGATGTTGGAGCACTTCCCCTTTGCCGCTGTGGCGAGCTTTGTCGCCGTCGTCCTGGTGCTGATCTTCTTTGTGACGTCGTCAGATTCCGGCTCGCTGGTCGTGGACAGCATCACCGCGGGCGGCAAGATGCATGCCCCGGTCCCCCAGCGCATTTTCTGGGCCACGGTGGAGGGCCTGATCGCGATTGTGCTGCTCTATGGCGGCGGCGCGCAGGCGCTTCAGGCGCTGCAAGCCGGCACGATTTCAGCGGGTCTCCCATTCACCCTCGTGCTGCTGGCGTGCTGTGTGAGCCTGTGGCGAGGGCTGTCATCAGACTCCCGTGCCCTGAGAGCCTTGGAGGCCAAGGGCGTAAGCCGCGCCGCGGATTAAGTCCGGCGCGCGCGCGAGGGGGCGCTTACAGGCTGACCGCTTGGCCTGACTGTGCGGCGGCATAGGTTGCAGCGATGATATGGACATCGCGTCGTCCCATGGCTGCGTCAGTGATGATCGGTGTGTCCTGGCGGATCGCGGCTGCGAAGTGGTCCATCATTCTGTGGAATTGAACGCTTGGGTCTCCCGGTGTCAGGGTTTCACTTTGATCGCCGCGGATCAGTCGCAGAGTCTGCCCGCCATAGCCGGTCGCCGGGCGCATAATGAGCTCACCGTCTGAGCCTCGCATCACAGCTTCATTTCGGCCCGGCAGGTCGTAGGAGGTGACCAGATCGGCCACAGCACCGGACGGGAATGTCAGCTGGCTTTCGACCGTGGCAACGATTTCGGCAAAGCGAGGATCGTTGGCTGGTGTGGTGACGGTGGCGCTGACTTCGCTTGGCATCTCGCCGGTCAGGTAGAGTGCAGCCTGCACACCATAAATGCCGTAATCTTCCAGCGCGCCGCCGCCGGCCTGCGCCCGTTGAACCCGCCAATTGGTGGCCGGGGAGGTGGGCCCCATCGTGTAGGTGTGCTGGCTGACGATGTGTTCGATCGCGCCAATCTGGCGATCGCCCATCAGCTGCATGGCTGCCAGGTTGAAGGGCTCGAAATGGCAGCGATACCCGATCATCAGCTTGCGGTTGGCGCGCTCAGAGGCCGCGATCATGCGATCACACTCAGCCACACTCAGCGCCATTGGCTTTTCGCACAGCACATGTTTTCCGGCCGCAAAGCTGCGTTCGGCGAAGGGTGCGTGCAGTCCGCTGGGCAAGACAATGTACACCGCCTCAATACGGTCATCGGCGGCGATCTGTTCCAGGTTGTCATACCCATAGATCGCATCGTCCGGCACGCCATAGGCACGGCCCACCTGAAGGGCCTTATCCCGATTGCCGGAAACCAGACCAGCCACATGACAGGTTTGGGTGCGGGAGATGGCGGGCATCATTTGGCGCAGGGCATAACCCCCCAACCCAATGATCGCGATTCCTACGCTGTCCGAGGTCGGTGCAGGGGGCGGCGTTTCGGGCAGGGTGACCCCGCGCGGCATGGGCTGGCCAATGGCTTGAACAGTGCCAGCCTGTCCGAAAGCGGAGGCCGACATCGGTCCAAGCACAAGCCCTGCGGCAGCCAGCTGCAGCGCCCGGCGGCGGGACATATCAAACGGGTGAGCCATGGGACAGTCTCCTGCAGGGCGGACGGCGTCAAACTAGGCGGTGTCGGTGGCCTTGGGCGGACGCGGGACAAGTTTCGACGTGCGCGCGGTATAGGCCTGGTAGTCCGGGTCCTCACCCCAGCGCTCTTGGGCCAATCGGTCCAGCAGAGGAATGCCGCTGACACGGGTGAGCAGCAGGGTCACGAAGACCGGCGATATCAGCGTCATCCAGGCCCACCCTTGAAGCGTTGGGACTGCCATGACCGCGACCCCCGTCCACAGCACAATCTCGCCGAAATAATTGGGATGTTGCGACCAGGACCAAAGCCCGGTCGTTATGAAACGGTCCTTGTTGGCGGGGTCAGACCGGAATTTGGACTTTTGCCCATCCGCGGTGACTTCCATCCCGAACCCGCAGACCCATAGGGCCAGGCCAATAACCAGAAAGGCATCAAGGCCAACCCGTATCGGACTAGTTAGAACTGCGATCGCTGCTGCGGCTGTCAGCGTTACCCACAGCGCCTGGATCGTCCAAGCCGATAAAAAGCGTAGCGGGTCGGTTTTGATCTGGCGGAAGCGCCGATCTTCGCCGGCGGCTGAGACGCGGCTGAACAGGAAGGCCCCCAGGCGAAGGCACCAGATGAAGACGCAGGCCGCGACAATCAGGGCCCGAAGATCGAATTCCCCGCTGAGCCAAAGGGCCAGTGCGGTCACCGAGATATAGGTCAGGGCTCCGGTCAGATCATAGAAGGTCTCGGTCTTCGCCAGCGCCGAGGGCACAAAGGCCAACCAGTTGATCGCAAAGGCCAGCGCGCCGCAGAGCAGAAAAATCGACCAGCCCCGCCACTGGGCTCCGCCTTGACCGGCAACCCAGGAGAAGCCCAGACCGATCACGGTGACCAGGGTGATTACGATCAATGCCCGGAGCACGCTCACGCGCCTGCTCCCACGACAAATGCGCAATTGGTGGCACCCGATCCGCCCACATTGAACATGGCCATGGTGTGCGCACCGCCCAGCTGCAGATCGCCGGCCTGACCGCTGACCTGCTGCGCGCAATCCAGCATCATGCGCACGCCGGTGGCCCCCACAGGGTGGCCGATGCCCATCAGCCCGCCCCCGGGATTGACGGGGATGTCGCCATCGCGCGCAACGCGGCCCTCTTCGATCGCCTTCCAGGCTTCGCCCGGTGCGGTGATGCCGAAATGCTCAATGGCGGCATATTCGGTGATCGTAAAACAGTCATGGGTCTCAATCGCACTCAGCTGATCAGGCCCCGAAATGCCGGCCCGCGCATAGGCATCGGTGATCGCCTTGCGCGTCCAGGGCAGGGCGTAAGGCGCGTTCGCGCTGGCTTTGAGCT
The DNA here is from genome assembly GCA_028280165.1 of Oceanicaulis sp. Classification (GTDB taxonomy): domain Bacteria; phylum Pseudomonadota; class Alphaproteobacteria; order Caulobacterales; family Maricaulaceae; genus Oceanicaulis. The sequence goes on along the minus strand of JANQMI010000012.1, from coordinate 1,697 downwards.
TGGTGTCCATCCGCATGGGGGCGGTCGTGTGACCCCAGCCTCGAATCCGGGGCAGGGCTTCAAGAGGGGTATTGTTCGCGACTGCCCAATCCTGTGCCCGGCGTTCGGTGGCAAGCACCAGCGTACAAGCGCCATCGCTGATCTGGCTGCAGTCATGGCGGCGCATCCAGCCTTCGACAACCGGGTTGAGAGCGTCGTCTTCTAAGAAATGGTCCGGCGTCAGGGTCCAGCCGCGAGTCTGAGCGTTCGCGTTGGCCCGGGCATTGGAGAAATTCTTCTCCGCCAAAGCTGCAAGATGCTCGTGCTTCAGACCGTATCGGTGGTCATAGTGCTCGGCCAAATCCGAAAAAAGCGCGGGCCAGACAAATTGCGCTTCGGTGGCCTCTTGTCCGACCCAGGCCGCAGCTCCCAGATGCGCCGCGGCAGTATGGCCAGAGACATTGCGCATCAGCTCGATGCCCGTGACCAGCGCGGTGTCGTAGCGACCGGACTCCAGATCTGCCATAGCGGCAAGGATGGCCAGCGAGCCGGAGGCGCACGCCCCTTCGTGGCGGGAGGCGGGGATACCGGCCAGGCGTGAGTCCACATGACCCAGAAACCCGCCAAGCATGCCCTGGCCGGTGAAAAGCTCGCCAACAAAATTGCCGACATGGGCAACGTCTATGGCGTCCGGCGTGAGCTGTGTGGCGTCGAGGCCTGCCAGGACGGCTTCCGAGAAGAGGTCGAAGATGGAGTGACCCTCTCGGGTCCAATTCATGGCGAAGTCGGTCTGGGCTCCGCCCAAGATGAAGATGGGCTGGCTCATGCGGCTGCACCTGCGGTTTCAAATTCGGCCGCTTCGGCCCACACCGCATGGGTGCCCGAACAGATCCGGTGGGGCAGCATAATCCGGGCCAGGGGCCCAGCCGTGATATCGCGCGCGTCCAGGATGATGCATTCGGACCGGTTAGCCTTCATATCGGTGATGAAGCTGACCAGATAGCCATCGTCCTCTGCCGTGCCCCCTTTGCGCGGGATGAAGGGCGTTTCAGAGCCAAAGCGCTGATCACCAAAGGTGACGGTCTGGTAGGTCCCGGTGTCCAGGTCATGCTTCACCAGACCGGCAAAGAGGAACCAGCCCTTCTCACCCAAGGCGCTGTAAACATAGCGGTTCTTCCGGCCGGCCCATTGGGGATTAATCGTTCCGAACTCCACATGATCGGCATCGCAGATGCGCGCTTCATGGGTTTCACCGGTCTTCAGATTGAAGCGCCAGCGATGCAGGTGTGGTTTGAAGGAATGAATGTCGATCCCGGCTGCCATCAAACCGTAGGGCTTAGGCATGTCCGGCAAGGGCGGCGGGAAAGGATCGTCCTGGAAATAGCCTTCCAGAACCACCTCATCACCGTCTTCATAGCAATTGGTGTAATGCAGCACGAAGGTGGGTTCAGCCTCAAACCACTGAATATCCTGCGGCTGACCAAAGCGCGGCAGAATAGCGAAGCGCGACTTCATCTCCTTATGGAACCAAGGCAGGAAGCGGCCCTGATCAAGCATGTCCTGGGGCCAGAACATCGGGAAATCGTTGAGCACCGAGTAGTTTTTCGAAAACGCCATATCGTGCGGCAGACGCGGCCCAGGAAGCTCGACCGGGATGTAATGCTTCATCCGCCCGTCTGCGCCGACAACGCCGTAATGCATGAAAGGGGCATGGCGTG
>JANQMI010000217.1 GCA_028280165.1 Oceanicaulis sp. | reverse complement strand
CTTCCGAACTCAATGTTCGCAAGGCCGTCCTCAGCGCCGCGGGAATCGACGAGGAGGGAATCTTCAACAGCAACCTGCTGTTGGTGGAAACCGAGCGGGCCATGATGCGGGCGGTCTAGCCCTTCTTGCCGCCCAGCTTGAACCAGCGCCGCACGGTGTCGGCATCGGCCTGGCGCAGAGCGCCTTGGCGGAAAACCGCCGCAGCCGCCCACAAAACCAGGACTGTGGTGAAGACCATCAAGGCCCCGGCCCCGAGGACTTCCCAGAGCGGCGGATCAGCCGGCAGACGCGCCATCATCACAAAGGGGGTCCAGACCGGCACCCAGCTGGCGATCCGAACCACCGTGGAATCGCTGGCCTCCAAAGAGAAGAACAGAAATAACAGCGGGAGCATCAAGGTCCAGATGACCGGGCTCATCAGCGTCTGCGCATCCTGAAGCGTATCGCACAAGGAGCCCATCGCCAGGAAAATCGCGCCATACATCAGATAGCCTGCGATAAAGAAGATCAGCGCCGCGCCCAAGAGGACCGGATCAAACACCACACCCAATACGCCAACCAAATCCGGGTTGACTGTGGACAGCGCAGCCCCGCCCAGCGCGGTCAGGACACCCCCAACCACGCCCCAAATGGCAAACAGGGTCAGCGACATCGCCGCGACGCCCCCCAGCTTGCCAATCAGGATTTCATGGAACCGAGCCGTTGAAAGCAGCACCTCGATAATCTTGCCGCCCTTTTCCTCAATCATGCTGGTGAGCAACATGTTGGCGACGGAGAAGATCGCCAGCCAGAGGATAAAGCCCAGAATGATCGCGACAATGAAGGGGGCCCGGTCCAGCGTCGTCACCTCGGTATCGGCGTCTGCATCGGGACTTGCCAACAGCGAGGTCACGTCCAGACGCAAGCCCAAGAGCGTGTCCACTTCAGCAGCCGTCAGGCCGCGCTCCAGAAGCGCCTGATCGCGCAGATGCTCGCGCACAATGCGGACAATCTCATTGCGAAGATCGCGATTGGTCACGTTTTCAGACAGATAGACGACCTCCAGGGGATGGGTGTCTGAAGGCCTGAAGGCAAAGGCGGCATAGAGCGCGCGGGGACCTTCGGAGGTCTCGATCGTGGCATCGCCGCTGATATAGGGCCGCAAATCATTCAGATCCGCCCCTGGGGCCCCCACCATCACCGCATCGCGGCCTTCCAGGTCCAGATTTTCGCCCAGCCCGGGAAAACCGACCGCCTCAAAGGCATCGCTCGCGGCCTGGCTGGTGTTGGGGTTGGCATCAAAAGCGTCCAGCGCAGCCTGGCGCTCGGCCTCCTCGCCAATAAATCGGGTCAGGGTTTCGACCTGGTCGCGCACGGCTTCACGGCGCGCCTCCACCCGGCGATCGCGAATGACCTGCTCCAGGCCCATGCCGGTCTCGTCGATGACCGCAAAATAACGCGTGGGCTGCGAGCTCTCGATCCATCCTGGGATGGACGCCCCCAGGGTGGCAAAGACCGGCACGGATAGCAGACCCAGCCAGAAGCCCCAGGTGGCCACATAGGACAGGTATTCCCGTCGGGCGATCAGATAAATGGCACGCATCTCAATTATCCTCCGCCGAGGCTTCCAGCTCGCGCGCGCCCTCTTCACCCACCAGCGCCACAAAGGCATCGTGCAAGTGGGGACGGCGCGGCTCAAAATGGGTGAGTTTCAGGCCGGCCTCGACGCAGGCGCGAAGCACAGCCTGGGATTCTATCCCGGCATTGAGCGTCAAACGCCAGTTGATCTCAGCGCCGTCTTCATCCTCGCCTTCATTGACCAACTCGCCAAAGCCGGACAGCACGTCTTCAACCGGCTCCCCGGGCGGGGCCGCCAGGAGAACCTGACGGGGGACTTGGGCCAGGGCTTCATTGACGGTCCCGTCAAACACCTTTTGGCCACGCGCCATCAGAATGATGCGGTCACACAAGCGCTCCGCATGCTCCATGACATGGGTGGAAAACAGCACCGTGCGCCCGGCTTCGGCCTGCTCGCGGATCATCTGCTCGAGGAGCGCCTGATTCACCGGATCGAGGCCGGAGAAGGGCTCATCGAGGATGATGAATTCGGGCTCATGAACGATCGCGGCGATGATCTGAACCTTTTGAGCCATCCCCTTGGATAGCTCTTTGATCTTTTTCTTGGCCGCATCGGCCAGCCCAAATCGCTCCAGATAGTCGCGCGCCCGGCGGCGCGCTTCGCCAGCCGGCACACCCTTCAAGCGGGCGAAGAAGACAATCACCGCCTCAGCGGTCATTTTGCGATAGACACCGCGTTCTTCCGGCAGGAAGCCCACCCGGTCCATCCCGGCCGCATCGGGGGCTCGGCCAAAGAGCTCCGCACGGCCACGGTCCGGGCCAATGACGCCCAGCGACATGCGCAGCGTCGTCGTCTTACCCGCACCATTGGGCCCGAGAAAGCCGGTGATCTCCCCTTTGGCCGCTTTAAAGGAAACCTCACGCACAGCTGGCTTACCGCCGAAGCTCTTCGTCAGACCTTCCACCACAAGGGCGTATTCGGTCATGGCTCAATCCCTGTTGTTTCGCTAGGCCCTGTCAGGCACGCTTTATCCGTGTTTAGGCTGTAACATCGCTGCGATCCAGCTATCTATCAGAGCCAGGCGCGCCCTGAATGAGAAGGAGCTTAAAATGGCCGACCGCCCCTTTCCGATCGATTTTTCTGAGCTGGTGCTTGGCCCAAAGCCGAACCAATACCTGGTCCTTCCAGAAGGCTTTGCGTCGAAAGCTCAAGCCCATCAGGTCAGCAAACTCTATCCAGGCGTTCAGCCAGCCGCTCTACTGGCCGCCTTTAAAGCTGTTGGCTTAAAGGCCGAGCGCACGGGGTTGATCCGCGAATCCGACACTCAGATCGAGCTTTGCCAGAAAAGCGCCCTGTTCAAATTTCCAGATTTCATTACCGCTGAAGCGGTCGAGAGCGACGGTGGATCGGCCCTGTGCATCTATTCACGATCCAAGGTTGGCTATTCCGACCTCGGTGTGAACGCCAAACGCATTACCGGCTGGCTGAGTGCGCTGGACGGGCAGCTCTAAGCGGACGGCAGCGCGAAATAAAGCAGGTCCAGAGCGGGTGGCTCAGCGACACCGAGCTGGCGCATCATCTGGGTGGATTGACCACGATGATGGGCCTGATGATTGAACACATGGGTCAAGATCACCTGTCGCGGCAAGGATTTCGCTTCGCCCCTTGTGTTGGTATAGGCCAATTCTGAGTCCAAATCCGCCTCGCTCAGCTCCGCCACAAACTGGCCGATCCGCTTGTCTTCGGCCTCACGCGCCTCTCGCAACGCGCCAAATTGTTCGAACAGGATCGCGTCCAATGTCAGCGGCGCGTCGCCGGTCCGCGTCAGGCGCTGCATCCAAATCCGGTCCGCGGAAAGAAGATGATTGAGCGTGCCGTGCAGGCTGGTGAAATACCCCTTCACATCGCGCTTGCGCTCAAAATCGTCGAGCGCCGTGGCGGCGTCATAAAGGCGGGCATTCGCCCAGGCATTATAGGCAGCAAAGCGCTTGAAATGGTCGAGCACAGACAGAGCGTCCTTTTGTTTTGCCATATGATGCTAGCTCTTGAGCGATGGCGAAACAGGAAAATGCTGCGCTTTAGACGGCTCCAGCCTATTGGGGTCGTCAGGCCTCTCTCATCTCTTTCCCAGCGCACGCTGGGATCCATCAATCCTAGCGTGCCGGCGCTTCAGGACCATGGGCCCCAGCTTTCGCTGGGGAAGAGGGGGATTGAAGGCCTGCGCGCAAACACCGCCGGACGGGCGATCCGTCAGGACGCTATCCCCGCATAGTTAAACGCGGCGAATTTGGGGGCTTTAGGCAGATAGTCGGCGGTCAGGTGTTCGATCTTGAACCCAGCCTCTTCGATCATCTGATCGGGCTTGCGGGTCAGGTGACAGCCGCCCGCCAACGGTTTCCAAAACGGCTCAATCCGGCGCTGCCATTTCGCGACCGCCTCATCGGGCGCTGCGCCATGTTCGCAAAACAACAGCTTGCCCCCGGGCTTGAGCACGCGGCGCATCTGTTTGAGTGCCGCAGCGGCATCGGGGATGGTGCAGGCGGTATAGGTCAGCACAACCGTATCCACACTCTTGGTTTCAAGCGGGATGTCTTCTCCGGGCAGGTCCAGCCATTCAATATCGAGGGGCGAGGCCGCCACAGCCTTGGCCGCTTTGCGGCGCATGCCGGGGCTGGGCTCCAGCGCAAACAGCCGGTCCACCTTGAGCGGATCGTAGAAGCCCAGATTGGTGCCAGAGCCAAACCCCACCTCCAGGACACGCCCCTGCGCCCCGGGCACCACCAGGCTGCGCTGCTTCATGATTTGCGGCGTGGCGCACGCAAAACCGATGAGATGGGGCAGAATATGCTCTTCGTAGACCGACATGGGTCAAAGGCTAACGCCTAGGGCTCACCAGGGAAACTCTGAACAAATTCGATCTTAAAATCAGCGAAGCTGGAAACGAATTGCACGGTGAAGTCGGGAAAGGACTCCACGAAGTCCCACTCGCCGCAGGAGTCGGCAAAACTCTCCACCGGTTTGACCTTCAGATCGGCAAAGCTGTCGACAATCTGGACTTTGAAATCCGGGAGGCTGTCGACCACTTGCACCTCGCCATAGAGCGGCACGCCCTGCAGCGTGCAGTCTTCAATCTCGTCGATGAGCAGGGCGCCGAGCATCAGGCCAGCCTGGTGGAACCGGGCTGAATGGGAGATGAAGGGGGCTCGCGGCGCTTCCTGCCTTTGACGGGAAGGGTGTTTGGTCTCATGTCGCACTTGGAAGAGCGTGGCCCCCGTCCCTCCCCCTTTGTGGGGAGGGTGGGCAAGCCGACAGGCTTGGTCGGGTGGGGGAACAACGCTAATGCTCGATGATCTCCACCCCACCCGGCCCTTCGGGCCACCCTCCCCGTCAAGGGGAGGGATGAATAGCGGCTGCTGGAACTCCTTTTCGCCCCTCGCCATTATCTCAGACCCCCGCTAGGGTCCGGGGCAAACATGTAGGCCAGGATGGGGAGGACGAACCATGGCTGACACCGATCTTTCGCTTGAGGGCAAGGTTGCGCTCGTGGCTGGCGCCAGCCGCGGCATTGGCGAGGCGACCGCCAAGCGCCTGGCGCGCCATGGAGCCAGCGTGATTTGCTCCAGCCGCAAAATCGCCGATTGCGATCGCGTCGCCCAGGAGATTATCGCCGAGGGCGGCAAGGCTCGGGCAATGGTGCTTCACTTGGGTGAAGCTGAGGATCGCGAACGCGCCCTCAACGATATCAAAGCCCAGGAAGGCCGGCTCGACATTCTGGTGAATAACGGCGCGACTTCACCCTATTTCGGTGAGGCCAAGGACACCCCCGATGGGGCCTGGGACAAAACCTTCGACGTCAATGTCAAAGGCCCCTTCTTCCTGTCCTCGCTGGCGATCAATATGTTCATGGCCGGGCAGGGTGGCGGCTCCATCGTCAATGTCGCCTCCATCAATGGCATCCGCCCGGGCTATTTCCAGGGGGCCTACTCCATCTCCAAGGCTGCTGTGATTTCCATGACCCAGGTGTTGGCCCAGGAATGCGGCCATCTGGGTGTTCGGGTGAATGCGCTGTGTCCAGGTCTGACCGAAACCAAGCTTGCCTCGGCGCTGACCGCAGACCCCAATCTGCCGGACATGATCAACCGCAATTTCTCCCTCAAGCGGGTGGGCCAGCCAGAAGATATGGCCGCAGCCATCCACTTCCTGGCCAGCGATGCCTCTAGCTATATGACCGGTCAGGAATTTGTCGTTGATGGCGGCATCACCGCCCGCGGACCGCTTTGAACCCATGCTCACCCGCGAGGACTGCCTGGCGCTGGACGCGGCCGATCCGCTGGCGGCGAAGCGCGATGAATTCGCCATGCCCGAGGGTGTCATCTATCTGGATGGCAATTCGCTGGGTATTCCCCCCAAGGCCGCGCTGGCGCGCTTGAAGCAGTGCGCCGAAGAGGAATGGGCGCAGGGCCTGATCCGCTCCTGGAATGATGCCGGCTGGATTGACCTGCCCCAGACTCTCGGCGCGAAGCTGGCCCGCCTGATGGGCGTGGACGCCGACGAAGTGCTGGCGGTCGACGCGGTGACGCTCAACCTGTTCAAACTCGCCGGGGCATTGCTGGGTCGCAATCCGGGCGGCATTGCTGCTGAACAGGGCGAATTTCCCACCGACAATCATGTCATGGAAGGCCTGTCGCGCTTTACTGGCTCAGCCATGCATCGGGTTGCGCCCGGCACCCGGCCTAAAGACCTGCCCGATGGGGTTACGGTCTTTATCAAGAGCGGTGTGCATTATCGCTCAGCAGAGATTTCCGACTTTGAGGGCTATGAGCGCGAAGCGGCCGAGCGCGGCCTCGCCATCGTCTGGGATTTAAGCCATGCCACCGGTCTGGTGGACTTAAAGCTGAAAGCCTGGGGCGCGAAATACGCGGTTGGCTGCGGATATAAATTCCTGTCCGGCGGGCCCGGCGCGCCGGCCTTTCTATACTGCCATCGCGACGAAATCGGCTCGCTGGAGCACCCCATTCCCGGCTGGCTCGGTCATAAGCGGCCCTTTGGCTTCGAAGACGCCTATGAACCGGCCGCCTCGATCGTGCGCTGGCGTACCAGCACGCCGCCCATTCTGGGTCTGGCAGCCCTGGATGGCGCGGTGAGCGTCTATGACGATGTCGACATGGCGGACGTGGAAGCCAAGGCCCGCAAGCTGGGGGATGTTTTCATCGCCCGCACGCAAAGCCTGGGTCTGGACATTGCCTGCGCCGGGATGGGTGAGCGCCGGGGAGGCCATGTGGTGATCGCCCACGATGACGGCTACGCCATCGTTCAGGCGCTGATCGCCCGCGGCATTATTGGCGACTTCCGCGAACCCAATATCATGCGCTTTGGCTTTAACCCGCTCTATAACGGCTATGCCGAAGTCTTTGATGCGGCCCAAGCGCTGGCCGAGGTCATTGAAACGCGCGCGTGGGATACACCCGAATTCACCCAGCGCAAGGCCGTGACGTAGGGCATTGCTCTTCTTCAGAGTGAGGTCGTGACACCGCCTATCTCCTCTTTCCCAGCGAAAGCTGGGATCCATAGAGGCGACCCCGTCGCTCGATGATCTCCACCCCACCCGTCCGCTTGCGCGGACACCCTCCCCATCAAGGGGAGGGAGGGCCCTAGGGCTCGCGTCATTCTCTAGTGGGACGGGCTCCCGTCCCTCCCCCTTGCGGGGGTTGATCAGTGAAACTGATCGACGGGCAAGCCGAAGGCTTGGTCGGGTGGGGGGTAGCGCCAGCGCCTGATGATCTCCACCCCACCCAAATCCTGCCTTGGCTTTGCCGAATTCCATGCCATTGTTGCCAGTGGGGACATTTATGGCAGGCAGGAGTGGCATTATGCGCATTTGGGCTTATCTGGCAGGCGCGGTCGGCGCAGCGGCGATCCTTTCGGCCTGTGGCGAGCGAGATGCGGGCAGTGCGCCAGCCCCATCGCCTGAAGGCGCAACGCTGGAGGCCAGGCCCGCCGACGCCCCACGCGCTGAGCCTGAGATCAATACCGCTTTCGAGTATCTGCGCTTTGCGGTGGATACCCAGGCGGCCACCCCGGAGCTTTGCCTGAGCTTTTCAGGACCGCTCGACCCAGGCGTCGACTACAGCCCTTATGTGGCGATTGACGAAACCATCTCGATTTCGGTCAGCGGATCGCAGCTCTGCCTGGGTGGCCTGGTCTATGGTCAAACCCAGTCGATCACACTGCGGGCCGGCCTGCCCTCAGCCGATGGCCGGGCCTTAGAGCGCGATGTCGACACCCAGCTGAGCTTTGAAGACCGCCCGCCCCGCATTGGCTTTTCAGGGAATGGCATCATTCTGCCCCGCATTGAGGCCGATGGCCTGGCCATCGAAACGGTCAATGTCGATGACGTCGAAGTGCGCATCCGCCGGGTCAATGACCGCGCCCTGGTGTTCCGCCAAATCGGCGAAGGCTATAGCGCGGCGCGCGGCGAGTGGTATTGGACGGGCGGCAATGAAACCCCGGGTGAGCTTGGCACCACTGTGTTCGAAGGCCGGGTGGGCACTGAAGGCGAACCCAATGCGCGCCAGGTCACCGTCCTGCCAATCGCGGACATGCTCGGCACACTACAGTCCGGGGCCTATTATGTGTCCGTGCGCGATGGCAAAGCGGTGGATCGCGAAGACCGTCTGGAGCCCGCGCGCGCAGCCCGCTGGCTGATTGTCACCGACCTCGCCTTCACCGCCTATCGCGGGCAATCCGGCCTCGACGTGGTGGTGCGCTCGCTGGATACCGCTCAGCCGGTCTCCGGGGTTGAAGTTCAGCTGGTCTCCCGCGCCAATGAGATTCTAGCCTCAAGCGTCTCGGGCTTTGATGGGCGTGTGCGCTTTGATGCACCGCTTATGGCCGGTGAGGAGGGCAATGCCCCGCGCTTGATCACGGGCTATGGCCCGCAGGGTGACTTTGCCGTCCTGGATCTGAACCGCTCGCCGGTCGATCTCAGCGATGAGCCTGTCACCGGGCGGCGCCCAGCCGGCGTGGTGGACGCTTATGTCTATCTCGATCGCGGCATTTATCGGCCGGGCGAAACCGTACAGGCGAGCGCGCTCTTGCGCGGGCCCGCCGGCCATGCGGTCACCGATCGCGCTGGTGCGCTTGTGGTGTATCAGCCCAATGGTCTGGAACAGGCCCGCTATCGCTTTGACAGCGCCGAACAGGCCGGTGGCCTGGTCCACGCCTTCGATCTGCCCCGGGCCTCTGCGCGGGGCGGTTGGCGCATCGACGCAGAAATTGACGGCCTGGGACGGGTCGGCTCAGTCGGCTTCCAGGTGGAGGACTTTGTGCCCCAGCGCGTCGATCTTGATCTCGACGCCGAGACTGACACGCCGATGGGCCTGGGTGAAACCCGCATGATCGATGCCGATGTGCGCTTTCTCTATGGCGCGCCAGGGGCTGGCCTGCCGCTGGAGGGTGAAGCCCGCCTGCAGCGTGATCCCAACCCCTTCCCGCAATGGCCCGGCTATCGCTTTGGCCGTTTTGATGAGCGCTTCTCTGAGGAAATCCTCACCCTGCCGCCGACCACCGCCGATGGGGCCGGTCGGGGCCAGATTCCGGTCGCCCTGGGACGCCGGGGCCTGACATCGAGCCTGCCGCTGCGGGTGCGCGCAGTGGTGCGCGTGCAGGAACCGGGCGGCCGGGCTGTGGCCGATGATGTGCGCATCGCTTACCGCCCGCGCGCGCTCTATGCCGGGCTCCGCGCCGCGTTCGAAGGCCGCATGCGCCGCAATCAGGAAGCCAGCTATACCCTGATCGGCGTGGACGCTGAGGGCGACGCCGTTGAGGCCGAATTCGCCTGGCGCTTGGTGCGCCGGGATTATGACTATGACTGGTATCGCACCGATGGCGGGGAGTGGCGCTGGCGTCGCTCCGAGACCATCGTACCCATCACCGACGGTGTGGCGCGCACAATAGATGGCGAGCCCGCAACCCTCACCACGCCAGCGCTGGATTGGGGCCAATACCGGCTGATCGTGTCCGCTGACGGTGAGGATCTCGCTTCACGCGCCTTCTGGGTCGGCTGGGGCGGCCGCACGCAGTCAGGCGACCCGGCCCCCGATCAGGTCCAGGTCTCCACGCCAGACGAAGACGTTCAGGTTGGCGACACCGCCCTGGTTCAGATCGATGCGCCCTATGGCGGCCAGGCCGACATCGTTGTGGCAACCGACCGGGTCTTAAATGTCCAGCAGGTGGAGCTGCAGGCCGGGGGCTTTGAGATCGCCGTGCCGGTGACCGAGGATTGGGGCCAGGGCGCTTATGTCATGGTCACGGTCCACACCCCCCGCGATCCGGTGGACCAGCCTTTGCCGCGCCGCGCGGTTGGCGTCAGCTATGTCCCCGTTGATATCAGCGCGCGCACCTTTGATGTGGCGCTGACAGCGCCGGATGTGGTGGCACCCAACCAGCCCCTGACCATCGAGATCGCGGCGGACGGCGGTCCACGAGAACCGGTCTTCCTCACCTTGGCGGCCGTCGATGAAGGCGTTCTGCTGCTCACCGGCCATGCCTCACCCGATCCGGTCGCAGCGCTTCTGGGCAAGGAGCGATTGGGTGTCGACCTGTTGGACGATTATGGCCGCGTGCTGGATCCCAATCAGGGTGCCGCTGCGGCGCTTCGCTCCGGGGGTGACCAGATTGGCGGGGCCGGCCTGTCGGTGGTGCCCACGAAAACCATTGCGCTGTTTTCCGGGCCGGTGGACCTGGGCCGTGATGGCACGGGATCAGTGACGCTGGATCTGCCTGATTTCAATGGTGAGCTGCGCTTGATGGCGGTGGCCTGGTCAGACAGCGGCCTCGGCTCAGGGTCGCGTGCGCTGACCGTGCGCGATGCGGTACCCGCAGAGCTCATCCTGCCGCGCTTCCTGGCCCCGGGCGATGCGGCGCAAGCTACGGTCACGTTGGACAATATCGAGGGGCCCAATGGCGAATACGCCATCACTGTCAACGCCGCCGGACCGATCTCGGTGGAGGGCGGCGCGGTCTCCCTGGGTCTGTCCCAAGGCGAACGCGAAGATGCCGCCAGGCTGATTTCAGCCACCGATGAAGGCCTGGCCGATCTTCAGCTTGTGGTGAACGGGCCGGAGGGTTTTGAAGTCGCCAGCGATTATCCCATCCAGGTCCGCTCAGCCTTCCTGCCCGAAACCCGGCTCGAGCGCACGGTTCTGCGAGCCGGACAAAGCTACATGCCCGACCCGGCGCTGCTGGCGGGCTATACGCCGGGTTCAGCCACCCTTCGGGTCAGCGCCTCGACCAGCCCCATCAATGCGTGGCCCCTGTATGAGTCGCTGTATCGCTATCGGTATGCCTGTACCGAACAATTGGTCAGCCGCACCCTGCCGCTGCTCTATCAGGACAATTTGGCCACCCTTGCCCATGAAGAGGCCGAACATGGCGCTGAGGGCGAGATTCAACAGGCCATCGAAACCCTTTTATCGCGTCAGAGCGCAGACGGAGCCTTTGGCCTGTGGCGCATCGGTGACCGCGATGCCCGGCCCTGGATCGGGGCGTATGCGGTGGATTTCCTGTATCGCGCCCATGGGGCCGGTCATCCGGTTCCCGATGCCGCGCTGGAGCGCGCGCTGAACGCGCTGCAGCCGGTCAGCCAGGGCGAGCTGTGGCGCGCCTATGGGTATGACGACACCAGCCCCAATCCGCGCTGGAGCCGGGACACGATGGATCGCATTCGCGATCGTAGCTCGGCCTATGCGCTCTATGTACTGGCCCGGGCCGGCGAGGTGGATCGCTCGCGCTTGCGCTATATGCATGATGAGCGCCTGCTCGAGATCGAAAGCCCGCTGGCGCGCGCCCATATCGGAGCGGCTCTGGCCTCCATCGGCGACCGCGCGCGGGCCCTGAGCGCGTTTGACGCGGCCGTTTCGGCATTGGGCTATAATAATGGCGGTGACTGGTATCAAACCGCGCTGAGAGACCGCGCCGCTGTGCTGGCCCTGGCCTCTGAAGCCGGGCTGGACGGGTTTGTCACCGACCTGGCCCCGGCGCTGGCCCGGGACGTCCCCGAACCGCGCCGCCTGCATACCCAGGAAAAGGTTTGGCTGATCCTCGCGGCTGCCGCGCTGTCCGGCGGTGCGGACGCCGTCTCGCTGGGCTATGGCGGCGCGGTGGGCGATCCCGATGGCGTCACGTTCACACCGGCCACGATTGGCCAGGCCCAGCGCTTCACCAATACCGGCGACCGTCCCATCTTCCTGTCCATGATGAGCGTGGGGGCCCCGTCCAGTCCGCCCGCGGCGGTTCAATCGGATCTGGACCTGTCCAAGCGTATCCTGTCACTGGACGGGCGTCCGGTCACGCTGTCGAATATCGGTCAGGGCGACCGAATGATTGTGGCGCTGGACCTGCGTCCGCGCCGCCAGGCTCTGGCCAGCTATGTGGTGGCCGATCTGCTGCCCGCTGGGTTCGAGATCGAGGGCGTGCTGACCAGTGCCGATACCGGTGAGAACCGGCCCTATAGCTTTATTGGCAATGTGGCCTTCACCCAGGTGGCCGAAGCCCGCGATGATCGCTTTGTCGCGGCACTGAACGCATCGAGCTGGCAGAACCGGACCTATCGGCTGGCCTATATCGTCCGCGCGGTCACGCCCGGCGACTTCGTCCTACCCGGTGCGGTAGCCGAGGACATGTATGCCCCAACGGTGTTTGCCCGCTCAGAGGCGGGCCGGGTGCGGATCCAGCCGTGATGAGGCTAACCGCACGTCGTTGTCTCCCCTTGATTGCGGGTGGAATGCCCCGCAGGGATGAGGGGAGCACACGACACGGCAGGCTTTGCACCGTCTCAATGCTCCCTCCGCCAGCTACCTTTCTCCCTCGTCATTCCCGCGCAGGCGGGAACCCAGGGATCGTGAAGGGCCGTGTTCTATCCGCTCTGGGTCCCCGCCTGCGCGGGGATGACGAAAAAAGTAAAAGCCGCGTGAAATCAGAGGGCGCGTGTTGTGTCCACCATCCCTCCCCCCTTGTGGGGAGGGACCGGATGGAGCGTGACCGATGAGATTGAGTCCGCTTGTCTTCCAGACATATTGGCACCGCGTGGCCGTTTTCGCCGGGGCAAGCCTTCTTGGAATGGCCATCACCCTGCTCACCCTCGATCGGCTCTTCCCACCGCCGATTGAGCGCGGCCAGCTGGTCTCTTTCGTGGCTGAAGACCGTGACGGCCGGGCCTTGCGCGCCTTTCCGGTGGAGGATGGGCGCTGGCGTCTTGCGGCGGACTTGGACCGGCTTGATGCCGATTTCATCGACGCGCTGCTGATGATCGAAGATCAGCGCTTTTATGACCATTGGGGCGTTGATCCGCTGGCGGTGATCCGGGCCTCGGGCCAGGCGATCCAGCGCGGGCGGATTGTATCCGGGGCCTCGACCCTCACCATGCAGACCGCGCGCCTGCTGGAACCGCGCCCGCGCACTCTGGGATCGAAACTGATTGAGGCCTTCCGCGCCGTTCAGCTGGAAATGCGGCTGTCGAAGGATGAAATCCTGGCGCTCTACCTCACCCACACGCCCTATGGCGGCAATCTGCAGGGTGTTCGCGCGGCAAGCTGGGCCTGGTTCGGGCGTGAGCCGGATGAGCTGACCCCCGATCAGATCGCGCTTCTGATTGCCTTGCCGCAGAGCCCGGAGGTGCGCCGGCCTGACCTGCGTCCGCACCATGCTGAACGCGCCCGCGCCGCAATCCTGGAGCGCCTTGTTGAGGCGGGATGGATCAGCGCCGCCCGCGCCGAGGACGCCGCCAGCGAAGCCTTGCCGCGATCGCGCAACGCCTTCCCAGCCGAGGCCTGGCATGCCGCTGATGCGGTACGCCGGCAGGCGGGCGGGGCCGGCTTTGCGCGCTCTACCCTGGACCGGGCGCTTCAAACCGAAGCGGAGCGCCTTGTTCGACAGCTGGCGCAGACCGGCGGTGACGGCGTGCAGGCGTCCGCGCTGATCATCGAGATCGAAACCCGTGCGGTTCGTGCGGCGGTGGGGTCAGCCGGGCGCGACCGGGCGGGCGGCTGGCTGGACCTGACCAACGCTGCGCGGTCGCCAGGCTCGACCTTGAAGCCGCTGGTTTACGGCCTGGCCTTTGATGATGGCCTGGCGGTGCCCAATACGCTGATCGAGGATTTGCCCGCTCGCTTTGCCAATTACCGCCCGGAGAATTTCGACCGCAGCTTCCGCGGTGAGGTCACCATCGCTGATGCGCTTCAACACTCCCTGAATGTCCCGGCGGTGCGGGTCTTGGATGAAGTGGGCGCCGCGCGTTTTGCCTCCGTGCTGGATCGGGCAGGGGCGCGTCCACACATTCCTGGAGCCTTGGAAGGGGCCTCGGGACTGGCCGTGGCGCTGGGCGGATTGGGATTGTCCGCGCGCGATCTGGGCCTGGTCTATGCCGCGCTGGGCGATGAAGGCCGGGCCCGGCCCCTGACCTGGTTAGAGGCCGAGGCTGAATCCAGCCCAGATGCCTCCCATCGCCTGCTCAGCGCCCAAAGCGCGCGCGATATTCTGGATGTGCTCTACGGCTCGCCTGCGCCGCCCGGACGCATGCCCTCTCACCTGTCCCAGTCCGCCCCGGATATCGCTTATAAGACCGGCACCAGCTATGGCTTCCGCGATGCCTGGGCGGCGGGGGTTAGCGGCGGCTATGCGGTGATCGTTTGGACGGGTCGGCCCGATGGGGCCCCCCGCCCCGGCGTCACCGGTCGCGGGGCCGCTCTGCCGGTTCTGTTTGATCTGGTGGACGCCATTGCGCGCATCGACCCGCATTTTGACCCGCGGCGCACCCGGCGTGAGGCGGTCAATACCCCCAGCGCCCTAGCGCGCTTTTCCCGGCAGGATGAGCCGCCCGTTATCCTTTTCCCCCCCGATGATGCCGAATTGTGGGCGGAGCGCGCCGGGCGCGGCTTTGTCCTGTCGGCCCGGGGCGAGGGCCCGCTGAGCTGGTATGCGGACGGATCGCCGGTCTGGCGCAATGCAGGCGGATTGCCCGTCTTCACACCCGATGGCCCCGGCTTTTACCAGCTTGCCGTCGTTGACCGTGCCGGTCGCACAACCCGGACCACGGTGCAGATCCGAATGCCGGAATCCGCCTCCTAGCAGGCTGCGTCATAGAGCCGTAGTTGAAGCCCCGCCCCGTCCTCGTGCTACGGTGCAGCGCAGCAGACAAGCGTGTGGGGCTTCATGGCCGCAAAAGGCCTTTTCGACAATTGCACCTTGCCGGACACTTTTTGCGAGGTGTCAGGCCGTGCCTCTGACTCTGAAATCCACCGCCTCTTCTCCCGGCGTCTGGCGAAATACAGCCGCTCAGGCCTGGATCGCCGCAAAGCGCGCGCCGAAGAAGAGATGTATAATCTGGGGATCACCTTCACCCTGTATTTCGGCGATGAGACCGTCGACCGGGTTTTGCCCTTTGATGTGATCCCACGCCCCATCATTGCCAGCGATTGGGCCGTGCTGGAGGCCGGCGTCGAACAACGCATCGCCGCGCTCAATCACTTCCTGCACGACATCTATCACGAGCGGAAAATCCTGAACGACGGCGTGGTGCCCACCGATCTGGTGCTGGGCAATCAGTATTATCTCGATCAGATGATTGGCGTGGATCCCCCCGGCGGGGTCTACACCCATATTTGCGGCACCGACATGATCCGCGACGCCGATGGCAGCTTTCTGATCCTAGAGGATAATTGCCGGACGCCGTCAGGCGTGTCCTATGTGATCGAGAACCGGCATCTGATGATGCGCTCTTTCCCCGATCTGATGGAAAATGCGCGCGTGCGCCCGGTCTCCGATTATGGCGTGCGGCTGCGCGAGAAGCTGGCCGATTGCGCCCCCGAAGGCGTGAGCGATCCCAATATCGTATTGCTGACCCCGGGGCTGTTTAATTCCGCCTATTTCGAGCATGTCTTCTTGGCGCGCGAGATGGGTGTGCCTCTGGTGGAGGGGCGCGACCTGTATGTCGATGAGACCGATCAGGTCTTCATGAAGACCGTGTGCGGGCCGGAGCCGGTGCATGTCATCTACCGGCGTATCGATGACGCCTTCTTAGATCCCGAAGCCTTCCGCGAAGACTCCATGCTGGGCGTGCCCGGCCTGTTTCGGGCCATGAAAGCGGGCAAGCTTGCAATCGCTAACGCGCCCGGGACCGGTGTCGCCGACGATAAGGCGGTCTATGCCTATATGCCTGATATTATTCGCTATTATCTGGATGAAGAGCCCAAGATTGCCAATGTGAAGACCTGGGTGTGCCGCCGGCCGGAGGAGTGCGCCTATGTGCTGGACCATCTTGATGAGCTCGTGGTCAAGCCAGTCGGTGAATCCGGGGGCTATGGCATTGTCGTGGGACCCAAAGCCACCAAGGCCGAGCTGGCCGACATCGCCAAGGCGGTGAAAGCCGATCCGGCCAACTATATCGCCCAGCCGATGATCAGCCTGTCCACATCGCCCACTTTGACCCAGGACGGCGTCGCGCCGCGCCATGTCGATCTGCGCCCCTTTGCGGTGACCGGCAAGGGCACCTGGGTTTTGCCCGGCGGTCTCACCCGCGTGGCTATGAAAAAGGGCAGCATCATCGTCAATTCCAGCCAGGGGGGAGGATCGAAAGATACCTGGGTCCTCTCCTAAACTTCTCGCGCGCTATGCCGAGCATGCCTTTTGGCTGGGCCGCTATGTGGAGCGGGCGGAGAACCTCGCGCGCTTGCTGGCGGTCGCCGAGGGCTTTGCCGCGGGCGATGATGACGCTGCAGCCTGGCGCGGGGTGCTGGACACCTTTGCCGATGGACCGGCCTTTGCTGAAACCGGCAAAGCCATAAGCGGGCTGAGTGTGGCGCGCTGGTATTTCATTGACCGGCAGAATCCAAACTCGATTGCCAGCGCCCTGGCGGCAGCCCGCGAAAATGCCCGCGCCCTGCGGCATATCACGCCGACAGAAACCTGGAAGCAGATCAATATGCTCAACGGGTTGGTGTCAAAGCTCACCGCGCGTCAGGTGACGTTGCCCAAGCTCGCAGACCTGTGTGAGGCCGTACGCCTGGGCTGCCAAACCCATCAAGGCGGGGTGGATGGCGGCTGGTATCGCGACGAGGCTTGGCTCTTTCATCGCATGGGCTGCGATGTCGAACGCGCCGACCAGACCACCCGCCTGATTGATGTGAAATATTATCAGATCAGCCGGCCGGACCAGGATGGGGCGGTTGCCGATACGCCGCCCGATATCGCATGGTGGAATTCACTTTTGCGGTCCGCCTCGTCCTACCACGCCTTTCGGCGCCGCCATGCGTTGAGCGCCGGGCCGGCCGAAGCGGCCGCCTTCTTGCTGTTTGACGAAGACTGCCCGCGCTCCGTGCGCTTGTCGGTGAAGGCCGCCGCGGCGCGATTAGGAGAACTTGAGGCGGACTATGGGGCCGCGCCGGATCTGGATCTGCGCGCCGCCACCCAGGCTTTGGTGGATTTGCTGACACAGCGGGACCAGGTTGAGCCGGGCCCAGACCTGCACACCTATCTGGACCAGGTTCAGGTACAGCTCATCGGCTTTGCCAGCCGGCTCGGCGCACGATATTTCGGTCCAGATTGACTAAAGAGCGCCGCACCCTCCTCACTCGGGGTCGAATCGCGGCAGATTTCTGCGCCTGAAAACGCGCGCGAAAGGCGAAGCATGGGCCAGCAGCCACAGGTGAGAACCGATCTTTTCCGGGTCCGCCATATCACGCGCTATCGCTATCGGCGACCGGTCGGTTTTGGCCGGCATAAGGCGATGTTTCGGCCCCATGAGACCCAAGATCTACGCCTGCTGACCATGAATGTATCCAGCTCGCCCGCCGCGACCGTGCACTGGATTCACGACGCCTTTTCAAACTCGGTGACCTTGTTTGAGTTCACCGAAAGCTCCGATCTGTTAGAAATTGTCTGCGAGTTCGACGTCATTCGCACCAGCTTTAAAGATGTCGACTTCCCCATCTCCGATCACGCCCAGCGCTATCCGTTCAATTATAAAGAAGACCAACTGCCGGACCTGGCCGCGTGCCGGATCCCCCACTATGCCGACCCGGACCGCGTGGTGACCGACTTCGCCCAGCGCTTCGTGGCCGAAAGCGAGGGCGATACCTGGTTGCTGCTCACGGCAATGACGCGGGCGATCAAGGCCGAATTCGCCTATGAGCGCCGTGAAGAACCCGGCGTTCAGGAGCCCGTCCACACCCTGCAAACCCGGACCGGGTCGTGCCGTGATTTTGCCGAGCTGATGTGCGAAGCCACCCGCCAGCTCGGCTTCGCCGCCCGCTTTGTCACGGGTTATCTTTATGATCCGGCGCTCGATAGCCGCGAGGCAGGATCCGAAGAAGTGCGCGGAGCCGGAGCCACCCATGCCTGGGTGCAGGTCTTCTTGCCGGGGGCGGGGTGGATCGAGTTTGACCCCACCAATGGCGATGTGGCCTCTGGCCGGCTGATCCGCACCGGCGTGGGACGCATGCCGGGCCATGTTGCACCCATCTCCGGCAGCTTTATCGGCGAGGCCGATGACGCGCTCGGCCTGGAGGTGGAGGTAGAGGTCACCACCCTCGCCCCGCCGGTGACCCAGTAAGGTTTAAGATCATGAGCGGTGCCGATCTGTCAGCGCAGGACCGGATGGAAGGCCAGCCCTGCCTGGTGCTGGTGGCCACGCCGATTGGCAATCTGGGCGATTTGTCTGACCGGGCGCGCGAAACGCTGGCGGGAGCCGATGCTGTGGCCTGTGAAGACACCCGCACGACCCGCGCCTTGCTCGACAAGGTCGGTTTGACCGCCAAGCGCCTGATCGCATGCCATGACCATAATGAAAGTCAGAGCGCTGCGGGGATCGTAAAGCTTATCGAGGACGGCGCGACCGTGGCCCTGGTCTCTGATGCCGGCACGCCTGCAGTGTCCGATCCCGGCTATCGCGTGGTCCGGGCGGTGATCGACGCCGGTCTGCCTGTCACTGCAGTGCCCGGGCCCAGCTCTGCACTGGCCGCCCTGACGATTTCCGGCCTTCCGACGGACCGCTTTGTTTTCCTGGGCTTTCCGCCGCGCAAGGGCGGAAAACGCAAAGCCTTCTTCGAGCCCTATGCCCAGCTGCCCGCCAGCCTGATCGTCATGGAGAGCCCGCAACGCCTGGCAGAGACGCTGGACGATGCGATCGAGGTGCTGGGCGACCGCGACGCGGCCCTGGCTCTGGAATTGACCAAGACGTTTGAGCGGGTCTGGCGTGAGCCTTTAAGCGCGCTACGCGCCCGCCTCGTCGAACCACCCAAAGGCGAAGCCGTCCTGGTTATCGACGGGGTGAAACAGGCGCGGGAACGCAAAAACAAATACGCAGAATTTTCCAAAGCGCCGAAGCGAGATTGATGCCCTTCAGGGCTCGACGCGCGAGGCGGGGCTGGTATGGTCGCGGCGATGGCCCTTCCGGCCCGATTTTCCTCATATTCAGGACCTGATTGATGACCCGCATTCTGCTTGCCGCTTCTGTCTCCGCCCTTGCGCTCGCTGCCTGCTCTGAGGAGGTCGAAACCGATGCGGCTGTGGACACCGTCGAGACCGCAGCCACCGATACGGCCATGGCCGATCTGACGGCGGCTGAAACCGTCGACGCGCAAAGCCTGGAAGACATTCTGGCCATTGAGAGCGCCACCGATCGCCGCGAAGCGCTGATCGAACGCGGCGACGCCATCCAGAATGCGCTGCGGGCCCGGTTCGAGACCCGCATGCAGCCGCTGCAAACCGAGCTCGATGAGATCGTCGCGCTGATTGAAGAGGTGGAAAACGAGCTGCTGGCCGGTGCCTTTACTGAGGCCGCTCCGATTGTGGATGAGGCCCGCGCCTGCGAAGGCGGAAATCCGGATGGGCCGGACTTCACCCCGCCTGCAACGGCTGAGGACCTGCCCCCCAGCGCGGCGAACGAGATTATTGGCGCGGCCTTCCTGACCGCTGCGGACGCTGAAGCGTGCGTCTATCGCCTGGACAGCGGGCTGCGCCTGCGCGTCGACGTCGCCAATCCCGAGGGCCTGAGCCCCGAAGGCGGTGAGACCGTGCTGGTCCATTATGAGGGCACGCTGCCCGATGGCACCGTGTTTGACAGCTCTTATGCGCGCGGTGAGCCGGCAGCCTTTCCGTCCGACCGCCTGATCCGCGGCTGGGTTGAGGCCTTATCGCATATGAAGACCGGTGAAAGCTGGACCCTGATAATCCCTGCCGATCTGGCCTATGGTGAGCGCGGGGCGGGAGCCGATATCGGCCCGAACTCGACCCTGCGCTTTAAAGTCGAGCTTCTGGGTCTGCCGCTGCGGCCGCAAACCCTGGGTGAAGTGGACGCTGGCGACGATGGCTAAGGCCTGGCCCACCGACAGCCAGAGCTGGCTGGCGCGCCTGGTGGCCTTTGACACCACCTCGCGCAATTCCAATCTGGCTCTGATTGACGATGTTGAAGCCTTTCTGAGCGAGCTGGGCGCGCGCTGTGAGCGCGTGGTCAGCGATGATGGCCAGAAGGCCAATCTCCACGCCGTGCTCGGTCCGGATGTGGATGGTGGTGTTGTGCTATCCGGTCACACCGATGTGGTGCCGGTGGACGGTCAGGACTGGTCCACCGACCCTTGGGTGCTAACCGAAAAGGACGGCAAGCTCTATGGGCGCGGCAGTTGCGATATGAAGGGGTTTGCGGCCTGTGCGCTGGCCGCCGCTCCTCGCTTTGCAACAGCCCAATTGAAGCGTCCCGTGCACTTCGCCTTCTCCTATGACGAGGAGGTGGGCTGTCAGGGCGCGCCGCGCATGATTGAGCGCATGGCACAAAGCCAGCCGCGCCCCTCCTGTGTGATCGTTGGCGAACCCACCGATATGCAGGTGATTACCGGTCATAAAGGTCTGTATTCGGTCCGCGTGACGCTTGAAGGCCAGGAGGCCCATTCCAGCCTGGTCGAAGACGGGGCCTGCGCGGTCACCCATGCCGCTACGCTGATGCATCACCTGGTGCAAGAAGCCGCAGCGCTGAAGGCCGCAGCCCCCGCCGACAGTCCTTTTGATCCACCCTATGGCACGCTCACAATCGGGCGTATGGGCGGCGGTACGGCGATGAATATCCTGGCGAAAGACGCCTGGTTTGAATCGCTCATGCGCCCTGCGCCCTGGGATGATGGTCCCGGTATCGGCGAGCGCCTGCGCCAACGCGCGGCTGAAGTGGAAGCTGAGATGCGCCGCACCGCGCCGGATGCCCGCGTGAGCGTGGAGCTGATCTCCAACGTGCCGCCTTTGCGCCCCGAAGACATGGGGGAAGCGGAAGCTCTGGCGCGTTCAATCACAGGCGATAATGCCCAGCGCGTGGTGGCCTATGGCACTGAAGGCGGACAGTTTCAGGATGCCGGCTTCTCCACCGTGGTGTGCGGCCCCGGCTCGATCGCTCAAGCCCACCAGCCCGACGAATTCGTCGCCATCAGCCAGTTGAAAGCCTGCGATGCCTTCCTGGCAAAGCTGCGCGAGCGGCTGGAAGCCTAGGGCTGAAGCTCTGCTTCGCGAGCGTAAGCTGGGATCTAGAGACCATCAAATACTGGCGCTTGATGATCCCCACCCCACCCGTCCGGTTCCCGGACACCCTCCCCCTCGCGGGGAGGGTGGGCCGCGCGTTTGCGCGGGTCGGGTGCGGGCGGTGCCAGCGTTTCGCCCTTTATCCCCCCTCTCTTTCCCGGGGACCCAGAGCCATGAAACGCTACGTTCTGTGATCCCTGGGTCCCCGCCTGCGCGGGGATGACGAAGAGGAGGCATGGGTGCGCTCTTCAGGGCAAGGGTGTTTCAAGCACCAACCTCCCTCATCCTGAGGAGGCCAAAGGCCGTCTCGAAGGACGCACAAGTTGGGAAGGGCAATCTTATCCAACCCCCCTGCGACCGGCCCTATACTCCCCCCCGCTCTGTCTCAGCCGTGGTCGTCCTGTGCGCAAAGGCTCACCGTGGTAGTCGTAATAGGAGGCAAAACACGCCGTGGTAAGAGACTGTGAATCCACGCCACCCCTATGTCGCAAACACCTGCGCGTCATCGGCAAAAGCCTTGAATTCCAGAGCGTTGCCGCTGGGGTCTTTGACGAACATTGTCTTCTGCTCGCCCGGTTCACCGGCAAAGCGCAGATAGGGTTCGATGATGAAGTCCAGACCGGCGGTCTTCATCCGATCGGCCAGTTCATCGAAGCGGGTGTAGGACAATAAAAGCCCGAAATGGCGAACCGGAACCTGTTTGCCATCCACCGCGCTGGTTGGCGCTGTGTCGCAAAGCTCAGGAGCCAGATGAGCGACAATCTGATGGCCTTCGAAGTTGAAATCGATCCAATGATCGCTCTCCCGGCCGGTTTCACAGCCCAGCGTGCCGGCATAAAAGCGGCGGGCCGCCTCCAGATCGTGGACCGGGAAGGCAAGGTGGAAGCGGGGGCGGTCATGCATGAAAGGGTCTCGTCTTTATCAGTCCTGGCTTTGCGCATTGGCGCGCAACATCCTAGATGGACGCCATAACCCTTAGCTGGCAAGAGCCCTGATCCATGACCGACTTCTCCCCCCGCGAAATTGTCCACGAGCTGGACCGTCATATCATCGGCCAGGCCGAGGCGAAGAAGGCGGTGGCCATCGCGCTCAGAAATCGCTGGCGGCGCAAGCGGGTCCAAGAGGGTCTGCGCGAAGAAATCACGCCGAAAAACATCCTGATGATTGGCCCGACCGGTGTGGGTAAGACCGAGATTTCCCGCCGTCTTGCCAAATTGGCCGGTGCGCCCTTCCTGAAGGTCGAAGCCACGAAGTTTACCGAAGTGGGCTATGTTGGCCGGGATGTGGATTCCATCGCCCGGGATCTCGTGGAGGTGTCGCTGGGATTGGTGCGGGAGAAGAAGCGCGAAGAGGTCAAGGCCAAGGCCCACGGCGCGGCGGAGAACCGGGTCTTGGAGGCTCTGGTGGGCCCGGGGGCTGGCAATGCCACCCGCGAAAGCTTCCGCAAGAAATTGCTGGCCGGTGAGCTCGACGACAAAGAGATCGAGATTCAAGTCGCCGATGACGCCTCGCCGCTCCAGGGCCTGGACATTCCTGGCATGCCCCAAGGCGGGGCCAGCATGATCAATCTGGGCGATCTGCTCGGCAAGGGCTTTGGGGGGCGCACCAAAACACTGCGCACCTCAGTCAAAGAGGCCTATGAGCCGCTGATCAATGAGGAAGCCGACAAATTGCTGGATGAAAGCCAGCTCCAAGCCGATGCGATACGCCTGGCTGAAGAGGAAGGCATTGTTTTCCTGGATGAAATCGACAAGGTCGCAGCACGCGCCGAAGCCAAGGGGGCCGATGTCAGCCGCGAAGGCGTACAGCGCGATCTGCTGCCCCTGATCGAAGGCGCGACGGTATCGACCAAATACGGGCCAATGAAGACCGACCACGTGTTGTTCATCGCCTCAGGGGCCTTTCATGTGAACAAACCGAGCGATCTTTTACCGGAGCTGCAAGGCCGCCTACCGATCCGCGTTGAGCTACGCGCCCTCACCCGGGATGATTTCCGCCGTATCCTCACCGAGCCGGAAGCCAGCCTGGTGACCCAATATGTCGCGCTGATGGCCACCGAGGGTGTGGCCCTAAGCTTTGACGACAGCGCGATCGATGCGCTGGCCGACTTTGCCGCCGAGGTGAATGCCAATGTGGAGAATATCGGGGCGCGCCGTCTCCAGACGATTATGGAAAAAGTCGTCGAGGAAATCAGCTACACCGCGTCTGACCGCGATGGCGAGGCGTTGGCGATTGATGCGGCCTATGTGAAGGATAAGGTCGAGGCGCTGACCCAGAATGCCGACCTGTCGAAATTCATTCTGTAAGAAACAGCGCCACGGCTTCATCGGCCACAAGCTTCGGATCGCGAATGCCGTCGCGATTGGCCAAAAGCCAAGGCATGAGAATGCTTTGGCTGATCACCCCGGTGATCTGGCTCGCTGCCAAAGTCCAGTCCTCGCGCGGCTGGATACGCCCGGCCCGGGCCTCAGCCTCAAAAGCGGCTGAGAACGCGGCATAGATCGCCTGCTTGCCGTGCTCGAACAGGGCTTCACCCAGCTCCGGAAAGCGCTCCGATTGCGACGCGACCAGGCGAATCAGGCCGCGGACCTCGTCATTGAGCATAAGCTGGGCATAAGCCTGGGCGACGGTGCGCAAATCGTCAGCCGCGTCCAAATGCATATGCGCAGTCGCCGCGGCAATAACAGCGGCGAACAAGTCCTTCTTCGAACCGAAATGGCTGTAAACCGTTGCGGTGGAGACACCCGCCTTGGCGGCGATCGCCTCAATCGAAGCCCCGTCAAACCCACGCTCGACGAAGAGCGCCGAGGCCGCTTTTCGGATCGAGGCGCGTTTTTCAGCCCCGCGCTTTTGTCTGAAATCTTCAAGTGTCATTAGGCTGTTCACATAGCGCCTCTACCGCGCGCCGCCAAATTCGTCGTTCCGCCCTTGCCGGGTCTCAATCTGGCTCCTATCTAAAATGATGATTTTAGTTTGGAGAGTGAAATGAGCCTGTTGGGATGGATGCTCGGTCTCGGTATTGCCGCGCAGATCGCCAATGATGAGCCTCGATTTGACGGCTTTATTCTCGCCGCCGCGGATGCAGACATGGTCGCATTTGCATATGCCGACGGAAATCTGGAACCGCTCAATCCAGGCGAAGGTGAGGATTCTCTTATCCTGATTGCCGAGCGCGAAGGGCAGCTGGTTGTGCTTGATCAGCTGCCCGCCCCCAACTCTGTCGTGTCTTGGCCGCAGATCATCGAAGGCGTTTCTGAAACGGGCGCAGTGTATGTCGTCGAGACTCGCGGCAGCCTGCCGCGCTCGATATCCGAGGTCGACAGCGCTTACACCGCCTTTCCCGAAGGCCGCAGCCTTCATGCCTATCAGATTGCTGGCGAACGCCTGATAGCGCGCGGCGAAAGCCCGGCGGGCCTTAATCCGCAATCGGTCTCGCGTGGCCCGGATGCAGGCTGGGTTCTGGTGGCCAGCGAAGAGGATGACGCCGAAGCGGTTTTTATTGAAGTCGATCAGGACGGCACAGCCGTCTCGCAACGCCGCATCGACCTGGATCCCGACTATCGCGAGGGCGGAGAGAATCGGCTTCGCGGCCTGTTCTGGTCACCAAATGGCGAGTTTGTTGCGGCCAATGTGGAAAATAAACGGATTGAGATTTATCGCGTGACCCGCGACGCAGAAGGCGATCCGGCTGGCCTTATCCGCACGGGCCCAGCGCTGGAGGTTGGCGTTCGATGGTCCGTCGGCAAATGGACACCGAACGGCCGCTATTTCCTGCTCACCGATACAGCCTGGCCGGATGGCGGCGGTGGATTGGCCATGCTGACACAATCGCGGGGGCGGCTGATTTCCGTGGGCGTGACGCAGTCTGGTGAGGCCTTTCTGGCTGACGCACTTCGCGTGGGCCTGAGCCCTGAAGGCTTTGATATCTCTCCCAATGGCCGGCTTGCGGTGACCGTGAATATGGGCCGAACCTATCTGCCGGACTTACCGGTGCTGGCGCTCTGGCCAGGCCGGAATCAATCCTCCCTCACACTGGTATCCATTGATCCTGAAACAGGCGCGCTTCGCCAAGAGGGCCGCGAGATGTATTTTGACGGGGTCTTGCCTGAAGATGCGATCTTTGATGCCGATGGCGACAGCCTGGTGGTTGCGACCTTTCACCTGCGATCAGGGCCGTTGCGGCGCCGTGGCCTGATTGATCTCTGGCGCATTGCCGAAACCGAGGATGGACCCCGTCTGGAAGCGACGGGTCAAAGGCTGGAGACGGTGCGTGGTCCGCATGATTTGGTAAGAATGCCCGAAGGTTAGGCCCGCAGCATCACGTAAAATGCGCCCGATCCACCGTGGCGACGGTGGCTTTCGGCATAGCCGGAGACAAGAACCGCAAAAGCCGGATCATCCATCCACTGGGCGAAAGACCGGCGAAGGACGCCAGGCAGGGCCCGATCTTCGGGGTTCCAAGGCTGGAATTTGCGCTGGTCCAGGGCGCGCGCCCCCGCGCCCTTGCCTGTGATGACTAAAACCTGGCGCAGGCCCTTGGCGTGCGCGCGCTTTAAAAAGCTCAAGAGGTCAGTTCGGGCCCGTTTCGTCGTCAGGCCATGCAGATCTATGCGCGCTTCGATCTCCACACGGCCGCGCCGCACCTTTTTTTCAGCCCCGCGATCGACGGGCGTTTTAGACCGGACCGGCTCGGGATCGCGCATCCTCGCCCCGGCCTTGATTGGCGCGGTCTGACGCATCAGGTCTGACTTGCTGGCCGGAGGCACCGGGTCATCAAGCTGCTTTAAGCGGTTTTCATCTAAAGGTTTGAAGGCCTTGGTCGTGCGCCGCCAGAGGTCACGTTCCTCTTCAGACAGAGGTCGGTTCGGCGTCCGGCGGGCCATGTCACCTAGCGCAACCGCGCAGCGAGATCATTGGGAAGCAGGATGATCCAGCGCGCGTCAGGATCGTTCTGCCGGCCGGCACGCTCGCCAGCCGCATTGCCCCATCCATAAAAGAGATCCCCCCGGGTCTGGCCCGTGATCGCCCCGCCGGCGTCCTGGGAGATAACCAGACCCGTCCAGTTGGGTGCATCGGGCAGGTCAGCGGTGAGCAAGATCGGGACGCCCCAGGCATGGTGTTGCGGATCAATGGCCAATGAGGCCATCGGTGTTAGCGGTGCGCCTTGTGCGCCCAGCGGGCCCAGATTGGGGTCCTCCAGCGCATCAAGGGTGAAGAAGACATAGCGCGGGTTTTCGTTGAATAAAGCCTCCCACGCCCGGGGGCCGCGGCGACGCAGCCAGTCTTGGATATCCTGCTTAGAAGCATTGTGCGGTTCCAGCTCCCCGCGCTCGATCAGAATCCGGCCGATCGAGACATAAGGCAGACCATTATGGGCGGCGAAGCGGACACGCGCCTGACTACCGTCGGGATAGAGCAAACGGCCAGATCCCTGAATTTGAAGGAAAAAGACGTCGATCGGCCGGCCCCAGGCCAGCGGTACACCCAGGTTGAGGGCTTCGATTTCCCGGCGCGGACGATAGGGCTCAAAGCTATGCTGGCTCGCTCGGCCGACAATGCGTTGACCCTCAAGCCCGGCGATAAATTGGCCAAGATCCCCGGTGAGGAGGTCGTTTGGGCGAGCCCGGATCGCCATGGAGAATTCCTGGGTCGGCTGGGACCGTACCTCCAGATAGGGCTCGTAATATCCAGTCAGACGGCCGGTGGGCCGCCAGTTTAAGGGACTGAAATTGCGTTCAAAAAACGCCCGGGCCTGAACCGGGTCCGGTTCGGCGGGGGCCAGCATGGCCGCTTCCAGACAGACACCGCGCCAGTCTCCGGCGACGCCGGCATACGGTGCATTGGCGTTCATGGGTGCCGCATCGGGGCGATCTTGGATCCGGCGGCAGCTTTCTACGAAGGCGTTGAGCGCGCTGCGGGAATCGATCTGCGTCCAGCCTGCGAGCAGGTTAAAACCGCCCGACGCACGCATCGGCACGTTCGGTGACGCAGGCGCGATTTGTGGTACTGGAAGGGTGCGCTGTGGCGGCGCAACGGGGGAGGATGGTGCCGGTGTGGACCCACACGCGGCCAGCCCCATCAGGGCCAATCCCAGGACGATAGCTTTAGGCAGTTTTAACGCCGGACAAGCGCCAGTTCGGGTTGCCGCTGGTGACATCGCGTTCAAAGCTCCAGATCTCCTCGACCGTCTGCAGGACGGCCAGATCGCCCTCCACAGCCTTGCCATCGGAGTCCCGGGTCTCCCGGGCGAGCTCCACGCTGAAGGCCACCTTCACCTTGGCCCGATTATCGTTAAGAGAGGCTTCAACAATCTCACTGCGTTTGATGCGCTCGATTTCGATCGTCAAAGACTGGTTGGTCGCCTCGCGCTGGGAAATCGATCCGTCATAGGCCTTATAGACCCGCTCGCTGAGCAGCGGCTCCAGCGTTTCGCGATCGCCTTTGGCATAGGCCTCGACAATCAGGGTATAGGCTTGACGGGCCCCGTCAGCAAAGCTTGAGGGATCAAAGCTGGTATCGGCCTGGGCGATCGCGACCAGACCCTCACCGGCTGGGCCGGAAAAGGCCGCAGCCATGGGTTTGGCGTCTTCAATATCGGCCGGCGCTTCAGCGGCGCGCGCGGCGGCGCGCTCGCGCTCTTCACGCACATGATCCTCATGAGATCGACCCGCCGGACGCCCCAAAGTCATGTAGAGCCGAACGCCCAGGAAAACGGCGAGACCGGCAAAGAAGAGAATTTGAAGAATATCGCTCATCGCGCCCAACTTGTTTGCTCATCGAAGAGCTAGCAACCTCATATGATCACATATAGGCGGTCGTTCCTGCCCCGTCACGCGCTGGAGTGTAAAGCCGATGCCTTGCTCCAACCCCACGGCCATGCTACCCGCCGCGACTTGATCAGTTTCACGCCATCTCTGAGCCCTGCACAGCCGGGCCTTGAGATTATAGACAACGAGTTTTCTTCATGACCGACGCGCCCGCCACGCCGCCTGCCGGCGACCCCCAAGCTCCGACCATCCGCGTCCTGGGCCAGTATGTGAAGGATTTGTCCTTCGAAAACCCGAGCGCGCCGACCAGCTTGCGGGCCGGCAACCAGCCGAAAATCGATGTGAATGTGGACGTGCGCACGACACCGCTTGAAGGCGACACGTTTGAAGTGGAGCTGGTGCTCAACGCCAAAGCCGACCGGGATGGCGCACCGATGTTCATCGCCGAGCTGAGCTATGCCGGCATGTTCCTGATTCAAAACATGGATGAGCGCGCCCGCGAAGCTTTCCTGCTGATTGAAGGCCCGCGCCTGATCTTCCCGTTCGCGCGCCGCATTCTGGCCGACGCCACCCGCGATGGCGGCTTCCCGCCGCTGATGCTGGGGCCGGTGGATTTCATCTCCATGTACCGGAACCAGCTTCAAAAGCAGCAGGACGCGGCTGG
>JANQMI010000137.1 GCA_028280165.1 Oceanicaulis sp. | reverse complement strand
GCCGCCGCCAACGTGGCCGCCAGCAAGCGGTCATTGGGCAGGATAAGCGGTCCCAGCTTCGCCTCACGCAGGTCGGCATTGTTGAGCCGTGCCCCTTTGAGGTCCGCCCCGCGCAGGTCTGCGCCCCGCAGGGAGGTCATGCGCAGATCGGCATCAGCCAGCTTTGCACCTTGCAGCTGGGCCCCCTCCATATCCAAACCGTAGAGAACCGCGCCACGGGCCTGCAAGGCGGTCAAATTGCGCCGGGCCAACGACTTCAGTCCGCGCAGGTCCTTGCCTTCGAAGGTTGAAGGTTGGCCTTCTTTGCCGCCGGTCTCGCACCAGCGTGCATGGGCATCGAGGGCTTTGGCAGTTTCACCGCCAGGATCCGCGACAGCAGCGGGAGGTGCGTCCTTCAGCGCGCCGGTCATGTCCGCACCATTGAGGCGCGCCATGTCCATCTTCGTCCCAATCAGGACTGAATCGCGCAAATCCGCATCGGTCAGGTCGGCCCCGCACATGTCCGCACCTTCCAGATTCGCACCTGGGAAGCGCGAATTGCGCAGGTTGGCCCGGGTCAGGCGTGCACCGATCAAGACGGCATCTGAGAAGTCCGCTGATTGGGCGACGGCCCCGGTCATCTTGGTTTGAGACAGGTTCGCGCCCTTGAAACTGGCCTCTGTGGCTTCGCCGGCGCGTTGCTCATGGGTGATGTAGCTCAGCCCTTTTTCGCGGTCGACCTGGGCAATCGCCCCTTCGCGCAGATCGGCTTGAGACAAATCCGCTCCGGTCAGATCCGCACCGCGCAACACTGCCCCGCGCATGTCAGAGCGATGCAGGACCGCCCCGGCCAGGTTGGCGCGCCGCATGTCCGTGGCAAACAAATTGGCTCGGGTCAGATTGGTGCCGGACAGATTGGCCCCTTCCAGGATCGCCCCGCACAGATCTGCATCTGCCAGATTACGCCCTGAAAGATTAATGCCTTTGAGGATGCGGTAGGAGAAGATTGCGCGCCGCCCGCCCATGCGCCCGGACATAAGATGGTCGTGCAGACGACATACCTCGTCGGCCTCGGCCTGGCTCATGGGTTCGTACTGGATCGGCTTGCCGACCATGGGAAGGCGCTTTCAACTCGTCGCTAGCCTGACGGGCTTGCGAACCTAAGCGTTTAGTCTGCCACACGGGGCGTTAACGCTGCGTTGCAAGGCTGCAAAGGCCTACACCTGGCGTAACCGGGTCAAACCTTTAACAGCGGCGGCCTTCAGCGCAGCTTGGCGATCCTGGCCCTCGGAAAGGACGAGATCGGCATCGTAGAGCGCCTGTCGCGGATCTGATTCCACCAGCGGGATCCCGTCGCGGAGCACAGAGAAGAAGCCGGCGTTCAGCGCCAAGGCTTCGGCTTCGCGAACCCCGATCACAACGCCGATACCCGCGTTCTGAAGGATATCCACGCCGCGTCCATCGACCTTGTGGAAGGGATCCAGGCAGGCAATGACCACCTCGGCCAGCTGGGCTTTTACCAAAGCCTCAGCACAGGGCGGTGTTGCGCCATGGTGGGCACACGGCTCTAAGGTCACATAGGCCGTGGCGCCCACGGCGTGGTCGCCGGCGCGTTCAATCGCCTGGGGTTCGGCATGGGGCCGTCCACCCTGTGCGGTTGCTGCTGCGCCGACAATGCGGCCCTGATGAACAATGACACAGCCAACGGCGGGGTTTGGTGCCGTTCCGCCCAACGCGGCAAACCCATGGGCTAGCGCGACGTCCATGAAGCGCAGATCATCCGGTGTGATCGCGCGCGGTCTCACGGGCAGGCGGGCAGGGCATTGGCCCGGTCAGCGTCGAGATAAGCGGCATGGGTGGGATTCAGGCCATTCAGCTCGATCATCAAGGGGTTCCCCGTTGGAATCTCAAAGCCCATGATGTCATCGGGGCCCACCTTGAACAGCACCATCAAAAGCGCGCGCAGGGAATTGCCGTGTGCGGAAATCAGGATGTCCTTGCCCGCCGCCAGGTGCGGCGCGATCTCAGCGGCGAAATAGGGCTCGACGCGCGCCAACGTGGTCTCCAGGCTCTCCGTTGCTGGCAAGCGGGCAGGTTCGACGCTGGTATACCGGGCATCATGACGCGGGTGATAAGCATCCGTTTCAGCCAGCGGTGGCGGAGCTATGTCAAAGCTGCGCCGCCAGATGCGCACCTGCTCATCGCCATGCTTCTCAGCCGTTTCGGCCTTATTGAGACCGGTCAGGCCGCCATAGTGGCGCTCATTTAAGCGCCAATCCTTGGTCACCGGAATCCAGACCCGGTCCAGACCCTCCAAGGTCAGCCAGAGTGTGCGGATCGCGCGCTTCAAAACGCTGGTATAGGCCAGGTCCGGCTCAAAGCCGGCCTGCCGCAAGAGTTCACCGCCCCGGCGTGCCTCCGCTTCCCCCTTTTGCGTCAGGTCGACATCCACCCAACCCGTGAAGCGATTTTCCAGATTCCACTGACTCTGGCCGTGACGGGTGAGCACCAGGCGGGTCATGCATATCTCCTAAGGGGCAAAAAGCCATCGCGCGGGGTGTAGACAATCATGGGGCGGGCGTCGAGACCTGTGGCATTTCCGGCACGGGTCTTGCGCGACATGACTCAGACTTTCTTGCGCTGCACCAAAATGCACCGCTAGAGTTTTCATTCGCATGAGGCCTGGCACAAGACCGAGCGCATGTGGGAGGGTTGTAGAAATGGCTTGGGGGCGGACGTGAAACGCGCGACCGTGAAATTATCGAATTCAAAGGATGCTGCGACGTTGGATCGATTGCTGGCTCGATTTGCTGAGGAGCTCGCCGAGCGGTCTGAAGAGTGCATGTTCTGTCTTACCGATCCCGGCCAAGGGGCGAATTCGCGCGTGGTTGAGACAGAAACCGATGAAACGCTTGCCCGGTTTATCGCCTTTGCATCGCCGCATCTGAAGATTCAGTCGGCCTAGGCCTCCGATCTTTTGATGCCGGAGCCTCACTCAGCCCTTGCGCAATGACGCAGGGCCTGATTGAAGTCTGGCCATGACAACGCCCTCTAAAGACCGGCTCAATGACGGGCTCTTGCTCGCCGCCATGCGCCGTACGCTCGCGATCGAGATCAATGCGCTGGAAGCGCTTTCTGACGCGCTGGGCGCAAAGGCGGCCGAAGCGGTGCGCGTGATCGCCGCGCTCAAAGGCCGCGTGATTTGCGCTGGCGTCGGCAAGTCCGGCCATGTGGCCCGAAAAATTGCGGCCACGCTGGCCTCGACTGGTACACCGGCTCAATATGTCCACCCTTCGGAGGCCAGTCATGGCGATTTGGGGATGATAACCCCGGACGACTGCGTCCTGGCGCTGTCCAAGTCCGGTGAGACCCGCGAACTGGGCGATATGATCGCCTATTGCCGCCGGTTCGGGGTGCCGCTGATCGCGATGACCGCCGGGGCATCCAGTACATTGGCTAAGGGGGCAGATATTATCCTGCTACAGCCTGACGCGCAGGAAGCCTGTGGTGAGACGCGGGCCCCCACCAGCTCCACAACGATGGCGATGGCCTATGGCGACGCTCTGGCGGTCGCGCTGATCGAGGCCCGTGGGTTCACGGCCCAGGATTTTGCCCGATACCACCCCGGTGGAGCCTTGGGTTCGGCGCTTGCGCGGGTTGAAGACCTGATGCACGGCGGTCAGACCATGCCGATCATCGCGTCAGGGGCCACCATGGGCGATGCCCTGATCGAGATGAGCTCCAAAGGCTTTGGGTGTATTGGCGTGCGTGCGCAGGACGGCACGCTCGCGGGTATTATCACCGATGGCGACTTGCGCCGAAACATGTCCGGTAGTCTTACCGGTCAGAGCGTCGACAGCGTCATGACCCGTTTTCCTGTCACGGTTGAACCTGACACCCTGGCCTCCGAAGCGCTGCGCCGCATGACGGCTGGGGAGCGCAAGGTCACGCAGCTCTTCGTGTGCCGCGCTGACGGCACGCCGGTTGGGCTGCTCCACATTCATGACTTGCTGCGCGCAGGGGTGAGCTGAGTGTTCACGGGGTTTAGCCGTCATCCGTCGAACGATTGAGAGGAATTCGAGCTTTGCCTCAGCTGTCTCTGTCTGATCGCTTCTTCCTTCCGATCTTCGTCCTGATCGGTGCGGGTCTGATCTATACCGCCATGCAGATTCGTCCTGTTGGCAGTGATCC
This sequence comes from Oceanicaulis sp., assembly GCA_028280165.1. Lineage (GTDB taxonomy): Bacteria > Pseudomonadota > Alphaproteobacteria > Caulobacterales > Maricaulaceae > Oceanicaulis. Next base: position 9,486 of record JANQMI010000137.1, on the reverse strand, counting down.
TGTGCTCACGGGCAACCAGCTGGTATTTGAAGGCGCAGCCTTGAGCGAGTTGATCCCTGGACCCGGTACGGGAGTGACTTTTGACCCGTCGGCTCCTGGCGGGGCTGTCGCTCGGGCGACAGCGACCGCGAGCATAGACTCCGCCGGTAATCTGTCGGCAGGTGTTGGTGCTGTGGTCCCGGCGGAGTTTGAATCCGCCGTGCTGGGCCGCGAGATCGAAGTCTCCATTTCACTGCGAGCCGATGATGCTGAACACACCGAAGTTGCCATTGGCTATTTCGTTGTGGGACGGGGCGATTCCGGCTGGCACCGCCAGGAGATTCCAACCGATGGCTCGCCGCTCATCCTGCGCCACCGCATTCCGCTTGAAGCCCCCACTGGAAATAATGACTGGATCGGCATCTGGCCAGATTTGACCGGATCGGGTCGAACCGTGGTGATTGACCGGATTGCTGTGTCTATCTTGCCTGAAGCCGATAATGACAATGCGGGCCCGACAACCCGGTGACTGTGAACCCTATGCGTCCCAAGGACGGAGTAATCATGCGCGACGACCTAAAACCAAACACCTGGGAATTCGAAACCGAAGCTCTGGTTAAGCCGACGGGGTTTCGTGAATATGACGCGCGCTGGTGGTTTGGCCACCATGCCTCCGATCAGCCGCCGCACATTAATTTGAATGGCATTCAGGCGCTGGGATTGGGGCTGGGCACGCTGATGCATGAGCTGGGCAAAGCGCCCCATATCGTTGTCGGTCATGATTTTCGCAGCTATTCGCTCTCGGTGAAGCAGGCGCTTGAAGTCGGCCTTATGCAAGCCGGTATCACCGTGCACGATATCGGGTTGGCTCTGTCGCCAATGGCCTATTTCGCACAATTCCATCTCGACATTGACTCCGTGGCCATGGTCACCGCCAGCCATAACGAAAACGGTTGGACGGGTGTCAAAATGGGCGTCCAGCGTCCGCTGACGTTTGGACCCGATGAGATGAGCCGCCTCAAGCAGATTGTCCTCAACGAAGAAGGCCAGGCCCGCTCCGGTGGGGGGTATGTGCGTGAAACGGGCGTGGCGGAAGCCTTTAAGCGCGACATCGCCCAGGGTGCGTCCATCACCCGCAAAATCAAAGTCGTTGCAGCCTGTGGCAATGGGACCGCTGGGGCATTTGCGCCAGAAGTCCTACGCGCGCTGGGCGCAGAGGTGATTGAAATGGATTGCGAGCTGGATCACTCCTTCCCGCGCTACAACCCCAACCCTGAAGACATGAAGATGCTCCATGCGCTCGCCGCCAAGGTGGTCGAAATCGGCGCTGACATCGGTATGGCCTTTGACGGTGACGGCGACCGCTGCGGCGTGGTGGACAATACCGGTGATGAGATTTTCGCCGATAAGGTCGGCCTGATGCTCGCGCGTGATCTGTCCAATGAATATGAGAACGCAACCTTCGTTGTGGACGTGAAGTCGACGGGTCTGTTTGCCATTGACCCGGTGCTCAAGGCCAATGGCGCAAAGACCGAGTATTGGAAAACCGGACACTCCTACATCAAGCGCCATGCCCATGATCTGGGCGCGCTGGCCGGCTTTGAGAAGTCGGGACACTACTTCCTGCAGCCGCCGATCGGGCGCGGCTATGACGACGCTCTGGTGTCAGCGCGCTGCATTCTGGAGATGCTCGATCGCAATCCGGACAAGTCCATGGAGGACTTGAAGAATGCCCTTCCGGTCAGCTTCGGGTCGCCCACTATGTCGCCGTCCTGCACCGATGAGGAAAAGTACGAGGTGGTTGCGCGCATCGTGGCCGAATTTCAGCGCCGTATGGATGAAGGCGAAGAGGTTGCCGGACGCAACATCGTTGATGTGAACACGGTCAACGGCGTTCGCTTCACACTGGAAGGCGGGGCGTGGGGCCTTGTCCGCGCCAGCTCCAACACACCCAATCTGGTTATTGTGGTGGAAAGCCCAGATAGCCAGGACGATGTGCGCTCGGTGTTCGCTGCAATCAAAGAAGAGCTTGCGCGCCATCCTGAAATCGGGGCCTTCGATCAGGAAATCTAATCAAGTTTTTTGACCGCCGCCGATGGACCTCCGCCGGGCTGGCTGGGATTTGCTGGGTGCGAATATTGGGTGCAAACCATGCGCGCAGTTGCCATTGACCCTGGTTATGGCGTAGCTCCCTTTTTGAGTTGAACTAAGAGACCTTCGAGGAGTTGGCCATGCGCGTTGCGATGATCGGCACAGGTTATGTCGGACTGGTTTCAGGCGCGTGCTTTGCCGATTTCGGCCATCACGTCACCTGCATCGACAAGAACGAAGAAAAGATCGAAATGCTGCGCAAAGGCGGTGTGCCGATCTACGAGCCTGGGCTCGACCTGTTGATCGATCGCAATGTGCGCGAAGGACGGTTGGATTTCGCAACCGATTTAACCGAAGCGGTTAAAGCCGCCGACGTGGTGTTCATTGCGGTTGGAACACCGTCGCGCCGCGGCGACGGTCATGCAGACCTGAGTTATGTCTATGCCGCCGCAGAAGAAGTCGCTGCGGTCATGGACGGTTTCACGGTCGTGGTCACTAAGTCCACCGTGCCTGTCGGGACCGGTGATGAAGTCGAGGCGGTGATCAAGCGGGTCCGCGCGGACGCAGAGTTTGCCGTTGTCTCGAATCCGGAATTTCTGCGCGAAGGCGCAGCGATTGATGATTTCAAACGACCGGACCGTGTGGTGGTTGGTGTTGAACACGATCAGGCCCGCGAGGTGATGCGCGAGCTTTATCGCCCGCTTTTCCTGAATGAGACGCCGATCGTTTTCACCACCCGTCGGACATCCGAGCTGATCAAATATGCCGCAAATGCCTTCCTGGCCATGAAGATCACCTTCATCAATGAGGTTGCCGATCTGTGTGAAGGCGTCGGTGCCAATGTGCAGGAAGTGGCCAAGGGCATTGGGCTGGATAACCGGATTGGCGGCAAATTCCTTCACGCCGGGCCTGGCTATGGCGGGTCTTGCTTTCCGAAAGACACGCTGGCCTTGGCCCGAACCGCGGAAGAGGCGGATTCACCGTTGCGCTTGGTCGAGACCGTTATCGACATCAACAACAAGCGTAAACCGGCGATGGCCGACAAGGTCATTTCAGCCTGCGGCGGCTCGGTTGAGGGCCTGACCGTGGCGGTGCTTGGCCTGACCTTTAAGCCCAACACGGACGATATGCGCGATGCGCCGAGCCTTGACATTGTCCCAGCGCTACAAAAAGCCGGGGCTAAGATCAAAGCCTATGATCCAGCCGGTGTCATTGAAGCCGAGAAGCTGCTGTCAGATGTCGACATGACCACGGGGCCCTATCTGTGCGCGGATGGCGCAGATGTTCTGGTGATCATTACGGAGTGGAATGAGTTTCGCGCCCTTGACCTGGATCGTCTTAAGTCCGCCATGAAGGGCAAGACGCTCGTGGATCTGCGCAATATCTACGATCCTGAGGACGTGGCCCGCTACGGCTTTGACTATGTCAGTGTGGGGCGCTGAGCACCGATGGGTTCATGGCCCAGGTTCTGGATGACATGGCGCTAAAGCTAGCGAAGATCTCTTAGGTGCGTCGGTGCCACTCAAGGAGCTTTATGATTATGGTTTCACGCCTGAGCAAAAGACACATCGGTTCCTGGTGAAGGACGCAGACCGGTTGACCGAAGCGGTCATTTTACCTGCGCTGAACGCGGCGTTCCCGGAAGTCGCCGTGACGTCTGAGAGTGCTTTCGCAGCGGCGACCGGCCTGAAATCGGTTAGCGTCCTTTCCTGGTCGACCCCGTCGACGGAATTCGCGAATTCGTTAGTCGCTGTGGTGAATTCGCCGGCAATATTGGCCTGATGGAAGACCGAGTGCCGGTGGAAGGCTGTGTGTCTACGAGCCTGGTATCGAAAAGCTCTATGCTGGCGGCTAGACTGCGTGGCCAGCATATGCTCGGTCCAGAGATCGCGTCTAAGCGCTTGCATGTGTACCCAATAGGACCCGCAGACACGACCACGCTTCTATAACGACGCTCATTTCGTGCTAGTTACTGAGATCTCAAAGACGTCCTTTAGGACAAAGGCCTCTGCCTGTAGGGCTACGAGCACTTGCTCCCCGGTGGTTTGAGGTGACCGCACATCGGTATTCAGGCGAAGATTCGGTGGTGCAGGCGGCTCGTAGATATTATCGAAACTATTGAAATTATTGATCTTCTTAGTGATCGCATTGCGACGGGGCCATTTGGGACCCACTCGATACACGCCTCCAAAGGCGTATCGATATAAATCTCAAGTGAATTGTTATTGCCTAGGATCTCGGGTGCCTTGTGGCGTTCGGATCGGAAGCGCGAAAAACGACTACAAGTGCCGATCAAGCCTGCATCGCCCATCAGACGGGCGACTTCGCTCAAACGCTGTAAGTTTTTGCCCGGTCAGCGTCGGTGAAGCGCAGGTCGTTGTCGACCCACCACGCGAATTGCCACTGTCCAGCGCATAAGTGTTATGGTCCGCTTAAACAAGTTACATCTCCACCAGGTTCGTGATGGTGGCTTCGCGAGCCCCTTACAACCCGTTGAATCATAGCGCGATGGGTTTCTGACCCATGATTTATGCGCGCAGTCCGCGATACGACGTCCTGGTCAGCGGGTGGACATTGCTGGCCCGGCGCAAACCAAAGCGCACCATGCTGGCCCCGTTGGTTTCGTAGAGCGATCAATCAGGATGAAAGATCTGGTCTCACGGCAGCTGTCAAAGCCCTGGAGCGCAACTGGCTTGGTGGTTGACAGCCTACATTGACAATTTGTTGGACTTCAAAGCATTGGTTGGAGTGGTCTCGAAGCCGTTTACACTCACTTTGTGTTTCGGCTTGGGATTGATGCGGGCACCGCCTGAGCGTGGGTCTGAAGCTCATAGGAGCGTCCGGTAAACATTTCAGCCTACTTATCCAGATCAGGCCGACGACCTAGGGGCGATCATCAGCTACGCAGATTGCGACCGATATTGCGCTCCCGATTGAGGTGAAGCGTCACCAGCTCACCGGTATTAGCCAACTCAAGTGTGCTGTCCGCTGTCACAATCTCGGAACGCGTGCCATCACGCTGCTCTGGGCAACTACCACCTGATCGCAATGATATCTCACCGGAGGCCACTGTGCCAGTATATCAGCGTAAGACTGCCTTGGCGGTTAACCCATTGGACTGGAAACGAAGACCCTTCCTTTCGGTGGGGTAGTGCTTAACCTCTGTTCGGCTCAGATACCCCATCAAGATTTTGCCTTTATACTAGACAGTCATACCTGATCGGCCGACGACAATATCGCCGCCGGAGGCCGAGACTGGAGTGGCGGTGCCCACCTCAAAAACTAGCGACTTGACGGAATCCGCAAATCCTGAGGCGATACTGTCAAAGCGGCCATTGTCGAAGTGGATCAGGCCCATCTTGTTGATCGCGAGTACCAGTTGCTGAATGCGCATAAGCGCGGTGAGATAGCTGTGCCGACGGGGCTAGGTCAGAACGCCCTTTGTGGCATTGACCAGGGTGATCGCTATGTTTTGCCTGTGAATGTTCGGACTAAGGGGTATGGTCGGGTCATGGATGCCTAGAAATAGCCTTTGCGTGTTTTTTGTTCCATCGAGCTGGCTTCATGAAAATCGATGATCCGTCCCGCATGCTCAAAGGATTGGGACCTGGCCATTGCCTGAAAAATGGCCTCAAGGCAATCGGCCCGACTGCGCTCGGCGGCCGGGCGCGGATAGCGGCCCAGGGTCCAGAAGCGCACCCGCGCCATCTCGACCCGTTCACCTTCAGCCACCACCATTGGTGCATCGTTGACTATCAGAAGGCTTCCGTTGTGCTCCACCACAAGGCGCTCGGCGGTAAAATAGAGCGGGGCGGCAGGATATCTTCAGCCTGGAGGGAGCGCCAGGTCTCAGGCTTGGTCCAATTCGACAGTGGGAATACCCGCATGTTCTCGTGGTCATCGATACAGATATTCCAGCTCTCCGTGCGCTGGCCGGTCGAGTCCCAAGCCTGGGTGCGGCTCCTGAACGAGAATATGCGCTCCCGGGCGCGGCTCTCTTCTTCATCGCGCCGATCGCGGTATCAAATTCATCCGCATTTAGTGACTGCAGGAGGCGTTCAATGCGCATAATCTGGGTGAGCTGGGCGGGCCCGTGCACAAAAATGGTGATGTTCTGGTCGCGAAATCTGGCCATCTCGAGTATCCCTATAGAGCATCCACGTGCAGGAGTGGGAAGAGCAGCGGTGCTGGCTAGATGGCTTTCAAGGCGAATTGTGCTAAGTTAGTTGAAGCTTTACAGCATGATTTGATTTTAAAGGCGGCGGCGAATTCTCTAAGAGTTCCAATCGTTTCAACTTTAATTGCAGCAAGGTCAGGCCGCAACTAACCCCGTCGTGGTTAGCGATCCGGCTGAAAGCGCTCGGCATAGACCTCAATCTGATCGAAGACGAAAGCGGTCACCACAGTGCTCGCACCTGGCTGAAAACCGTTGCCATCAAAAACTAGATGACGCAGCGACGCTTAGCGGCTGCACGCCCATCGTCAAGGCACGTTTGGATTGGCGGCGCACTGATCACTCTGCAGCGTGGAAGTGGCTTGCCGCCTCGACCTCAGCGCTGAGTTCGTCCATGACCTGATTGATTAGGCCTTCATCGTCGCCTTCTGCCATCAGGCGAACTACAGGCTCAGTTCCGGACAGTCGGACGACCAGCCGGCCCTTGCCGTCGAGGCTTGCCTTCGCGGCCTCCATGGCGGCTTGAACACGCGGCGCTTCGAGCGGTGAGGCATTGGAATATCGGATATCACGCTTCATCTGAGGCGCTGGGTCGAACAGTCTGCAGGCCTGGCTTGCAGGCAGGTCGTTGCGCACACAGCTAGCAAGAATCTGCAGCCCGGCGATCAAGCCATCGCCGGTGGTGGCGTGGTCCAGCATGACGATGTGCCCGGATTGCTCGCCGCCGACATTGAAATCATGCTTGCGCATGTGCTCGACGACATAGCGGTCGCCAACACCTGTGCGAATGAGATCGAGGCCGTCGTCGGCGAGGCGATACTCAAGCGCATAGTTGGACATGATGGTGGCCACAGCCCCGCCGCCGCGCAGAGTTCCTGCCTTTAACTGATCGACCGCAATGCGTGCGAGAATCTGATCCCCATCAACGATCTGCCCGTGTTCGTCACACACGATAAGGCGGTCTGCATCGCCATCAAGCGCTAAACCAAGATGTGCTCCGGTCTCAACCACTCTCTTGGCTAGCGCTGCCGGTGCCGTTGAGCCGCAGCCGTCATTGATATTGACCCCATTCGGCGCAATGCCGATGGCTTCAACATCCGCACCCAGCTCCCAAAGCGCGAGGGGTGCGGTGCGATAACCAGCTCCGTTTGCGCAGTCAACTACCACTTTGAGACCTGATAACGTCAAATTGCGCGGGAAGCTGGCCTTGGCCGCTTCGACATAACGCCCCTTGGCATCTTTATAGATCGACACTTGTCCAATATCGTCCGACGTTGCCTGAAGATTACTCTGGCTGTTATCCATCATAGCCTCGATTTCCAGCTCTGCATTGTCGCAAAGCTTGAATCCATCAGGGCCGAACAGCTTGATGCCATTGTCAGTATAGGGATTGTGGGAGGCGGTAATCATAACACCGAGATCTGCGCGCAGAGAGCGAGTCAAAAGCCCGATGGAGGGAGTTGGACAGGGCCCGACAATTTGCACATCCATGCCCGCAGACGTGAATCCGGCGATCAGTGCATTCTCGAACATATAGCCGGACAAGCGCGTATCTTTGCCAACCACTACGGTATGGCGATGCGCGCCACGCTTAAAATAGGCTCCAGCGGCGCGCCCCAACTTCATCGCCACCTCTACAGTCATCGGAAACTGGTTCGCGTGTCCGCGAATACCGTCCGTTCCAAAATATGTTTTCATCTCGTCCCCACCCCTCAAGTTTGACGCTTGCTTCCCCAAAGCAATTGCTATCTGCGATGCAGTATGCCTCAAAATCTTTTAACACCCTTTACAAGAGTGTGCAGGCGCGGTCTAGAAGCCATCGGAGTCAAAATGGGATATTACCAATGTGTGGAATCGTTGGGGTGGCTGGTGCGCAACCGGTCGTCGATCGCCTTGTCGAGGGGCTTAAGCGTCTGGAATACCGCGGATATGATTCCGCAGGACTGGCTGTGCTAGAAAAAGGTATGATCGAACGCCGCCGTGCTGAAGGCAAAATCATTAACCTTGAGGCAGAACTCCAACAGGCTCCCGTTGATGGGGTTTTTGGAATTGCACACACCCGCTGGGCGACTCACGGGCGGCCATCGACACAGAATGCTCACCCCCACGCTGCGGGACCGGTGGCCATTGTGCACAATGGAATTATTGAGAACTACCGTGAGTTGCGTGATGACCTGATTGCGGCTGGTCATAGCTTTGAGAGCGAGACCGATTCGGAGGTCATTGCTCACTCGATCTGGTATGAAATTCAAGCGGGTAAGGCGATGAAGGACGCGTTCTTCGGGACGCTACAGCGCCTTAAAGGCGCTTTTGCCGTTGCAGCCGTATACGAAGGCGAGCCGGATCGCGTCTATGCGGCGCGAGAGGGCAGCCCGCTTGTGGTCGGTTTGGCGGAGACCGAAACCTTTATTGGTTCGGACGCGCTGGCGCTCGCAGGTTGGACTCGCCAGGTGATTTATCTGGAGGAAGGCGACTGGTGCATCGCGCAGCCAGGAAGCGTGGAAGTGTTCGACGCCGCCGGCGTCGCGGTCGAGCGCGATGTTCAGATTTCCAACGCCGTTCCTGGGTTCGCTGATAAGGGCGAGTATCGCCACTTCATGGAGAAGGAAATCCATGAACAGCCTGATGCGATTGGTCGCACTCTGTCGCATTATATCGATCCGGAAACGCAGACCTTCTCCATCCCCGATATCGGTTGGAACACAGCCTCTCGCTTGGCGTTAACCGCATGCGGCACGGCCTTTTATGCGGGTCTGGTCGGGAAATACTGGTTTGAGGCGCTGGCGCGCATTCCGGTGGAAGCCGATATCGCTTCTGAATTCCGCTATCGCGAGCCTGTGCTGTCGCCTTCAGACCGCGCCCTGTTTATTTCCCAATCCGGAGAAACGGCCGATACCCTGGCCGCGCTGCGCTATTGTAAAGCGCAGGGGGCTCAGACACTGGGCGTCGTAAACGTGCCGGAATCCTCCATTGCACGCGAATGCGATGAAACCGCGTTCACCTATGCCGGGCCGGAGATTGGTGTGGCATCCACCAAAGCCTTTACCGCGCAATTGACCGCCCTGGCGTGCATTGCAGCTGGGGCTGCGCGCGCGCGCGGACAGATCGATGCTGAGACTGAAGCGGAGTTGACGAAAGCGCTGCTGGCGACTCCTCGGAAAATCGGTGAAGCGCTCGAGCTTGAAAGTCAGATTGCGACCATAGCCAGCGAGCTCACGACCAAGCGCGATGTGCTCTATCTC
>JANQMI010000062.1 GCA_028280165.1 Oceanicaulis sp. | reverse complement strand
GAACGCCGCCGGACCGGCCGGACCGCCACCGCCGGCCCACGCTAAGCGCACTTCACGGGCAAAGATCGACAGCACACTCATGAAGCTGCCCTCGCCGTCGCTGCAGTCTCGGTTAGGTCCAGGCTCGTCTGGTCTGGCCAGTCAAGCTCGGCATGGGTGGTCGCAATCACCACGCCGCCGGACGCACGATACTCAGCAATCAACTCGGCCAAACGCTCCCGGCTGCGGGCATCCAGGGGCGCGGTTGGCTCATCGAGAATCCAAAGCCCAGCGTTCGACAGCGCCAGGCGCGCAATCGCAGTCCGACGACGCTGGCCGGCTGACAGCGTTCCGCAAAGACGTCCCGCCAGATGCGCCACGGCCATGCGGCGCATGACCGGCTCGACAGCGCTTTCGGCCACGCCATAAAGCCCCGCCCAGAAGCGCAAGGCCTCGCCCACGGTTTCGCCTGGCTTCAAACCTTCAGCATGACCGAGGAAGGCAATTTGTGTCTTCTGTGATGGTTCCACGTCGATCGAACCTGCGTCCGGACGGATAAACCCTGCAATCGCGCGCAGAAGCGTGGTTTTGCCTGATCCGTTCGGCCCAGTAATTACCAGCGCATCTTCCGGCGCGGCCTCAAACGCAAGCGCCTTAACCAGCGTGCGTCCGCCTCGCGACAGGGTCACGTCACTGGCGCGCACGCGGGCGGGGTCAAAACTAGAAGGCAAGGTCGTCGTCATGGAGCGCACAGGTAGGACGGTTTTGTCGAAGAGTCCAAAGCTGGAGCGCCTCGCGTTCAGAATGCGAACTATTTGCAAAGAAATACAGCAGGCCTAGTCCCTTCGCCGCATTGCAGTGCGGCAAAGTCAGAGTTAAAACGCGCGCGAAACCCCTTCCGCTCTGCTCGCTTTGCAGGGATTACCGCCGGGTTCGCGCTGCGTGCGTGCCATGCCAGCGACCGGCGAAGAATACGAGGACAGACCATGGCTTCACTGGACAGCTTTAATTGCCGCCGCGAAATGACCGTCGCGGGCGAGACCTATGTGTATTTCGACCTGAAGGAGGCCGAAGCAAACGGGCTCGCCGGAGCTTCAAAGCTGCCCTACACGCTGAAAGTCCTGCTTGAAAACCTGCTGCGTTATGAAGACGGCCGCACGGTCACTAAAGCCGATATTGAGGCCGTCGCCGCCTGGACTGAAACCGGCAAGTCCTCCCACGAGATCGCCTACCGCCCCGCCCGCGTGCTAATGCAGGACTTCACTGGCGTTCCGGCTGTGGTGGATCTGGCCGCGATGCGCGATGCAACGGCTCAGCTGGGGGGCGACGCCAAGAGCGTGAACCCGTTGGTGCCAGTCGATTTGGTCATCGACCACTCGGTGATGGTGGATTATTTCGGCGGCGAAGACAGCTTCCAGCGCAATGTAGAGCGCGAGTATGAGCGCAATGGCGAGCGCTACAAATTCCTCAAATGGGGTGCCAGCGCGTTTGATAATTTCCGCGTGGTCCCGCCGGGCACGGGCATCTGCCACCAGGTGAATCTGGAAAACCTGGCTCAGACCGTCTGGACCAAGGATGAAGACGGCGTCACCTATGCCTTCCCCGATACGCTGGTCGGCACCGACAGCCACACCACCATGATCAACGGCCTGGCCGTGCTGGGCTGGGGTGTCGGCGGGATCGAGGCCGAAGCCGCCATGCTGGGCCAGCCGATCTCCATGCTGATCCCCGAAGTCATCGGCTTCAAACTGTCCGGTAAGCTGCCTGAAGGGGCCACAGCCACCGACCTTGTGCTGACCGTGGTGGAGATGCTGCGCAAGAAGGGTGTTGTGGGCAAATTCGTCGAATTCTTTGGCGAAGGCCTGGACAATCTGTCCCTGGAAGACGCGGCGACGATTGCCAACATGGCCCCGGAATACGGCGCGACCTGCGGCTTCTTCCCGGTCGATAACGAGACGCTTGAATATCTGCGCGCCACCGGCCGCGAAGAAGGCCGTGTGCAGCTGGTCGAGCAATACGCCAAGGCCCAGGGCATGTTCCGCCCGACCCGTACCGAAGAACCGGTCTACACCGACACCCTGTCACTGGATCTGGCGAGCGTCGTACCATCCCTGGCGGGACCGAAGCGCCCGCAGGACCGCGTGGCTCTGGACAATGCCGCTGACGCCTTTGCGCTCGAGCTTGATCGCGAATTCAACAAGGCCAGCGACGCTGGCCGCCGCGTGGACGTGGACGGCGAAGACTTCTCCATCGGCCATGGTGACGTGGTAATCGCGGCGATCACCTCATGCACCAACACCTCCAACCCCAGCGTGATGCTGGGCGCGGGCCTTGTGGCGCGCAACGCGCTGAAAAAAGGTCTGAAGGTCAAGCCGTGGGTGAAGACCTCGCTGGCTCCAGGCTCCCAGGTGGTCACCGACTATCTGGAACGTGCCGGCCTGCAGGACGATCTGGACGCGCTGGGCTTTAACCTGGTCGGGTATGGTTGCACAACCTGTATCGGGAATTCCGGCCCGCTGCCGGCTCCGATCTCCAAGGCAATCAAGGATGGTGACCTGGTGGCCACCTCGGTTCTGTCGGGCAACCGCAATTTCGAAGGCCGGGTCAGCCCCGACGTGCGCGCCAACTATCTGGCCAGCCCGCCGCTGGTGGTCGCCTACGCCATTGCCGGCACAATGAATATCAACGTGGCCACAGACCCGATCGGCTATGACGACAATAATGAGCCGGTCTATCTGAAGGACATCTGGCCGACCTCTGCAGAGATCGCTGATGTGGTCCGCGCAAGCGTGACTCCTGAGATGTTCGCTGAGCGTTATGCCAATGTCTTCCTGGGTGATGAAACCTGGCAGGCCATCGAAACCAGCGGCGGCCTGACCTATGATTGGCCGGCGTCCACCTATGTCGCCAACCCGCCCTTCTTTGCTGGCATGACCACCGATGTGACCCCGCCGACCGACATCTCAGGGGCTCGCATTCTGGGTCTGTTTGCAGACTCCATCACCACCGACCACATCTCGCCTGCCGGCTCGATCAAGGCAGACAGCCCGGCCGGTCTGTTCCTGCAGGACAACGGCGTGACCCCTCGGGACTTCAACTCCTACGGCGCGCGCCGCGGCAATCATGACATCATGATGCGCGGCACGTTTGCGAATATTCGCATCAAGAACCAGATGGTGCCGGGTGTTGAAGGCGGCGTGACAAAATTCCAGCCGACCGGCGAGGAAATGCCGATTTATGATGCGGCCATGAAATATGCCGAAGACGCCACCCCGCTGGTGGTGTTCGGCGGCAAGGAATACGGCACAGGCTCATCGCGCGACTGGGCCGCCAAGGGCACGCGCTTGCTCGGCGTGAAGGCCGTCATTACTGAAAGCTTTGAGCGCATCCACCGCTCCAATCTGATCGGGATGGGCGTGCTACCGCTACAGTTCACGGGCGGCGAAAGCTGGGAGTCTCTGGGCATCACCGGCAAAGAGACCATCGCGCTGAAAGGCGTCGAAGGCGTCACTCCGCGTGGCACCGTGACCCTGGAAATCACCTTCGAGGACGGCACGGTGAAAACCACCGAGTTGCTGGCCCGGATCGATACCGAGAACGAGCTCGATTACGTCCAGAATGGCGGCATCCTGCACTACGTCCTGCGTCAGCGCGCGGCGGCGTAGGTGCCGAGTGCTGCGGGTCCTTCGAGGCTCGCCATTGGCTCACACCTTAGGATGAGGATGGGATCAAGCGCCCTTCTTCCCTTATCCTGTGGAGGCTGAAGGCGGTCTCGGAGGATGCACAACAAAAGCCCCGGCGGATCACCCCGCCGGGGCTTTTGTTTGTCCGCCTCACCCCCGCTCAAACGCCAGGAAGTCCGCATTGCCATAGAGCACTTCAATCACCTGATAGATGACTTCGAAGTTTTCGCTGGTGGTGGCGACCACCAAACCCATGTCGAGGTCTGGAGAGAACAGCACGTAGGACTTCTCGCCCCAGTTCGAGCCCGAATGGTAGAATAAGGTGTGGTCCTCAAATCCATAGAGAAACCAGCCGATACCAAACCCCATAAAGGCGGGACAGGGCTGTACATCGGTCTGATCTTCGCCGGGACCGCAATATTCATCAACCTGATTGATCGACATGTTGGCGCGCTCTGCCCTTGCCCTGTCCGACACCGCGTCATTGCGCATCACTGAGAGTACGAAGCGGGCATAGTCCTCGGTCGTGGCGGACAGGCTGCTGGCCGCGGACGGGCGGGTTGGGGACCAGAAATGCCGGTACTCGCCGTTGGAATTGACCCGATGGGCCCGACGCGACTCAAACCAGGGCTGATAGACCAGTGAGGAGGATTCCATACCTACTGGATCAAACAGGATGTCCTGAACAATCACTTCGAAGCGCTGCCCGTATTTGCGCTCCAGGAAGCGAACAAGATAATCGTAGCCCTCGCCGGAATATTGCACATCTGTGCCCGGATCGAAGCGGAATTGAAGGACGCCGTCATCGGCGGATCGCCAATTTGGAAACCCGCCCTGGTGCTGGAGCAGAAGACGCGGGGTCAGCGCTTCACGCCGGTCATCCCCACGCACATTGGGGTCGGTCCAGTATTCATACACTGGCTCCTCCAACGACAAGCTACCTTCGGACATGAGCCGCAGAACGACTTCGGCCATGATCGGTTTGGTGAGCGAAGCCAGGCCGTAGAGCGTATCGGGTGTCGCAGCGACGCCTTCAGACTGTTCGCCATAGACCTGGGTCCAAGCGATTTCGCCATTCTCAATGAAGGTCAGCGAGACGCTCGCGGTCAGATTCGCCTCGAGCATCGCGGGCAGAGTGTCCGCCAGCGCCTGATACCGCGGATCCTCCGCCGGGTTGTCCTGTGCCTGAGCCGAGGCCGGCAACGCACCGAGCAGGAGCGCCGTTACAGAAGTAAGAATACGCATGGTGAAGACCTTTCCAGGTTAGGGCTTCACGCGCGCACGCCAACTGGCGCTTTGCAGAGCTCGCGAAGCGGTAAAATGATTGAACGGTTCGGCGTGAGGGTTCAGGGCTGCGGCGGCAGCGATCACGGTGGCTGAGTCACACCATTGATTTGCAGGCGACCATCGTCATCGGGCCGGGACATCACAGACCAGCGCGCGACCGTGTCGACCACGATGTCCGCAGAGCCGCTGGCAGAGATTTCAGCCTCAGAGATGGCGGCAGCAATATGTGCAGTACTTGAGCCCAAGACCTTCAGATCCAGGGTCTCTACGCGACCCGTGCCGATGGACACACCGCTGGCACCGACAACCAGAAGCTCAGCGAGGGTGGTGTCCATGGATTGTAAGTCTAGACGGCTGGCCCCGGCGACTGTGGCCTCAAGCGGTGTTTGGACGGTGCCCAAAAGGGCCTGGCTGGCCCCCAGCTGATCCAGCACCAAGGCTCCATCAACCGCCCCGATCTGAAGCGTGCTGGCGTCAGCCATCACGATCGTGCTGTCTGCGGCCAGGTGCTCAATGCTCAGCCTGGCCTGGTCGTTCGCAATCAGGCGCGCCGGTGTGGATACAGAGCCCAAGCCGGCCTGCGCGCAGTCGTGCAATTCCAGTCGACCCAGGGCCGAGCCGGCAACTCGGGTTTGGCTGGTGCTGGCCAGGCTAACATCCAGCGCCTCCGGGACGCGAATGATGAGGTCTGCCTGACCACCTGCGGGCACCCCAGGCTCACACGCCTCAGCAACCGGCTGTCCGACCCGCAATTGCGCTCCAACGACCTCTATGAGCGGCGGCGCGCCGTCCGCAGCGGATTGAATGTCGATATCGGTTCGATCCTCAAAGATCAGATTGACGCGGGCCGCAGTTTGCAGGCTAAGGCTGGCGGCCTGAAAGCGTTGAGGTGGACCATAGGTGCCGACATGCTCGAAAAGCACCGATGACGCCAAGAGCGACGCGGCCTGAGGGGGCTGAAGCGCCCACGCGCCTGTCGATCCGGCCAAGCACGCGGCGGCCACCGCCCCATAGCCCATATGACGGCGGCGCGGGTGGCGGCGATGGGCTGAAATCTGGGCCACACGCGCCACCAGTGGGTGGGTCGCTGTCCAGGTGCAACCAGACGGCATGAAAGACGACTGTTGGGTCTGAGCGCTCAACAGAGCCTTGGAATAGACCGCTTCCTGGCCCGGATGGGTCGCAAGGGCGTCGGCATCACGGACGACCTCCTGGTCCTGGCGTATGCTATGGGCGGCCAGGTGAATCAGGGGGTTGAACCAGAACACAGATCGCAGGGCGCAGACCGCCATATTGATGCGCGTATCCCCAGCCTTCAGATGAGCTCGCTCATGGCTGAGGATAAGGCGCTGTTCTTCGGGCATGAAGCGCGCCTCAAAATCGGCTGGGATTACGATTTTGGGCTGGAGAACACCCACGACGGCAGGGCCGTGATCGGTCCGCTCAGACCTGAAAACCCGTGCCTCCTGGGTGGCAGCCACGGGATGAAAGCGAGCATAGGCCCGCCTGTGCTGGACCGCGAACCAGATCAGACTCAGCGCAACACCGATAAGCCAGAGCATAAGCAGGCCCTCCATCCAAGGACCGCTCAGATCGACACTCGCAGCCTCGGCCATGATCTGAGGTGGGGATGTTGGCTCAATGCCCGACACCGCCTCAAGGGAGGGACCAAGCTCGGATGCCGAGATACCAGCCGGCTCCGCGCGCACCGCGCCATCGGACACAGGGGCCGCAACACGGGCGGGTACCAGAACCGCGAGCGCACTGATCGGAACTAGAAGCCACAGCGCATACGTGCTGTGCGGGCCCAGATGGCGGCGCACCAGCGGTCGCATCAGATAGATCAAGGCGATCGCTGCGCTTGAAACCAGGGTGATTTCGGCCAATCCCAAGAGCATCCATTCACTCATCGGCTTCAAGCCTCGCAATCATAGTTTTTAGCGCCGTCAAATCGTCTGGGCTTAAGCGCCGGGAGGCTGAGAAGTGGCTAACCATGGCTGAAACCTGTCCATCAAAGACGCGGTCCAAAAAGCCCTGGCTTTCCTCTTCGACATAGTCCTGGCGCGTTTTCACCGGGCTGTAGAGGAATTTGCGGCCCGTCCGTTCAGCGCGGATCGCACCCTTTTTCAGAAGGCGGTTGAGCAGGGTCTTGATGGTCGCCGGGGCCCAGTCATGAACCGGGCACAAGACCTCGAAAAGCTGGTCAGCCGTTGCAGGACTTTTGTCCCACAAGGCCTCCATGACATGGCGTTCGGCAGCACTAATCATCGTGATTACACCTGTAAATTTTCTTCAGATTACGAGTGTAAACGATCGAGTCAACTGAAATCTGTGGGCCTGCGCCACGGCGACGCGTCAAGCGGTTTGGATCAAGAGCAGGCTTGACGTCTGACTTCATCTGCATATCATGTTATATATCAAGCTATGGAATATTCTATGACCGATGATCTCATTGCCGACCTAGGCCACTTAACACTCGGTAGCCGCATGCGTCGGATTGGTGAGCGTTTGCAGGCGACAACGCAGGGCTATCTCGACCGCCAAGGCGTGGACATACCGGTCTCTCATCTGACCGTGCTTTATGTGCTCCGCCAGAAAGCGCCTCAAACGATCGGTGAAATTGCCCAGACACTGGGCCTCAGCCAGCCTGGTGTCAGCCGTATGGTCGACCGGTTAAGCGCAGAAGGCTGGGTCGCAACCGCTCAGAGCCAGTCCGACCGGCGCCAGCGCGAAGTCTCTCTGACCGGGAAAGCCGAAACGCTTGTGGTTCAAGCTGAGACGAAGTTCTGGCCTCTCATAGAGGCGTCCGTCGCGGCCACCTGCGAAGGCCTGTCCGGCTCCTTGCTCGACCAGCTGAGCGGGTTTGAAGCCGCGATCGCGGGCGGCGCACTGGATCGCGAGCTTAATTCCCGCACAGAGGCGCACGATGACACCGCCTGATCCATCTCAGCTGGACCGCCCAGTTTGGAACAGCCTTGAGGGTCCGCAGCGCGACCTATCCGAAGGCGGCTCCTTGGCCCGCCGGTATGCGCCGCACATCAATCTGTTCGGGTCTGCCCGCGACAATAGCGAGGCCGCGCTCACGGCTCTGAAGGCTTTGTTTAAACCCGGCCAGACCCTGTTCATTCTGCAGGTCGGCTCAATCCATCAGCCACCAGGCTTTGAGCCATTGAAAGCCGGGCCGGGCGTGCAGATGGTCGCTCCTCGGACGGTGGGCGCAGAAGACGGCGCTGATGACATCAGACGCCTGAGTGCCTCAGATGCCTCGGCCATGCTGGCCCTCGCCACGCTCACCGAGCCTGGCCCCTTCCTGTCACACACGCATAGCATGGGCCGGTATTGGGGGATTTTTCGCGACGGACGGCTGGCCGCTATGGCCGGCGAACGCATGCGGCTTGAGGGCTATACTGAAGTCAGCGGGGTGTGCACCCACCCTGACGCCCAGGGCCAGGGCCTTGCCCGACGTCTATCCGCCCATGTCGCCGGCGCAATTCAGGCCCGCGGCGAGACGCCTTTCTTGCACGCCTGGAGCACCAATACCCACGCCATCAAGCTCTATGAGCGTTTGGGATTTGAAACCCGCGCCGAAGTGAATGCGATGGCGTTGAAGCGGGTCTAGGCCGCCTGTAGCTGCGCCATCAGGCCTTGAATGTCGGTCAGGACGTCACGGTTTTCCGGCTGGGCTGCGGCTCTGCGGCCCATTTCGCCCCCGATCAGGCGTAGAGCGCGGGATTTCGCATCCTCGCAGCATCGCCCAACCGGGAGGACACCCGACGCTGCCAGCTTTAGCAGCGCCCTTGCACTCTCGAGCGGCGGACGATCAGCCTCGGCCAGGCGCTGAAGGATCTTCGTCTCATCCAGCACACGCAGGCCCATAGTGTCGAAAGCTTCGGCCAGCTCGCGCTTGTCCGCTTTCGGAAAGCTGCCTTTGCCGGCGCGCTTCTGCAGCGCGGTCAGGCGAGACAAGCGTTCCAGAGGCTGACCGTCCCCACGCAGGAAATGGCTTTCAGCCTGCGGGGTCCCAAGCCGGCCCCGGATATAGGAGGCGAGCTTCTTCTTGTTCTGATCGCCGACGATATTGTCCTCGATCTGGAAAAGGCGCTCAATCTGCTCTTCGGGGTCATTGGCCGTCGACAGGATATCATCGACCACTTCGGGGGCGAGGAATTTGGCGGACCGATGGGTGAAGGCATCCACGAGCGAATCCGGATGCAGATTGGGGCCTGAAGCCACAATCAAGCGCTGCGCCAAGGCGCGCGCAAGCTCGATTTCGTCCATCACGCTGGACGGACGGAAGCGTTTCGGGGCGCGCAGGGCATCCAATATGCGTCGTGCGATTTCAATGTGGCAGGTCGGAAAGCCTTGGTGCGAGAAGTTTAACGCCAGCTGGCGTGAGGCTTCCGGGGCCTCCTGCAAATCGGCACTGTCCGGAGAGCCTTCATAGATCGCCGTCATGCGGGAGACTTTTTCGCCCAGATCGCCCTGTTCGCCGATAATGCCGTGCAGCCCGGCATCAAAGGTAAGAATTTCAGCCAGAAAGTTATCCGTTTCGCGGGCCGCAAAGGCCTTCGCTTCGGGGTCCTCGGGCAGGTCCGAATGCATATCGAGCAGAAGTTTGGCCTTGGTTCCGAAATCCCGCGCATCGCTCAGCCGCTCGGCGATGGCTTTGCGCAGGCGTTTCTCCGGTGCGCCATCGGCATGAATCTGAGCCGCCATGTCGGCAAAGGATCTCGACTTAGGGGGCTTTTTCGCCGCTTTCGCCTCCCGGCGAGCCTGCGACACACCTTTTTCGACCAAATCAGTGATCAGGCGCACATAGGCGTGGACCGATGCATCCGTGTGTTGGGCGCGCGCAATCGCCACCTTCTGGATGGCATGCTGCAGGTCGGTGTCGGCCCCATCCAGGTCTTCAATCAGGTCCGCGCGGTGCAATAGCTCTAGCGGCGCGGCCTGATTGCGCTCAAACCAGCCAGACAAGACACGGCGCATGGTATCGCGGGCGGCCGGCCCGCACAGATCGTCCGGCGTCAGGCAGGGGATTGAGGCCTCGCCCTTCTTCTCCTCTGGGTCAACAAAGCGTTCCGGACCCGATTCGAATATCACCGTCCCGATGAACTCGCTTTCAGCAGCCTTCCAGACCTCGCGCACGACTCGCACCGAGCCTTTGGGATTGGCGTTTTTCAGCTTTTGCCCAAGCGCCATGGCGTCTTCGCGCGCCGGCATCGCTTCGACAAGACGCCAGCTCGCCTTCTTGTTCTTCTTTAAGAACACTTCGTGATGGGTATCGGTGCCCGCCATCGCCTGTCGCCCGCCTCAACATGGGTGTGCTTCGACAGACCATGCCCCAAACGTGCTTAACCTTGAGTAACCACGGCTTGCCAGCGCGTCTTTGACCGATAAGCTGCGCAAATACCGCTTGCTTTGCAGGCGAGGCTGGAAGGAAGAATGCCCATGGCCACCATCGCGCTGGTCGATGACGACGAGAATATCGTGACCTCTGTTTCCATGTTTCTGGAGAATGAGGGCTATAATGTGCGCAGCTTCAACGAAGGCGCGACCGCGCTGCCGCATCTGATCGACAATCCACCCGATCTAGCCATTTTCGATATCAAGATGCCGCGTATGGATGGCCTGGAGCTGCTACGCCGGGTCCGTCAGAGCTCGAATCTCCCCGTGATCTTCCTGACGTCCAAGGATGATGAGTTTGATGAGGCACTCGGCCTGGACCTGGGCGCGGATGACTATATCGCCAAACCCTTTTCCCATCAGCTGCTGGCCCGCCGGATCAAGGCGGTGCTACGACGCTCCCAGTCCGATCCGGGAATCGATGGCGATGCAGGCGACCAAAAGGCTATCCAGCGCGGCAAGCTGACCATGGACCCCAATCGCCACGCCTGCCTTTGGGAAGGCCGTCCGGTTCGGCTGACGGTTACCGAGTTTTTGATCCTGCAGTCGCTGGCCCATCGCCCTGGCTTCGTGAAGAGCCGGGATAATCTGATGGATGCG
Source organism: Oceanicaulis sp. (assembly GCA_028280165.1). Lineage (GTDB taxonomy): Bacteria > Pseudomonadota > Alphaproteobacteria > Caulobacterales > Maricaulaceae > Oceanicaulis. The sequence continues at coordinate 16,696 of JANQMI010000062.1, read as the reverse complement.
GCCTATGACGATCAGGTCTATGTCGATGACCGGACCATCGACAGCCACATCAAGCGCATCCGGAAGAAATTCCGCGAAGTCGATACCAGCTTCGACGGAATCGAGACCCTGTATGGCGTCGGATACCGATACAAAGAAGCCTAGGACGGCGACGGCCCGGTGGATCGATTTCGTCGCCTGGGTGCGACGAACTTTTACCTCGCGCCTGGCCTGGACGATTATGGGCGTCAACCTGGCCGCGCTGGCTGTGCTGCTGGCAGGCATGGTTGCCATTACCGAAAACCGCCGCGGTCTGGTGGATGCGAAAGTCGATTCTCTCACAGCCCAGGCTGAGATTATCGCGAATGTGATTACCGAGACCTCCGTCTCCGGCGACGCGCCAGGACCGCGCATGGATTCTGAAGGCGCGCGCGAAGTGCTGCGCCGTTTGTCCCAACTCTACGTCCCTGACGAAACACGAGCTTTGCTCTATGAGCCCGGCCCGCGCCGGATCGCCGATAGCGATCTGATTGCTGGTGCTGTGGAAGAATCGGTATTGGCCCCGCTTGGCGAGGACACCGACGATGAGCAGGGTCTGTGGCGACGCTGGGAAGACTGGATTGGCGGCCTGTTTTTGAGCCCGGAAGAGCGCGCACGCCAAGATCGCGACCTGATTGAAGAGGTTAAAGCGACGTTTGAAACGGGCGAAGCCCAAACCGGTCTCAGGCGCGGTTCGGATGGGGAGCGGATCGTCTCTGTGACGATCCCGATCAAGCTGATTGAAGCCGTGGTCGGCACGGTGACCTACGAGTCCTATGATTTCGACGAGCTCATTGCCGCCGAGCGCCAGGCCATTCTGCCCTTCGCCCTTACCGCCTTTGTGGCCATCATGACCGGGGCATTATGGCTCACTGGCTCAATCGCGCGCCCCGTGCGGCGCCTGGCCGATGCCGCCCGAGAAGTCCGCTTAGCCGGTGGGCGGCGCGTTCCCTTGCCCGATATGAGCAAAAGGCGCGATGAGATCGGCGATATGGGCCGGGCCTTCACGGCCATGACCGACGCGCTCTACGATCGCCTGGATGCCATTGAGAGCTTTGCAGCCGACGTCAGTCACGAAATCAAAAATCCGCTCACATCCATCCGCTCAGCCGCCGAAATACTGCCGCTGGCCAAGGATGACGAAAAACGCGCCAAGCTGGTTGCGGTGATCCAGCATGACGTTAAGCGCCTGGATCGCCTGATCACCGATATCTCCAATGCCTCACGCTTGGATGCCGAACTGGCCCGTGAAGACCTGGCCCCGATCGATATGGTCCGCCTTCTGGGCGACATCGTCTCTATCCACACACCGCCAGATGGTGATACCCGCGCGCCGCGTGTGACACTGGATCCACGCGGTTTGGACCTGAAGGTCACCGGCCATGAAGGACCCTTAAGCCGTGTCTTCATCAATCTGGTAGAAAACGCGATTACCTTCTCGCCTGAAGGCGGACGCGTTCAGGTGACAGTCCAGCGGCGCGGCCAGCCTCATGGGCATATCCGCGTTGAGGTCACCGACGAGGGCCCGGGCATCCCTACGGAAAATCTGGAGACCATTTTCCAACGCTTTTACACCGAGCGCCCCACAGGGGCCGCCTTCGGCTCACACTCCGGCCTGGGACTGGCGATTGCCCGCCAAATTGTCACAGCCCATGGGGGTCATATCCGAGCCTCAAACCGCTCAGATCGCACCGGCGCAAGATTTACGGTTGATCTTCCATCGACGACACGGTCAAGCTGACTGCATCCTCCTGTCTCGGAGGTCTTTTCGCGGGTGCAAAAGAAGGCTTACATGCATTGCAATCTACTGGCCTACCAGAGTGAAGCCTTTACATGATCGGCATTGTCGTCGTCACCCACGGACGCCTCGCAGACGAGCTTGTTGCTGCCACTGAACATGTGGTTGGCCCGTTGGAGGCTTGCGCTGCAATCTCCATTGGCCCCGATGATGATATGGAGCGCCGCCGCGACGATATCCGCGAGGCCGTGGAAGAAGCCGATTCTGGATCCGGTGTCATCGTGCTCACCGATATGTTTGGCGGGACGCCATCCAACCTGTCCATCTCACTTCTGGAGAAGGGCAAGGTGGAGGTGATTGCCGGGGCGAACCTGCCCATGCTTATCAAATTGGCGGAGGCGCGTACCCGGCTCACTCTGGACGAGCTGGCCAACAGCGCCACCGAAGCAGGCAAACGCTATATCGCGATCGCTTCCAGCATTCTTGACGCCTCGTGAGCACTCAACGCACCGTGACGATCTGCAACGCCCGTGGGCTGCATGCACGCGCCTCCGCCCGGTTTGTGGCAGAGGCTGCCCGCTTTGATGCTGAAGTCAGCGTGGCCCGAAGCGCCGACGCGGTCAGAGCCGACTCAGCTCTGGACCTGATGATGCTGGCCGCCGGGCTGGGCAGTGAGATCACGATCAGCGCCGAGGGCCGTGAAGCGGAAGACGCCGTCGCAGCCTTGGCCGATCTGGTTGAGCGCGGCTTCGACGAATAGGCCCCAAAGACCGCGGCCGAGCGCCAATTCTTCAGCAATCAAGAAGGCTCGCGCGGTGGCTCGTCCTCATTCGCTGCTTCCGGCGTGTGGGGCCTCTCACGATTTTCCTGAGGAATTTCTGAAGACGCCGGAGCGGCAAAAATCGGAATCACATTGCCCGGCAAAGGTGCGCTCGGCTTCAACATGGTTGTTTCACCTTGGCCCACGGCCTCGCCACTGCCTTCGCCCAGATCAGGACCCGGTGTTGGCATCGGTGGCGGTGGCGGCAAGACAATGGCCCGGGACGCGTAGCGCGGATCGGTGCGCAAGCGCTCCGCCTCTTCCGGATCGAGACCCGCAGGGGCCGTATCACCGGGGATCGGCGCGCCAGACGCCCCGTCAGCAGACGGGTCAGCCGGAGCCTCACCGTCTTCACTGTCCGTCAGCGGCATGGCCTCGGCGGACGGAACAGCCTCTGTCCCGGAGTCATCGGCGCTGGGCTCAATACCGTCTTCGCTCGTAACATCAGCGGGAGTGGCGTCAGACACCTCGATCGGTTCTGCCTCATTGGCCGTTTCAGGTACGGTCTCCGCGTCCACCGTGTCCTCAACCGGTTCAGCAACAGCGTCAACGTCAGAGGCCTCTATGTCTTCATCGGGCGTGTCTGCAGGATCAGCGCTTTCAACTTCAGGTCCCGCAGCCTCAGCGCCTTGAGATTCATCCAGCCCCTCAGCATCGCTGGCAGAAGTCGTTTCAGTGGCCTCCACAGCCTCCACCGCTTCGGCATCAAGGGCGTCTTCTGAGCCCGTCGCTTCGGAAACGGTCACAGCGTCAGGTTCGGACGTTTCGGAGTCCGCCTCGCTTTCGGAAGCATCCGCCCCCTCATCCTCGACACGCTCAGCCTCTTGCGATGAAGGCGCGCCCTCCGCCGCCTCGTCCGACTCTTCAGGGGCAACTTCTTCGCCGTCATCCTGTCCCGGCTCACGCAGGCTGGCTGCGGCGGCGACACCCGCCGGCACAACCGCGTCGACCTCGTCATTGGCTGGCTCGTCGGCAGATGGCGCGTCATCGGCCTCCTCGACAGGGACGACAACATCCTGCGGCCCTTGCCGCAGTAGATGGTCGGACAGCACAGCTATGCGGGCCTCAAGGCGGGCACCATCGCGAATACGATTGATCACCCCACCCACAAGGAACAGCAACGCGGCAAGGCCTAGACCGGATAGCGCCGGACCGACCATACCTGTGACACCGCCATAACCCAGCGCAATAACACCGATCAAAGCGACGAAGACCGGGGCCCAAAGCAAACGCCAGGAGCGAAGCAAGTAAACACCTAGCGACGCCACGAGTATACCGGCGCCAAACACCAACATATCCGCCACGCCTGAAAGGCCTGGCATCGCCGAAATCAGGGGTGCGGTGATCGGCGCGATGGCATCGGAAAAGCTCCAGCCAGCCAGGGCGGGCAGGGCTGCGACCGTCATTTCGGCCACATTGAAGTTCGGCGCACCGCCAAACAGGCTCGGATCCACTTCGACCAGGAAGGATCTTAGAAATGGCCAAACCAGGACCAGCGCTGCAATCGCAAACAGGCCCATAGTCAGGACCCAGTTAAACGTGCGCGAAACGCCCGCTTTGGCGAGCAAGCCTTCAGCCCCCGGATGGGTTCGGCACCAGCCACCGGTATCGTGATTGACCACAGCCACAGGACGAGACCGGCGCGCGGGGCCCGGCTGCATGCGCAGGACGGTCGCGGTCTGGCCAGGTGTGAGCTCGAAGCCTTTTTCCATCAGCCGAACCGTATGGCGCTGACCGTCCATATCCTCCAGGCGGCGCTCTTCACTGCGTGCGCGCGGATCAGCCCCGACCACATCACCCTCGACGGCGTAGAAGTCGAGCGTTTTACGGCCAAAACGCTGGCTGGCGTAAGCGGTTGGCAGATTTGCCATGTCGAAGTCTTCCCCTCGGCGGCGTGCGATCCCCCCGGCCCGCGCGCCTTCAACACCTGTGTGCACCTAGTTGGTGCCTTACGGCCCCATCCCCTCAACTGACCCATTTCGGGCCGGCTCAGAGTGTTTAACAAAAGGTTATACAAGATGCTTGCCGGTTCTGGAACCGGACTCAACGAAGGTCACAATCCTTTCAAGGTTTGCCACCCAGGCCCTGCAGCGTTATATCGCCGCCAACAAAAGCCATGCGTGGCGCAGGGCCATGCAAATTCAACACAGATAAGGCGATGTCCATGACCCTCCTTCCCGCCGCCGCAGCCAGTGGCGAAGACCGCTATGTGAAAGATCTCAGCCTGGCCAATTGGGGCCGCCTCGAAATTGAGATGGCCGAGATTGAAATGCCGGGCCTGATGGCACTGCGAGAAGAATATAAGGGCAAGAAGCCGCTCGCTGGCGCGCGCATTGCCGGCTCGCTGCACATGACGATCCAGACCGCCGTGCTGATCGAAACCCTGGTGGAGCTGGGTGCCGAGGTTCGCTGGGCCTCGTGCAACATCTTCTCCACCCAGGACCAGGCTGCCGCCGCGATCGCTGACCAGGGTATTCCGGTTTTTGCCTATAAGGGTGAGACGCTGGAAGAATACTGGGAATATGCCGACGCCATCTTCCATTGGCCGAACGGCGAAGTTGCCAACATGATCCTGGACGATGGTGGCGATGCCACGATGTATCTGCAGCTGGGTGAAGCTGCTGAAGCCGACCCGTCCACCCTGGGCGAGCCGAAGTCCGAAGAAGAACAGTTTCTCTTTCAGGCCATCCGCAAGCGCATCGAGATGAGCCCGGGCTGGTTTGCCAAGGCGAAGGCCGCCATCCAGGGCGTCTCCGAAGAGACCACCACCGGCGTGATGCGCCTGTACCAGCTGGCCAAGCGCGGCGAGCTGGCCTTCCCGGCCATCAACGTCAATGACAGCGTCACCAAGTCGAAATTCGACAATCGCTATGGCTGCCGCGAAAGCCTGGTCGATGCGATCCGTCGCGGCACCGACTTGATGATGTCCGGCAAGACCGCCGTGGTGTGCGGCTATGGCGATGTGGGCAAGGGCTCGGCTGAATCCCTGCGCAATGCTGGGGCGCGCGTGTCGGTGACTGAAGTGGACCCGATCTGTGCGCTGCAGGCCTCCATGGACGGCTTTGCGGTCGTCACACTGGAAGACGTCATTGGCGAGATCGACATTGTTGTCACAGCCACGGGCAACAAGGATGTGGTGACCGTCGACAATATGCGGTCGATGAAGCATATGGCCGTGGTCTGCAATATCGGCCATTTCGACAATGAGATTCAGGTCGAAGCGCTTCGGAACTTCCAGTGGACCAATGTCAAACCGCAGGTCGACATGGTGGAGTTCCCCGAAGGCCATAAAATCGTGCTGCTTTCGGAGGGCCGGCTGGTCAATCTGGGTAACGCCAACGGTCACCCCAGCTTTGTCATGAGCGCCAGCTTCACCAACCAGGTGCTGGCCCAGATCGAGCTGTGGCAGCGCGGGGACCAGTATGACAACCAAGTCTACATCTTGCCCAAGCATCTCGATGAGAAGGTCGCGGCCCTGCACCTGCCCAAGCTGGGGGCCAACCTGACCACGCTGTCCAATGAACAGGCCGACTATATCGGCGTAGAAGTCGAAGGCCCGTTCAAGGCCGAGCACTATCGCTACTAAGCGCGACGCTCAGACAACTAAAAGACCCCGCTGGAGCGATCCGGCGGGGTTATTGCTTAAGAATAAGGTAATATTGCTGCCAAGCTAAAAATTGAAACACACGCCATAAGAAGGTTAAAAGCTACGTAGTAGCTTTGTCCGCCATCCCTTGTCGCAAACGGCATTTTTTCGGCAATGCCATACCGGTGAAACAAAAACCGATACTCCTCACGAGCATCGTCGGCGTGACTCATTGAGTTAGATTTTAACCACTCCACGTTGTCAGAAATAAATTGTAGCTCTTGTCGAGTAGAAATTCGGGTTCCCTCATATATCCAACTCAAAGATATCGCTATTGCCGCAAGCATTACCGATACGAATGTCGTCCCAATAGCTACATCCACCGGGCTGGTTATAATTCGGCTCGAAAAGTTTACATCAATTCGCGTAAACAATGAAAATATTGGAAATGTTGATAGGCCTATTACAAAATTAAACAAACTAAATATGATCAACAAGGTAGAGTAAAGTCTCATCCTTTGCACAGACTTATAGATGACTGCTTCACTCTCTGAGAAAAAGTTTAGTGATGCATCATGCTTCATTATTTTCAATCTCTAGACGAAAGGTCCAGAATTCGCGCGATTAGGTTATCATGGTCACGGCTTCTAAGGGTATCATCATAGAAACCCGATACTGGCATGGTGCCATAGAAAACTTGGTTTCGCACACTGTAACGACATATTGCATGCGGACCTTGGAAAAACTCTCCTACAACATCCGTGTAAGACCCATTTTCATAGGCCTCTACCACCTCCCTTCCATGCTCCGGTGTCCACCAGATATCAGCCTTATTCACCAGGGTAATTAGCCACCTCGCATTGCCTTGGTTGCCGCCGAGATGCGTCAAGCACTCTCTAATCGACTTGACCTCTTCATTTCGCCTCTCCGTGAGATAACTGTCACGAACAGAGCGGTCTTCATTGAAGACCTCCGCCAGCTTCGCGGGACCCTCATGATAGCCATTTGAAGTCACGTGGATAATGCCCACCGGCTCCCCTCTGGAGAGCTCACGATATACGTCAAGCCGATTGCCTCGCTCAATCTGCCCGTCCTGACCGGGAACTGTGATCAGCTCAAAAAGAGATCCCTGAAGTTTCCCTTCCTTCCGCTCATCAATCGAGCTTCGCTCATCAGCCAAAATGTGAGAGTCATCATCAACAAGGTGCTTAAGAAAGGCAGTCTTTCCGCTGCCGGATGCGCCCACAATTAAGAGTCGATGTGATGTCTTTAATCCGATAAATTTGACGACCTGATCAAGAATACCCCACTCTTCGAGCTTCAGAAGAACGTCAACACCAATTTTCGCCTGCTCCAACATGAAGCCCTCTCAATTGAATAGAATAAATCCCCACCTGGGCGTAATTTGTACGATCTTAAAGGTATCATCAACTCCTTAGTTGCAATTTAGGCCATGCGCGCGCTCACCCTCCTTCCCGTCCTCTTTCTTGCAGCCTGTACGTCGGCGCAGGAGCTGAGCCCGATTGCCGATCCGCGCGATCGGCCCTTCATGCCCACCAGCGATATGCCCATCCCGCCCAATGTGGAACGGGCGGCGGACACCGAAGGCTGTGTGGGCGACCCTGTGGCCGCCGTCTCGGCAGACCTGCCAGACTATCCTGCGCGCGGATGGTCGCGTGGGCTTCAAGGCTGGTCGATCATCCAGTTTGATGTCGCGCCCAGTGGTGAAACCGCCGACGTGCGTGTTGCGCGCGGCGTGCCAGGTGGAAGCTTTGACCGCGAAGCCCGCCGCGCAGTGCGCAATTGGCGCTTTGAGACCTCCGAGACAGGGCTGCGCGGATGTGTCGTGCTGTTCGAGTTTACCCAAGGCCTGGTCCGCGTTCGCTAAAGACTCTGCGTCGTTTTAGCTTGTCAGGCGAATTCGGCCTGACAATATTACCGCTCACGACAATGGAGGGGTTTACGATGAGATATTGGCCACTTGCCGGGCTTCTGGTGCTGGGTGGATGTAGTGCAACCGCAGACCGCAGCTTTGACTCGGTCGCGGCCACGGCCTGTCCTGATCTATACACGCTTGAGCGGGCTGACCCCGCCGATCCGCCACGCCTGCCGGCAGCGATTTGGCGGTTGGCCGTCCACGGCACTCATGACTATTACGCCGAATTGCCGGTCACTTTCGATGTGACGGGCGACGGATATGTCGTCAATGCCAAATTCGACCCCGCGGTCGGTGCGCCCCAGTCTCACAATCGCCATCTGCGCCAATCAGCCCGCGATTATCTCAGTGAGCGCCGCTATGCCCTTCCAGAAGGTCTGTCGGCGGGACTGAAGCAGTGCGAGGACCGCCTCGTCTACGAATTCGACAACCGGTACGACACCGACTAGGCGCGCTAAAGAAGACGGCAGTCGCGCTCTGATTCACCTTCCGGTAAGGTGTGATTCGTCTGCGCAAATGAGCCGCGCGCCCTGAACGGGCACATGCGCGCGCCAGCCGGGGTGAGAATGACGCGCCATGACTGTCGCTGAGCCGGTCCAGCTTGCCACATTAATCGTCACCGGAGGGGCGGTGGCCTTTGCGGTGTCCGCAGCTGTCTGGGCCTATCGTATGACCGCCGGCGCGCGCAAAGCCAAAATCCTGTGGCGTGACCGCCTTATGACGGCAGAAGATCGCGCCGTCCGCTCAGAAAGCGTTTTCGCCGCGCATCCCGGCCTGGTCCTGGTGTGGGATAGCCCGCCAACACTTCAGGATGACAGCTGGGCCGAGCCAGCCATCCACGGCAGTCCGGCTGCGCTAGCCTCCATGGTCAGCTTTGCTGAGCTCAATGCCGGTGCCGCCACAAGCGGTGACGCCGCTGCCCAGATTCTTGACGCGCTGGCTGATTTTGACGCTCAGTCGCCGGGTGGTGATCTGTCCACGCTGCGCGTGCGCATGGGGGCCCTTATGGAGACCGGGCAGCCCTTCTCATTGTCGATTTCCGGTCCCTCTGGCCGGCGGATTGAAGCCGACGGGCGCCCGGCCGGCCGCCGCCTCGTCCTATGGCTCACCGATCCGGCCGTGCGCGGGCTTGAGACCTCAGCGGCGACCGGACAGGTTCCTTCCGCCAATGACCCTACCAGTGAAGATTCCCTCGCGCTGGTCGAAGCCTTTGGCCGGGCCCCGACCCCCGCCTGGCGCATGAATGCTGCGGGCAGGTTGGTTTGGGTCAATTCCGCCTACGCTCAGGCGGTGGAGGTTGAAGCCGCAAGCGAGGTTCTAGAGCAGCAGATTTTACTTGAGCCCACTCTGACCGACTTAACCCGGGACGCCCTGAATACCGGTGAGGCCCAGTCCAGCGTCCGTGGCGCTGTGATTGCCGGTGAGCGCCGGGTTATGCGCATCGTCATTTACCCGATCAGCGGCGGGGTGGCAGGTTTCGGTGTTGATGTCACCGAAGGCGAAGAATCCAAGGCTGCGCTGAAACGCTTCCGCCAGGCCCATGACGAGACGCTCAACCATATGGCAGAAGCGGTGGCGATCTTCGACCGGGCCAAGCGGCTGGTCTTTTATAATCGGGCCTTCGCGACGCTGTTTGGCGTTGAAGAAGCCTTCCTCAATGAGCGGCCCTCCCACTCTGCTTTGCTGGATCGACTTCGCGAAAAGCGCCGGCTGCCGGAGCAGGCCGACTATACCGAATGGAAGCAAGCTGAACTGGCCCATTATGAAGCCGCCCCCGGCCAGGCCCAGCCTGATGAGCTTTGGCCGCTGCCCGACGGCCGCACACTGCGTGTCGCACGCCAGCGTCATCCGCTGGGCGGCGTGTTGCTGATCTTTGAAGACATGACCGATCAGCTGGCCCTGCAAGCGCGCTACAACACGCTGATCAAGGTGCAGCGTGCAACACTGGACAAGCTTCATGAAGCGGTCGCGGTCTTCAGCACAGACGGCAAGCTGAAGCTGCGCAATGCGGCCTTTGAAAAGCTCTGGGCGCTGGATGCCGAAACGCTGGATGACGCGCCCTTCGACAGGATTGTTGAGCAGTGTCAGGCTCTGCTACCGGATGCCGAAGCTTGGGCTGACTTAAAAGCGCGTGTGACCGATCCCTCACCCGAGGCGCGCAAGCCTGTCACCGGAGAGGTGCGGCGCAAGGACAGCTCGGTGCTGACTTTCCTGACCCGGCCCTTGCCCGATGGTGCAACCCTGATTGCCTGGGATGACATCACCGACTCCCGCCGGATTGAGGCTGCCCTGCGCGACCGCGCGGAAGCTTTGGAAGCCTCTGAGCGCATCAAGAGCGAGTTCGTCGAACATGTGAGCTACCAGCTGCGCACGCCGCTCACGACGATCCACGGCTATGCCGATCTGATCACAGGCGGGTTCGCGGGCGAGCTGAATGAGCGCCAGGCCGAGCATATGGGCGCGATCCAGGCCGCCTCAGGCCAGCTGGGCAAGCTCATCGACGATATTCTCGACATTGCCGCCATCGACGCGGGCCAGCTGGAGTTGGAACTGGGCGATGTACGCCTGCCTGAAGTGGTCGAGGCCGCCACTCAGCTGATTGCCAATCGCGCTGAGCATGGCGGGGTGAGGCTGACCATGAACACAGAGGGTGCGGCAGACCTCATCCGGGCCGATGGCACGCGATTAAAGCAGGTGCTCTATAATCTGCTGACCAATGCGTTGGATCATGTGGGTTCAGGCGGTGTGATCGAAGTCGGCGCTGAAGTTGAAGACGGCGAAGCCCGGCTCTGGGTCACCGATGATGGCGAAGGGATCGCACCAGAACGCCAGGCGAAGATTTTCGAGCGCTTTGAACGCGGTGAAGGCGGCGGTGCGGGCCTTGGGCTAGCGCTGGTCAATGATATCGTTCGCCTGCACGGCGGCTGGGTGGCGCTGGAAAGCGCGCCGGGTGACGGCACACGGGTTACCGCTCATTTGCCGGTCAGCGCGTCTGGCGAAGCCGCAGCACCGGAACTCACCCTGCCAAGCCAGGCTCAGGCGGAGTAGCGGGCTATGCCGTGGCGCTTTGCGCCCGCTTGGCCGCACCCGGCTCATCACCTTCCAGCCCCAGTGTTTCGAATAAGGCGCTATCGCTGGCCAATTCCGGGTTGGGCGTTGTCAGCAGCTCATCGCCAACGAAAACTGATCCCGCACCGGCCAAGAAGCACAGCGCCTGCAGCTCCTGGCTCATGGTCTCGCGACCCGCTGACAGGCGGACCACGCTCTGGGGCATGATCAGACGGACCGTCGCAATCGCCCGGACAAAGGCGATACCATCCAGCGGTTTTGATCCGGACAGCGGCGTACCTTCCACATCGACAAGGTGATTGATCGGCACGCTTTCGGGGTGGGGCGTCAAAGTCGCCAATTCGGTAAGCAAGCCGATGCGATCGGCTTCATCCTCACCCATGCCGATAATCCCGCCGCAGCAGACCTGAATGCCCGCCCCGCGGACCCGCGCGAGCGTATCAATGCGGTCCTGCCAGGTCCGGGTGGTGATGATTTTTTTGTAGTATTCCGGCGAGGTGTCGAGATTGTGATTGTAGAAATCCAGCCCGGCCTCAGCCAGGCGTTCGGCCTGGCCGTCCTCCAACATGCCGAGTGTCATGCAGGTTTCCAGGCCCAGCGCTTTGACCCGTTTTACCATCTCGAGAATGGCTGGCTCATCGCGGGGCTTCAGCTCTCGCCAGGCCGCACCCATGCAAAAGCGCGTTGCGCCACCGGCTTTGGCGTCTCTGGCCTTGGCTTCAACGACCACTGGATTCATCAGCTTGGACGCCTTCAGGCCAGTGTCGAAATGCGCCGATTGATTGCAATAGCCGCAGTCTTCCGCACAACCGCCCGTCTTGATCGACAATAGGCGCGATTTCTGCACTTTGTTGGGCTGATGGACTTCTCGGTGCAGCGTTTGAGCGGCAAAGATGAGGTCTGTAAACGGCGCGTTATGGATGGATTCGACCTCGTCGCGTGTCCAGTCAAACCGGGCTTTGGCGAGCGATAACGGATCGGCTAGAAACGCAGTCATGGGTCAGAATTCCTCATCAAAAAACCGCGCGCAGCCTAGGCAGCCCTCCGATCCCGGGCAACCGGGATGGCGCAGGCTCTTAACACCGCGCGAAGCGCGCGGCGCATTGGCCGTCGCGGTGGTTCTCATCACAAGTGTTGCGCTATGGCCTGGAGACGAAGGCCGCGCGACCCTGATCGGATGGGATAAATTGGACCATGTGGTCAGTTTCGCGGCGCTCACCATCCTGGCCCGAGCCGGTTGGCCACACGCCAGACGCTGGTGGGCAGCGGGCCTGTTAGGGCTCTACGGCATCTTGATTGAGCTTTTACAAAGCACCGACTTCGTCGGGCGCACCGCCTCGATCTCCGATTTTGCTGCGAACTGTGTCGGAGTTGCACTTGGCCTGGCGCTGGCCTTGTGGCTGGCGCGTGTGGCGCGCACGTTGAGCTGGCTTCCGGAGCGACGCTGAGTGTTTCGGGTTCCGCCCCACGCGCCCTATAGGGCCGGCGCACCCACCTTTACGCCGAACATGAAGCCGCTGGCGCTGGACGCCTGGCTCACCCCGGACACCGAAGCCTATGTGCTGGACTGGAAACATGGTCTGCTGACCGAGCCAGATCGCATTCTGAGGCAATCACCCGAAGGCGCACCCGCTGCGGTCGAAGCCGCGCGCCTGGTTGGGCAAGCGCTCGGCACCCCTTGCGACACCTTGATAGGCGCGTCAGCGCTGGTGAGCGATGATCTGGTGATTATGGAAAAACGCGGTGACGCCTGGCTGTGCAGCGGTCTGACTTTGACCGCCCCGACCTTCTTTTCCATCGATGACGCCTATGGTCGAGAGCTCGCCGCCCTTCATGGCCCCGTTCCAGATGGGCATCGACTGGCCGCACGGATTGGGCGTGTCTTTGATGGGCTAAGGCCCGGCCTGGTGCTGGAGCGATTCAACTGGACACTCCAATGCGGGTCCGACCGTCACACGCCCGACGGCACTGCCCTGCGCAACCGCGCGGCGCACATCGCCGCCAAAGACGCCGAAGCGATTTTGCACCTGCGTGTGGAGCGTCAGACGATCCGGCGATTGCCGGATACAGGCGCAGTATTGTTCACCATCCGTGTGTGCCTAGATCCGCTGACCGTCATACCGGCATCGGATCGTGCCCCGCTCGCCCATGCCTGGCGGGCCCTGAAAGGCGAAGGCCGGACCTATAAGCGTTGGGACGCGATGGAGCGCCTGGTCAGCGGAGTGTTCGCCGATTGGAGCGTCTGAGCCCTCAATGGTGAGTGTCACCCCCGGACAAGCCGGGCCATGACAAACACTGTGTCCCCAAACCAAAAAGGGCGCAGCTTTCGCCGCGCCCTTCTCGTTCGTTCAAGCGGTGGATCATCAATTGATGATTGATTCCCCGCGTTTCAGCTTATCATCGGCTTCGCGGGCCATAGTGGCCACAACGCCGGACAGCAGAAGGATGGCAATCAGGTTCGGGAACGCCATGGACGCATTGGCGATATCGCCAAACCGCCACAGCGTGTCCGTCACCGCCGTTGCCAGGCAGCCCAGGAAAACCACCAGCACCCACGTGTAGCGCAACGGCATCGTGATCCAGTCCCCGAAGAGATAGCTGGCCGCCTGCTGCGCGTAATAGCTCCAGCCAATGATGGTGGTGAAGGCAAACAGCGCCAACGCCCCTGAGATCACGAACTGACCGCCTGGGATCGCATTGGCAAAGGCCGCCGTGGTGATCGCCGAAGAGTTCAACGTGGACTGCCACGCATACTCCACCGTTGTGCCGTCCGGACCCGGATAGCTGCCGACAGAGACCAAGATGACCAGCGCCGTCATGGTGCAGATCACGATGGTGTCGATAAACACACCAATCATCGCGATCTCACCTTGAGCCACAGGGCTTTTGGTCTGTGCCGCAGCGTGGGCAATCGGAGCAGAACCCTGCCCGGCCTCGTTGGAGAACAGGCCCCGCGCCACGCCATAACGGATCGCTTGCAGAACACCATAACCAGCCGCGCCACCCACAGCCTGTTCCAGACCGAAGGCGTAGGAGAAGATGGTGATGAAGGCTCCTGGAACCTTGTCGATATTCATCAGAACAACGACCAGGGCGATGGCGATGTAGAAGACCGCCATGAAGGGCACAACCTTACCCGCCACTGAGCCGATGGACTTGATGCCGCCAATGATCACCATGAAGACCAGCGCCGACAGCACCAGACCAACACCCCAGTTGGGAATGCCGACATTGAATTCACTGCCGCTTTGAATAATGGACTCGGTGATCGAATTCGCCTGGATCATCCCGCCGGTCGCAACGGCTGAAATCACCGTGCCGATACAGAAGAGGATCGCCAGCCAGCCAAAAGCCCCGCTAAAGCCGGACTTGCCGCCATTCAAGCCGTTTTTGATGTAGAACATCGGGCCGCCATGGATGCGGCCATCGGCATGGGTTTCGCGATATTTCACAGCCAGGCTGGATTCAGCGAACGCACAGGCCATGCCGAGCAGCGCGGTAATCCACATCCAGAAGATGGCCCCTGGGCCACCCAGTGAAATCGCGGTGGCCACACCGGCCAGATTACCAGTGCCGACTTGACCGGACAGGGCGGTCGACAGCGCTTGCCACGGGGTGATGTCGCCATCCTTGCCCTGGGACTTGCGGCCCGCCCAAAGCTCGCCAAGGGCCGGGCCAAAGCGCCGCAGCGGCCGGGCACCCAGACGGACCATGTAAAACAGACCTGTGCCCAAAAGCACAACGGCCAGGAAACCCACCGGCAGGATCCGGGTGTCACCCCAGGTGCCCCCCCAGATAAAGCCCGACAGGCTATCGATAAATACTGTGAGACCTTCCACGCTGACCCTCCCCGGTCATGCTGCGTCAAAAAACAGGTTAGGAGGAACTTAACGGTCGAGACGAAAAGGGAAAGGGTGTCGCGCGGTTAATCCCTTCACGGACCTAAAATTCAACCGCTTCAATGGCAAACACACCCCAAACCCACATCTCATCATTCATTTCGGCGAGCGCGTCATCGCTTTGGCGCGGCCAGACCAGAAGACCCGGTCCTAATCCGCCCAGCGGCAAGGGCTCTCCGTCGACATGAGTTGCGAAGACGGGTTGGTGGCGTGCGATCATTTCTGCTGGAACTTCAACTTGATACCCATCCGCCGCAGTCAGTCGCGCACCTGCGCCGCCGGCTCCTGTCGCAATCAGGATGTCTGACAGGCGTGGGCCTTCGAAACGGCGTGGGTCAGACCCAATGGGGAAATCCGCCCGCATGGTGTGAGAGGGCAGGCTGGCCAGTCCTTGCGCATCAAACCGCGTGGCCGCGCTTTCAATGCCCAGTCCATAGCTGGCAAACAAGCCGTCACGGGGGGCTACGTCCTGGCCAGCTTCGGTAAATACAGTCACCAAAGTTGGCCCTTTACCGGTTTCGACCTGCGGCGCAGAACAGGCCGCCAGGACCAGGGCCGTCGTGATGGCCAGGCATGCGGCGAGGAACCGGATCATGGGTCAGCTCCTGATCAAACCGGCTTAGGGTCAAGGCGGCGGTTCAAAAACTCAACAAAGGCCCCCCGCGTTTGCAGCGTGGCCTCTTCATCATAGCTCAGCTTTGAGGTCGGATGGTGATCGGGTTCGTCAAAACCATGCGTCACGCCGCCCAAGGTCGACCAGGTCACCGACCCTCCAGCCTCCTTCATTTTGGCAAAGACTTCAGCGGCTTCATGCTCACTGGCCATACCATCGTCAGCAACCAGGAAGGCTTCGATCGGCGCAGGTGGCACCACTGTCCGCCGTCGTGCCAGCGCCGGGCCGCTGACATAGGGGTAGACCAGGAAAATACCCTGCACGCCCTGGAAGGCTGGCTGCGGGACCGTATCAAGCCCGTCCGGGCTCTGGCCGCTGGATTGAAGCGTAAAGGCATCCATCAGCGTCCAGCCCCCATGGCTCCACCCGGCCAGCACGATACGGCTCGAATCCAACCGGGAGTCATCACCAATCACGGCCAGCGCGGCATGGACATCGCCAGCCCGTTCCCGGCCCCACAAAATTCGCCCTGTACAGACCTGAGCCAGCGCAGCTTCATAGTCGATGCCGCGCGGAGTATGGCTGTCGACAATCACGGCCGCGACTCCGGCCTGGGTCGCCGCTTTGGCATAATCATCCATGATCTGGCGGACACCTCCGCAGCCGTGGAACAACACCACCACTGGGAAGGGCCCCTCGCCGGGCGGGTACCGGGTTTGCAAATGGGGCTCGATCATGGCCCGGTGGCGCGCGAAGGCATCGCGCTTTAAGTGCTGACCCGTTAGGCGGCGCCAAAGCCCCCGCGCCACCATCAGCCCCAACAGGGCCAGCATGGCGAGCAAGACGGTTGCGATGATCAGAGTGGTCGTCATGGCCCCATAAGGCCGTGCGCCTTGCCGGGGTTCAACCCTCCAGCGCGCTCAAAAACGCGGCGAAGCGAGCATGAGTCCGCGCCGTGCCCTCCGGGCTGTGCTCCATGCGCGGGTCAAAGCGATCCAGCTCTTCATCGAAGGCGTG
>JANQMI010000057.1 GCA_028280165.1 Oceanicaulis sp. | reverse complement strand
CCGGCGGGGGCTCGACCTCAAGCAATATTGCTGAAGCGACCCTCACCTTGGCGTCGGCCTCTCAGCGTACGCTCGGATCTGAAGAGATCGCGCGCCGCTGGCGTGAAGCCGCTGGTGATATTCCCGGCGTGCGATCCATCAGCTTCAGCGCCTCTCTGGCGGGCGGCGGCGATGATGTCAGCCTCGACTTGTCGCACCGCGACGCCGCAGTCTTGGAGATGGCTGTGGAGCGGCTGGCTGAAGCGCTGCGCGCCGTTGACGGCGTTCAGGAGATTGAAACGGGCCTCGACACCGGCAAGCGGCAATTGGAATTCGCGCTCACGCCGGCCGGTGCTGCGGCGGGCCTGACCAGCCGTGACATCGCCCGCCAGGTGCGTCAGGCCTTTTTCGGTGAAGAGGTGCAACGCATTCAGCGCGGGCGGTCGGAGGTGACCGTCTATGTGCGATTGCCCCAGGCTGAGCGGCGCAGTCTCGCAGACCTGGAGCGCCTGCGCATTCGTCTGCCGGATGGCCGAGAAGCCGCCTTGAGCGTTGTGGCGGACATTACCGAGACGGTTAGTCCCACCAGTATTGATCGGGTGGATGGTCGCCGCGTCGTCGGTGTGACCGCCGACGTGGATGAGGCCGTCACCACACCCAATCTGGTCAATGGTCTGATCGAGGAGACAGTCCTGCCGGACCTGCTGCGATCTCATCCGGGATTGGACGCCAGTTTTGAAGGCCAGTCCCGCGAGCAGCAGGAAGACATCGCCACTCTGGGCGGCAATCTTTTGATCGCTCTGGGCGTCATCTATGTGATGCTCGCCAGCGTGCTGCGCTCCTATCTTCAACCGCTCATTGTGATGGCGGCCATCCCGCTGGGTGCCGCCAGCGCCATTCTGGGCCATCTGCTCATGGGCTTTGACTTGACCTTTCCCTCGCTGTTTGGCGTGGTCGCGCTCTGCGGCGTGATTATCAATGGCAGCGTGGTTTTGCTCGATCGATACAATAAGGAGCGGGCTGAAAATGCCTCGGACGCCGATGCCGCTGTCATAAACGCGATCCGGCGCCGCTTCCGGCCGATCGTTCTGACCACGCTGACGACGTTTTTAGGGCTCGTGCCCATGCTGACCGAGACGAGTCTGCAAGCGCAGTTTTTGATCCCGGTGGCGATCAGCCTCGGATTTGGGATCTTGTTCGCGGGCCTCTTGCTTATCGTATTCGTTCCTGCGCTTTTGCTTATCGCGGAGGATTGCGGGCGCGCGACGGGGTTAGCGCGCCGACAGGAGGTGGTCGGTGCGGGACATGGCTGAGACGGCGGCGCGGGTTCTAGTTGTCGACGATGACGCGGGCATTCGCGCGGCGCTGCAGGAGTTTCTGATCGCGCGGGGCTATGAGGTGCGCGCCGTCGCCAACGCAGCTGCCGCGCGCGCGGCGTTGAAGGCCGCACCCAGCGAAGTCGTGTTGCTTGATGTGATGATGCCGGGCGAAGACGGATTGTCGCTCTGCCGCTCCCTCACCGCCAAGGGTGGTACCCGGGTTATTCTGGTGTCGGCCCGAACAGAAGAGGAGTCCCGCATTCTGGGGCTCGAGCTCGGGGCGGACGACTATGTCTGCAAGCCCTTCAATCCGCGGGAACTGGCTGCGCGCATCGAAGCGGTGTTGCGGCGCGACCGTCCCATGGCGGAGGCCTCTCACGCGGTCTACGCCTTTGACCGGTGGGTGTATGACGCTGCCTCCTGCGCGCTCACGGACCCAGCGGGCGTGGTAACGCCGTTGAGCACGCGGGAGCATCAGGCCTTGGTGGCGCTGGCGACGCGGCCCTCCCGCGTGCTGTCGAGAACGCAATTGCTCGATCTGATCGGCCAGGACGCCGGCGATGTTTTCGACCGCAGTATTGATACGCTAATCAGCCGGCTCAGACGCAAGGTCGAGCGTGACCCCAGGCGTCCGAAACTCATCGTCACCGTGCGCGGCGGTGGATACAGCCTGCAGGCCAAGGTGCGTCGCTTGTGACTGGGAAGGGCTGGGACACGCTGACCATGCGCTTCATCCTGGTGATGAGCGCGGCGCTGATCATCTCCAACGTCGCGACCACCGTGTTGCTGCAGGGCGGATTTGAGCGGCTGATCGCCTGGAATATTCGCTTCTCCCAATCCAATGAGGCGGCTCGGGTCATACAGGGGCGGGTTGTCGATGATGTGAGAGTCTGGGTCGATGACGCCCCGATCGCGACCCAAGGCGTCAACGACCCGGCGCTGTCGGAACGCTTGACGCGGGCGTCGGGTGATCCGGTTCAGGCAGCGTGGACGCCGGTCTTGGCAGCGTTTCAGGAGCCGCCGATTGAGGCGGACGGCAGGGTCTTGAGGGCGCTGGATGTGCTTCTCGTATCGCGCCGCCTCGAGGATGGCCGGTGGAGTAATTTCACGGTCGGCCCGCGGGTCGAATTTTGGCCTCCAACGCCATCGCCGATCTACGTTTTCCTCGGTGTCTCGCTCATGACGGTGATTATTGTCGCCTGCTTTGTGGGCACCCGTGTCGCGCGTCCGTTCCGCGACCTGACGCGCGGTGCCGAGCGTTTGTCCTCAGGCGACCGCCATGAGCCTTTGATGCTGTCGGGCCCCGGCGATGTGCGCCGCGCCCAGAGCGCCTTCAACACCATGGCGGCGCGGATCGACGCGACCATGACGGGGCAACGCGAACTGCTCGCCGCTATTGGCCACGACTTGCGCACCCCGATCACCGCGCTGCGCCTGCGTGCGGAATTGCTGAAGGACGGCGACCAGAGACAGCGCTTCATCCGCTCGTTGGACGAATTGCAACATCTCACCGAGGCGGCGCTCGCCGCCGGTGCCGGACAGGGTGATGCGGAGCCGCGGGTGGAGATCGATCTTGGCGCGCTGGTCGAAACCGTATGCGCGGATTTCGTCGATCAGGGCGGTGAGGTGAGGTGTGAGGCCCCGCACCGAGAAGCGCTCGTCGATGGCTGGCCCGCCAGTTTGATCCGGGCGGTTCGAAATCTCGTTGAAAACGCCCTTCGCCATGCGGGCGCGGCTGACGTTCGAGTAAGTCGGCGCGGCGATGTCTGGGCGGTCATCATCGAAGATCGCGGGCCGGGCATCCCTACAGCCGAGTTGGAGCGGGTTAAGGAGCCCCTGGTTCGGCTTGAAACCTCTCGATCGAAGGAGACAGGCGGTCATGGTTTGGGCCTGTCGATCGCAAGCTCCATCGCCGCCGCCCATGGCGGTGCTCTGCGTCTCTCCAACCGCAAGGGCGGGGGATTGCGCGCAGTGCTGAGTCTGCCGGCGCGATCATGAGGGCTATGCTCAGACGCAATGGCTATAAGATCCGCGAAGTGCGCGCGTTGATTGAGGCCAAGCTTTGGGCGCAAATCCTCATCGCGCTCGCGGCCGGATTCGCCTTTGGTCTTTGGATGTCGCCGGAGCTTGCGATGGGGCCTCAGCTCTCGCCGGATGCGGTTGAAGCGCTCGGCGACTGGCTGGGTCTGCCGGGCGCGATCTTCCTGAATATGATCCAGATGGTCGTGACGGCCTTGATCCTCACATCCATCGTGCTGGGCGTGGCGTCGGCTGGAGATCCCAAGCTTCTCGCCCGAACCGCGTCGCGTATCGGACCCTATTTCGTGGCGACGACGACCATCGCAGTCCTGATCGGCGTGGCGTGCTCCGCAGTGATCCAGCCCGGGCGCTTCCTGGATCCGACCGATTTCGCCGGGCCGATAGAGATGCCGGACATTGTCGCCGCGCCAAGCCTGTCGGTTACCGAGCAAATTGCGGCGCTCATTCCGGCCAATCCGGCTGAAGCCAGCCTGAATCAGAACATGTTGCAAATCGTGGTGGCAGCGATCTTCATTGGCGCGGCCGTTCTCGCCATCGGCGTGGATCGATGCGCGCCTCTGTTACAGTTCGCGCGCCTGTCACAGGAAGTGGCGATGAAGATCGTCAGCTGGGCCATGCGCTTGGCACCCATTGCCGTCTTCGGTCTTATCGCCGACTTCGCGATGAAGGCCGGCTTGTCAGCCATGGCGGGGCTCTCAGCCTATATGGCGACGGTGTTGCTGGGTCTGGCGCTCCTGCTTGGCCTTTATCTCTTGATCGTGCGCTTTCTCGCCGGGCGATCGATCACGCGCTTTCTCAGTCAGATCGCGGATGCTCAGCTGCTGGCCTTCTCCACCTCCAGCTCCGCTGCGACCATGCCGCTCTCCATCTCCATCGCGGAGACGCGCCTTGGCGCTGAGAGGTCGTTGGCGCGCTTCATCATACCGCTGGGTGCCACCATCAATATGGATGGCACAGCGCTTTATCAGGTGACGGCGGCGCTTTTCATCACCCAGGCCTTCGGGATTCATCTCGATCCCGCCACCTTCGCGCTGCTGGCGGTTACAGTCATTGGAGCCTCGATCGGCAGCCCGTCTACGCCCGGAGTTGGGATCGTCATTCTCGCCTCCATCCTCGCCGGCCTTGGCGTGCCGCCAGCCGGGGTGGCGATTCTGCTTGGCGTCGACCGCATTCTGGATATGTGCCGCACCGCGCTCAATGTGACCGGGGACCTGACCGCCACCGTCGTCATGCAACGCTGGCTTGGAGACATGAAATGATTGCCCGAGCCGCTTGGTTCTTCAGCCTGATGATCGCGATGACGAGCGCCTCCCATGCGGTGGAGCCCGGCCGCGAGTTGGAGGATCCGCCCGTTCTCAGTTTCGTAGTTGAGAACGACTCTTTTGGCGGGACTGACCGCAACTATTCCAATGGCCTGTACGCGTCTCTGCTCTCCGCGCCCGGGGACGTGCCGGACTGGTTCGCCCGGCTGGCGCGACAATTGCCGAATATCGAAGACGATCACACGCTCAGACGCGGCCTCGGCGTCGGGCATACATTGTTCACGCCGCGCGACATCACGGCACCGAACTGGCGCGAAGGTCAGCACCCCTATGCGGGCTGGCTCTATGGCAGCCTGCTGGGCGTGTCTAAAGACCGCAACACGGTGCGGACCGCGCAGATCAATATCGGGATTGTCGGGCCTGCGGCCCTGGGCGAAACGGTGCAGAATGACTTCCACAGCTTGATCGGCGTGGATGAAGCCCAGGGCTGGGACGACCAACTCCACAACGAGCTCGCCTTCGAAATCCTTCTGAGCCGGCAGTATCGTGCGCTTCAGGGGCGTTTGCCGATCGGATTAGATGTCGACCTCGTCCCGGAGCTCAATCTTGCGCTTGGCACCGTGTCGACCCAGGCCGGTGCTGGCGTGATGGTGCGCATCGGCGATCGCCTGCAGAATGATTTCGGTCCGCCGCGGGTCCGCGCCGGAACGGCGGGTGCCTCTTATTTCGCGGTCGGCGGCGAAGGGATTGATTGGTATGCCTTCGTTGGCGTGGAGGGGCGCGCAGTGGCGCGCAATATCTTCCTCGACGGCAACACGTTTCGCGACAGCCCGCGTGTCGATCGCGAAATCTGGGTGGCGGAGGTGCAGGCCGGACTTGTTCTTAAATATGACCGCTACCAACTCGGTTTCACGGCCGTTTACCGCACCGAAGAATTCGCAACCCAGCTCGATCCCCAACGCTTTGGCGCGGTCAGCCTCGCGCGCCGGTTCTAAACACTAGAAACCCGCAAACCACTACCCGCTCCCGGAGTAAAGATCACCTGTAAAGCTGATCGTCTTGGGGCAGGTGTCTGTAATCCGAGCCTCAAACAACACCTAACCCAAAGCGCATAGAGAACGGCTCGCGGCGTCTCATTCCTTTCCAATTCGAAATTTCCATAAAGCATTATTTTATTGGCTTTTGTTGGTGCTTCCCGGCTCCGCCATCCCGTTCCCTACCGCGCTCAAGCCCTCTAATGTTTTGAAGAGAAACGAGGTTTCTGGTGTTCGAAATCCTTCGCGGCGCGCGTTTTGGCGGGCTCAAGCTACCCCATTCTTATCACGACGGGTTAGCCACAATTAAAGCCAATGCGCTCACCAAGGTTGGTGCTGTGTGCGCATTGGCTTCTGGTTCTCTTGCAGCCTTTGTGTGCGGGGCCGTTTTGATGCGCGACTGCACGCTTCGGAGGCTATAAACAGGTCGCGTTGGATAGTGTTGTTGCAAACAATGTGGGGCTAGCGCTGCAGCTCACTGGGCGGGATACGGCGGGGCGGAAACCCGTAGCCGATGCCCTGAAGACCACCGCCAACAATCTGGCCATTGCTGACGATCTCACCCTCCCAACCTTTATTGTCCATGCTGTCCCACATGGCCACGATACGCCCGTCTAGGGTCCAGCGGCTCATCATCCGGCCTGGCGCGCGGCATTCACGAGAGGGTCTAATGCGACCGTCAGGTTGGAAGTCGAGGGTGCAGGCATAGTCATCAAAAACCAGCGTCCAGTTTCCAGCCATTTGATCGCGCGTCAAACGGACCGGCGCGCTCACGCTAGCCTCGCCCTGGCGCTCCAGAATCCACACCGAGCCGCGGTCACGCCCCTGCGCGCGGACCTGGCCCTCAGGGTTCCGCCCATAGCGCCCTGACCAGATGACCGATCCATTTCGATCACCGAGTTGCAGCATGCCTTGAGACCGCCGCCATGTGGCTGCGCGATCGAAGATGTCACAGCTGCCTTGAGGGATAACGCGGTTTCGGTTCTGTTCATCAATCAGAAGCGACAGCGTGCAGGTTCGGGCGATCGCGTTGCGTGTTCGGATCGTCCAGTCTCCGGGGACGTCCATGCGACGCACTGGCACATCCTGTGCTCTTGGAGCGAGCTGACCAGCGAAGGTTGCAACGGCATTCCCGGCAATTGGACGCAGCGCATATTGAGCGCCGTCGCTCGCCTCTCCAGCCAGGAATGGGGTATCTCCGTTGGGGCGTCGACCGGTCCAAGCTT
>JANQMI010000004.1 GCA_028280165.1 Oceanicaulis sp. | reverse complement strand
CGCTGGCCGATCTTATCGTGCGCGTGGCCCCTCTGGACCAGGAATTGCGCCTGGGTGTGATGGCCGCGCTCATCGGGGCACCCGCCTTTATCTGGATTGCCGCGCGGACGCGGGGGATCGGCCAATGAGTCTGCTATCCCTTGATCAGGTATCGGTTCAGCTGGGGGCCCGCACCGCGCTCAACGCGGTCACACTCACCGTGCGACCTGGTGAATGCGTTGCCCTGGTTGGCCCCAATGGTTCCGGCAAGACCACGCTGCTGCGCGCTGCATTGGGACTCATCCCCGCCAATGGCACGATTACCCTTGCAGGCACTGCGCTGGCGAATCTGTCCCCTGCCGCCCGCGCGCAGCGCGCCGCTTACCTGGCGCAAGACCGCACCATCGCCTGGTCGCTGACGGGCGGTGATCTGGTTGCGCTGGGACGCTACGCCTGGGGGGGCGGCCAGGCCTATGACCAGCTGAGTGACAGCGACCGCACCGCCGTCGATACTGCCTTGGACAAGGCCGACGCGACCGCGCTTAAGGACCGTTCGGTTCAGGCCTTATCGGGCGGCGAACAGGCCCGGCTCCACCTGGCCCGCTTGCTGGCATCGGGTGCCTCGCTCTTGCTGGCTGATGAGCCCGCGGCCGCCTTGGACCCGCGCCATCAATTGGATGCCCTGTCCGCTTTGAAAGCCGAGACGCAGAGGGACAAATCTGTGCTTGTCGCCCTTCACGACCTGGCCCTGGCCGAACGCCTGGCCGACCGGATTGCGGTCCTTGATCAGGGCCAGCTGGTGGCGCTTGGCCCAGCGACGTCAGTGCTGGACGACGCGCTCTTGGCGAAAGTCTTTCGCATCAAGCGCCGCGCCAATGGCGGGTTTGATCCAGCTTGATTGCGCCAAAACGCGATCGTTTTGACTAAAATCGTGAGCGCTGATGGAATGGCGTGAAAGCATCACATGAGGGGCAGGGCGCGTGGCAGAATCTGAGGCGAGTGCGGAAGACATTGAGCCCGGCGAGGCGCTTTTCAATCAAACAACGAAGCGATTTTCGATCTGGGGCGCGCTCAAATCAGGCCTGCTCTCGGGCTTTCTTGTTGGCTATCACGGGCGGCTGACCCATCGCCGGGTGCAGATTCTCGTGAAGTCGAAAATAGCCAAAGAGCTGAAGGCCAATCTGGCCGCCCTCACGGATCCCCACAGTGCGCACTTTCTGGGCCTGGCGTCGGTCAACAAAGAACAGGCCGAGGCGGCTTTCCGCTATACCGCCATCATCAATTTTACCGCACCCATAACCCTGATTGTTGTGATGAATCAGGTCTTTCCTGAGCTTTTTCCCTGGATTTTCGAGACTTATCTGGCTCTCGATAGCTTTCGCCTGAGCCTGGTGATCGGCCTGTTCATCCTCGCGACCGTCGTCCCGGTCTTTCAGGCCTATGTGAGCGTGGGCATCGCACGCGATATCTACCACATCGCCCTCATTGACGGGGCCCGGCGGGGAAGCCGTGGCGGCTCGGATCACGATACCGGCGACGATGACTCCGTCGGGCCGGTTGACCTCTAGGCCCCTCACCCCTTCGACCAATGTCGGGCTAACACGTTTGGCTGCGGGCTGACACCTTCGCTAGCGACCGGGATACCGGCGCAAACAAGCTAGGGGAGGAGGCCGCCATGGCGACTTCTGATTTACATTCCGGAGCCGAGCCCGCAGCGGGAGCCTCCGGAGACCACAATATTACCGAGAGTGCTTTCAAGGCCTATTGGAAGGAGAACCTGTCGCTGATGGGGATCCTTCTGGGGATTTGGTTCGCCGTGTCGTTTGGAGCCGGCATCCTGTTCCGCGACTTCCTGGACCAGTTCTCCATTGGAACGGCACCGCTCGGTTTCTGGTTCGCCCAGCAAGGTGCGATCTATGTCTTCGTCATTCTGATCTTCGTCTACTCGTTCATGATGCACCGCATCGAACGCAAGTATGACGTCGATGACGATGAAGGCTAAGGGAGGCGGATATGGAATCGACCATTCTCGGCATGACCCCGACGGTGTTCTGGACGGCCTTCTTCGTCATCTCCACCTTTGGGCTCTATATCGGCATCGCCGTGTGGGCGCGTGCTGCAACCACTGACGACTTTTACGTGGCCGGCCATGACATCCACCCGGTGTTCAATGGTATGGCCACCGCCGCGGACTGGATGAGCGCAGCCTCCTTCTTGTCCATGGCCGGACTGATCGCCTTTATGGGCTATGACGGCTCAGTCTTCCTGATGGGCTGGACCGGCGGATATGTGCTGTTGGCGCTCTTGCTGGCCCCGTATCTGCGCAAGTTCGGCAAATTCACCGTGCCTGACTTTGTCGGCGACCGGTATTACAGCCAGGCGGCCCGCATCGTGGCCGTGATCTGCGCGCTGTTCATCTCCTTCACCTATATCGCCGGCCAGATGCGCGGAACGGGCATCGCCTTTTCCAACTTCCTGGGCGTTCCGATTGAGATGGGTGTGATTATCGGCGCGATCATCGTGCTGTTCTACGCCGTGCTCGGCGGGATGAAGGGTGTGACCTATACCCAGGTCGCTCAGTATTGTGTGCTGATCTTCGCCTTCACCGTGCCGGCCATCTTCCTGTCCATGCAGATCACCGGGACCCCGATCCCGCAGCTGGGCTTCATTGGCACCACCACCGAAGGCGTGCCGCTGCTGGCCAATCTGGACCGCACCCTGACTGATCTGGGCTTCACCTCCTATCTGCAGGGTCAGAAGTCGATGCTCGACATGACCGCCATCACGCTGGCCCTCATGGTGGGCACAGCGGGTCTGCCGCACGTGATCATCCGCTTCTTCACCGTGCCGAAGGCGTCTGACGCCCGTAAATCGGCCGGTTGGGCGCTGATCTTCATTGCGATCCTGTACACCACCGCTCCGGCTGTGGCCGTGTTCGCCCGCGCCAACTTCATCGAGACGGTCAATGAAAGCACCTATTCGATCGACGTGGCCCGCGGTGAAGCCGAAGCGGCTGACCAGGGTGACGGCGCAACGCCGCAATGGTTCTACAACTGGGAACGCACAGGTCTGTTGGGCTTCACCGACAAGAATGGCGACGGCCAGATCCAGTATCGGGCTGACGCTGAAACCAATGAAGTGACCACGCTGGACCGCGACATCTTCGTGCTGGCCAATCCCGAGATCGGCAATCTGCCGGGCTGGGTGATCGGACTGGTGGTGGCTGGTGGCCTGGCGGCCGCTCTGTCAACGGCTGCTGGCTTGTTGATGGTGATCAGCTCAGCGGTCTCCCACGACCTGTGCCGGAAAGTCTTGTTCAAGAACATGACCGACACACAGGAATTGCTCGTGGCCCGCTTCGCGGCGGTGGGCGCGGTGCTGGTGGCCATCTATGCCGGCATCAACCCGCCGGGCTTTGTGGCTGCGGTGGTGGCGTTTGCCTTCGGGCTCGCAGCTGCCAGCTTCTTCCCGGTCATCTTCCTGGGGATTTTCTGGAAGCGCATGAATAAGGAAGGCGCAATCGCGTCCATGGTGGTCGGCCTTTCGATCACCGCTGCCTATATCGTGCACTTCAAGATCGGCTTCAGCTCTGCGGTCCTGGGGGCTTGCGCCCTGATCGTGGCGGCTGTGCTGATGATCCTGCACTTCGGCCTGAAGGGCGAGAGCGATACCCGCCCGATGTTCTTTGGATCGCTGGCCCTGTTCGGGGTCTTCTTGCTCGGAGCCTTCGGTGTCCTGCCAGACATTGCGCCGGGCACAACCGACCAGTGGATCCTGGGCATCTCGCCGGAAGGCTTCGGTGCGGTCGGCATGGTGATCGCGATGGCCACTGCCATCGTCACCTCTCTGGCCACCGCGGCTCCGCCGCGCGAGGTTCAGGACCTGGTGGAGGAGATTCGTATCCCATCCGCCAAGGCCCATGTGAGCCACGGCCCGGCTGAATAAGCCCAAGGCCAAGGCCAAGGCCACACTTCAGAGCGGCGGCTGAGCGATCAGCCGCCGCTTTTTTGTTCTTCTTCGCGTCCACTCAGTCGATCCTCGCTTGCCGCGCGCAAGCGCGCTCACGCTGCGGGCGGCTATTCGCCTTGCGACGCCGATGGCGTCGGGGCAGCAAGCCAATCAAAAAACCCGCCATTCGTCATCCCCACGAAGGTGGGGACCCAGGGGAGGACGGAGCTCAGCGTTTCATGGCTCTGGGTCCCCGCCTGCGCGGGGATGACGAGAGAAGAGGAAGCAGACCCTGTTCCCTCTCTTCCTCGACCTACGCCGGGAAAGAGAAGGCATGGATTGGAATAAAGCCATCCAACACTGCAACTTTATCTTAGGAGCCCTCTGATAGCCTCTTTGTCGTCCCAAATCTGTGGGAGGTGAAAGGCTATGCCACGGTTGCGTCTTGCCCTTGTCTTGTGTGCCCTGCTCGCCGCCGGAACCGGCCTTGCGGCTGGGATTGCGAGCTTGATGCAAGGCGCGATTGATCAGGCGGTTGCGTTCACCTGGCCGGGCGTCGCCGTCTCAATCGCCTTGATGCTGCTGGCCCCGGCTCAAACCCGCGACTGAGCCAAAGCTCTGACATCTTGTGGCGTCATGCCGGCCTCGCGCAGGCTGTTCAAGGTCAGCGACTGATCGCGCTTGGAAAAACGCTTGCCGTCTTCTCCAACCAAAAGCCGGTGATGGCGATAGACCGGACGCGGCAGATCTAAGAGCCGCTGCAGCAGGACGTGTAGATGCGTCGCAAAGAACAGATCCTGCCCGCGAATGATATGCGTGACGCCCTGCAAGGCGTCATCATGGACACAGGCCAGATGATAGCTGGTACCCACATCCTTGCGGCCCAGGATCACATCGCCCAGCGCCTCCGGCCTAGCCTGCACCAGACCGTGCTCGCCGTCGGGACCGCTGCCTTCCTCGATAAAGTGAAGCCGCGCCCAGGCCTCCGCACCTAAGGCCTCCCGGCAGGCGGATAGGGATAGCCGCCAAGCAAACGCCTCACCGGCCGCCAGGCGCTCGGCCTCCTCCTCGGCACTCATGGGGACCTGCGGCCCTGGATAAATCACGCCGTCCGGCCCCTCGCCTGGCCCATGGGGCGCGCGCGCAATCTCTTCAGCGATCTCCTTACGGGTTTTAAAGCACCGATAGACCAAGCCCCGCTCGGCGAGGTGCTCGATAACCGCTGTGTAATCGCCAAAATGCTCGCTCTGACGGCGGACGGGCTCTGGCCATTCAAAGCCGAGCCAGGCCAGATCGTCCAGGAGTGCCGCCTCAAACTGCGCGGTGCACCGGGTCGTATCGACATCCTCAATCCGGAGCAGGCAATGCCCCCCGCTGGCTTTGGCGGTCTGAAAGGCCTGCATCGCCGAATAGGCGTGTCCAAGATGGAGCAAGCCCGTCGGGGATGGGGCAAAGCGGGTGATGAAGTCAGCCATGACGCTCAAAGGGTTAGCAGGTGGATCGCCGCGCGGCTAGCGCTCGCTTTGGACACACGTCCTGGCATATGGTCACCCGCGTTGAACGTCGCGTCTTGCTGCCTATGATCACCCCCTCATCCAGCGAAAGACCTCTCCCCATGATCCTGATCGACGGCCCGCGCATTCCGCCGAAGTCTGGCACCGCCAAGAAGCTGGTGATCTTGTTTCATGGCTATGGATCAAATGGCGCAGATCTCGCCGGCCTTGCGCAGGCCTGGGCCCCCGATTTTCCCGACGTCGCCTGGGCTTCGCCCGATGCGCCGGAGCCTGTGCCCGGTGCGCCGGGCGGGTATCAATGGTTCCCCATTAGCCGCCTGGATTCCGTCGCCATGGAATCCGGAGTGCGCAGCGCCCATGCCAGCGCCGAGCATTTTGTGAAATCTGAGCTCAATCGCTGGGCTCTGACCCCTTCTGATCTGGTCATTGTGGGTTTCTCGCAAGGCACCATGATGGCGCTCCACACGGGATTGCGCCGCGAAACCGCGCCCGCCGGTATCCTGGGCTATTCCGGGGCCTTGGCCGGACCCGAGCGCCTGAAGGACGAGATGACCGCCAAGCCGCCCATCCTGCTCATCCATGGCGACCGCGATGACGTGCTTCCGGTCGGTATGACGCTGATGGCCGCGCAAGGGCTCGCGGCCGCCGGCCACGGCGCAGAATTCCACATCAGCCCCGGCATCCCCCACTCCATCGGACCGGACGGGCTGGAACTGGGCGGGCGGTTCATTAAGCAGGCCTTTGAGGGGAAGTATTCTTAGGGGGGCTCGCTTGCCTGTCATAAGCCGCTCGAAGCTGACACTCAGCGCTTGTCGCGTTTCGCCAGAGTTCTGTCACCCTCATTATCGTCATCCTGAACTTGATTCAGGACCCAGTTTCAGCGCCGAGCCTGCTGGGTCCCAAATCAAGTTTGGGATGACGAAGGGTGAGATCTTGAATGGTTTGGCACCCCGACGCCATCGGCGTCGAAAGGCGAACAGCCGCCCGCAGCGTCAGCGAGGAACCGATCGGACGGACGTCCGGGAGGACTGAAATCCAACCTTCATAGGTCTGTCACCCGTTCTGCGGTACATTAGCCCCATCGATTGAGCCCTTGAGTGATTCGTTTGGGCTCCGCGATGAGAGGGAGGCGCGTCTTCAGGACGCTTGTCACATATCCGGCCACAGGCCGTGACCTCCACCCGGGCTTCGGGCCGGTTTGCGTGCGGGGAGGTTTCCATGGGTGTCTTTAAGACGGCCCCGGAAGACCTTCGCTGCCTTGTCCTAAACGCGGACTATCAACCGCTGTCCTACTATCCATTGTCCACCTGGTGCTGGCAGGACGCCATCAAGGCCGTCTTCTTGGAGCGCGTGGATATCGTCTCGGAATACGAGACCCAGATCCGCTCGCCCAGCTTTGCCATGCCGGCCCCGTCGGTCGTGGCCTTACGCGATTATATTTCCCAGGACCGGCCGCCGGCCTTTACCCGGTTTAATCTCTTCCTGCGCGATGGATTCCAATGCCAGTATTGTGGGGCGAAGGGGGTGGAGAACATGACTTATGATCATGTCATTCCCCGCGCCTATGGCGGTAAGACCAGCTGGGACAATATCGTGGCCGCGTGCGCGCCGTGTAACCTGAAGAAAGGCGGACGAACGCCCAAGGAAGCCAAGATGCCGCTACGCCGTCAGGCCGATAAGCCCAACATGCATCAGCTCCAGGTCCAGGGCCGCAAATTCCCGCCCAAATATCTGCACGAAAGCTGGCTGGATTATCTGTATTGGGATGTGCCGCTGGAGGCTTGAGGCTCGGCGCGGGTCTGGGCCATCCAGTCCACCACTTCAGGGATCGCCGCGTAGAAGCGAACCAGCTCATGATCGGGCTCCAGGATCGACAGCGCCGTGATCCAGGCCCCCAGCCCCCGGCCGCCATTGACCATCGCGACATAGCCGTCCCCGGTGTCCAGATTGATGAACGCAATCGCGTTTTCGGCCCAATCGGCACCGCCGTGATAAGCATAGCGCGCGCCTTCAAAGACCGTCAGCGACCAGCCCAGGCTCACGCCATTGAACACCGGACAGTCCGTGACCGGCTGAAGCCCGCAGGCCTGGGTCGCGCTGATATCTGTCACCGGGGTGGTCCGCGGTCCGACAGCCTCCATCTCTGGGGCCAACGCTGCGATCAGCAAACGCGCCAGATCGTCGCCCGTAATGAAGAGATTGTCCGCGGCGCTGGGCGGCTGCTCCCAGATGCGATAGGTGCCGTAATTGCCGTCGGCATCCATGGGCGTGACTTCGCGGGCGTCCGGGGCGGCGGCGGCACCCAGATAGGCTTCTACGCCCATCGGATCAAACACATGGGTCTGGACCAGCGTCTCGAAGGCGTCGTCCTCGATTGTGGCCATATACTCGGCCAGCAACTCGTAAGCGGCCCCGGAATAGGAATAGCCCTCGCCCGGATCGAAGGTGAAGGCGAGTTTACGGTCTTCGTAGTTATATTCCCAGTTCAAGAGCCCGGTTTGATGCGACAGGATCAGGCGCGGTGTCAGGTGCGCATAGCGCGGATCGGAGCCGAGATCGGGATGCTCCACGCGTTCAGCAATCGAGGCATCCAGATCCATGCGCCCCGCGTCGACCAGGCGGTGCGCCAGTTCGGCGGTGACCACCTTGGTGATCGAGCCGACATTGAACAGGGTCTGGGCTTCGGCCGGGCGACCAGGACCGGCTTCACCTACATGGGTGGTGGAGACCACTTCGCCAGCCTGTATCTGCACAATCGCCATGCCGGCACTGGGGTAGGTCGCCAGCCCGTCTGCCGCAGCCGCTTCAACTGCGTCAGGCGTGCCAAGCGCGCTGCTGCCTGCCAGAGCCAGCACCCCGGCCAATCCCGTCATGATCGCCATGATTTTCCTTCCCCGGATTAAATCTCATCCTTTCGATGCCCCAAGACCGGCCATTGGATGCGCAATGCCTGTTTTTTCACTTCAGCCGTCTTCCCCTCGTCATCCCGGACTTGATCCGGGACCCAGAGGTGACGTGGCACTCTGACTGCTCTGGGTCCCAGCTTTCGCTGGGATGACGAGGGAGGGATGTTGCAGAGGCACCAAGCCTTGCTCCCTCCCCCTTGTGGGGAGGGTGTCAGCGCAGCTGACGGGTGGGGGGTGGCGCATCAGCCCGCGAAAGCGCTCGATGATCTCCACCCCACCCCAGCCCTCCCCATCAAGGGGAGGGAGGTGGCGCGTGTGCGAGTCTTTCTTGTCCTTCCTCGCGTCCGCTCGGTCGGGTCCTCGCTTACGCTGCGGGCGGGCCGTCGCCCTTGCGAGCCCGAGGGGCTCGGGACGCAGATCCGGTCGTCCTCACGCTTCGTCATCCCCGCGCAGGCGGGGACCCAGAGCCGTGAAGCGCCGCGCCCCGTCATGCCTGGGTCCCGGATCAAGTCCGGGATGACGAAAGAGGAAAACTGGAAGACCGGTGTCTCCCCCCGTTCACGGGGGGAGTGTCCTTGAAAAGGACGAGGGGGGGCTGCGGCGTTGCAATGCCCCCTCCGTCCCGGATCAAGTCCGGGACACCTCCCCCGCAAGCAGGGGAGGACATCGAACGCCTAGCCTCTGCCGACGCCCGCGCGCGCCCTCACTTATCCAGATAAATCTGGCTTCCCTTCGCCTTAAACTCCGCCGCCTTCTCCGCCATCCCGGCGCTCGCCTCATCGGCCTGCTTTTGCAGGTCCGCCCGCTCGTTGTCGGAGAGGCCGTCGGCGAAGTCGCGGACCTCCTGCGTGATCTTCATGGAGCAGAATTTCGGGCCGCACATGGAGCAGAAATGGGCGACCTTGTGGGCGTCCTTGGGTAGCGTCTGGTCGTGGAAGTCTCTGGCGGTGTCGGGGTCCAGCGAGAGATTGAACTGGTCTTCCCAGCGGAACTCAAAGCGCGCCCGTGACAGGGCGTCATCTCGGACTTTCGCGGCCGGGTGACCCTTCGCCAGATCAGCAGCATGGGCCGCGATTTTATAGGTGATCACGCCGGTCTTCACATCGTCGCGGTCAGGCAGGCCCAGATGCTCTTTCGGCGTGACATAGCAAAGCATGGCCGTGCCGAACCAGCCGATCATGGCCGCGCCGATACCCGACGTGATGTGGTCATAGCCCGGGGCAATGTCGGTGGTGAGCGGGCCGAGGGTATAGAAGGGCGCTTCGCCGCATTCCTTCAGCTGCTTATCCATATTGGCTTTGATCTTATGCATGGGCACATGGCCCGGCCCTTCAATCATCACCTGACAGCCATGGTCCCAGGCCACTTTGGTGAGCTCGCCCAGCGTCTCCAGCTCGGCAAATTGCGCTTCGTCATTGGCATCCGCGATGGAGCCGGGGCGCAGGCCATCGCCCAAGCTGAAGGTCACATCATAGGCGCGCATGATCTCGCAGATCTCATTGAAGCGCTCGTAGAGGAAGCTCTCCTTGTGGTGGGCCAGGCACCATTTGGCCATGATTGAGCCACCGCGCGAGACGATGCCGGTTACGCGCGAAGCCGTCATCGGCACATAGGGCAGGCGCACGCCGGCATGGATGGTGAAATAGTCCACGCCCTGTTCGGCCTGCTCGATCAGCGTGTCGGCGAAAATCTCCCAGGT
>JANQMI010000008.1 GCA_028280165.1 Oceanicaulis sp. | reverse complement strand
GTCGCGCGAAGCCGGCATGCGATATCGGGTCACCGAGCCGGTCTATGAGACCGTAACCGAGCAAGTGCAAGTCAGCCCTGGCTATGTGCGCTATGAGGTGACGCCCGCCCAAACCCGGACAGTCCAAGAACGCGTCCTCGTACGCGAAGGGCGCATGGTCTGGCGCCGCGGCTATGTTGAAGGCGCACGCCAGGTGCGCCATGACCCGGAAACGGGCGAGATTTGGTGCCTGGTTGAAGAGCCGGCGGTGTATGAAACCGTTCACCGCACGGTCGTGACCTCTCCTGCTCAACTGCGGGAGGTCGCGGTCGATCCTCAGTTCGACACCATCACGCGCGAAGTCCTGGTCCAAGCCGCAACTGTGGAAGAGATTCCGATCCCGGCCCAGCATGCGAGCTATCATGTCGACGTGCTGACCGAACAGGCTCGCGTCGATCGCCGGATTTCACAACGGCGCACCGATCAGATCGCAACCCACGAGTTGGTGTCTGAAGAACGCTTTGAATGGCGCCGGGTGGATTGCGCGACCATCGAGATCCCAAGCCATCCGCAATCGCGCCCGCCTGAACCTTCCGTTCATCGCGCTGCACCGCAGAGCGGTTTTAGAATTCGCAATGTTCCGCAGGGCGACGACCCGCAACGCAATTCCGATTACGACCATCGCGACTCAACCCCGGTTGCCTCTGTGAACACCGGCACTCTTCACCCGGGCGCACCCGCCCGTCGCCGGGCAAGCGCCGGTCGGTAACTGGCAGCAGCGTCCGTTCGACGCCTAGAATTGGGGCCGCCACAGTATCTGTGGCGGGCCTCTTTCATGCTAGGTACCCAGAAACGCACCTGCGACCAAACTGCGCTTTTTCAAGCCCGATACAGGCGCTAAAGTCCTTAAATGAAATAAGGATAAAGCGTGTCATCATTCCTCTACGATCTGGCTAAATTCCTCCACATCACCGGGGTGGCCTTCTTGATGGGCAATATCACCGTGACGGCGATCTGGAAGTTTTTTGCCGATCGCGATGACCGCCCGGAAGTGCTGAGCTTCGCCCAGAAACTGGTCACCTATACCGACTGGTCGATGACGGTGTGGGGCGTCGTTCTGATCATGGGCAGCGGGTATTATATGGCGCTCTACGCCCACTACCCTTTGCTGGAAGGGTGGCTGTTATGGAGCCAGGTCTTCTTCGTTGTGGCCGGCCTAATCTGGCTTTTCATTCTGGTACCGATCCAGGTCAAACAGGCCAAGCTGGCCAAAGCCTTTACCGGGGATGATGTGGGAGAGCCCTATCGGGCCCTGTCGCGGCGCTGGATCATTTGGGGGTTGATCAGCACGGTGCCCTTACTCGCGACAACCTGGCTGATGATCGCGCGGCCTTTCTAGCCCGCTCCGGCTCGCACGCGGCATCACAGCCTCCGGCTGCTGAACAGGCGCAAGGGCGCAAGGGCGCAATTGGATCCAGCCGTGATGCTCAACCACCCAACAACCACAAGGAGTTGTACGATCTATGTAAAGTTCATAATGCCAGTCTTGACCCTGACTCCTGACAGGTTAATTCAAACTCTCTAAGGGGTTGTATGCATGAGTCTTCGAACATCGGTCATCGTGAGCTTGGCGCTGGCCGCTGCGGCCTGCGGCGGGGGCGAGAGTAATGCGTCAGCGCCAGGCAATCCGAACCAGACCCCACAACCCCCACCGCCCGTCACGCCGCAAACCCAGCGCGATATCGTATACGCGCAAGGAGCGACAACAGGCGATCCCGTGGATCTACGATTGGATGTCGTCCAATCCGGTGAGCCCTGTGGTGATCTACGTCCATTTGCCATCCTCGTTCATGGCGGAGGCTATACTGGAGGCACAAAGGACAGTTCGACCTGGCAGTCTGCGGCCGATGCGCTGGCCGCGCGAAATCTGATCGCCATCCCCATAAGCTATCGCCTGACCGGGACCGATCCGGTTCCTGGGGATAAGTTCCAGCCCCTGGTGGACCTGTTGATACAGCAGGCAGATTTCACCCCACCAACCCCTGAACAAGCCCTTCTGGTCAATACGATCGCCAGCGCGGCAGAGGACACGCTCGCCGCGGTTCAATGGGTGCAAGACAACGCCACAGAGCTGTGCGCGGACCCTGGTCGTTATGCGGTCTGGGGCTCTTCAGCCGGTGCCTATAATACCCACGCCTATGTGTATTCGCTCGATGACATAAACATCGCGATCCCGCGTCCAGACGTGGCGGTCGGGTATTGGGGTGCCGAAATCGTCTTTGATACCATGAGCCCGGGCGACCCGCCGATGCTGATCGTCCACGGCACGACCGATACGACGGTGGATTACCAGGGGGCGTTGGATCTTGAAGCCGACCTTCAGGCAAACTCAATCGCGTATTCCTTCTACACCGTTGAGGGGGCAGGCCATGGCTGGGGCAGCGTGAACCCCGCCGGGACCGACATTGACGGGAGATCGATTTACGAGCGGACCCTGGACTTTATCGAAGATCATCTGCGCGGACGCGCCGCGCGCTATGAAGTCAGATCGGTCGCGCAGACCAGCGCGTCATCGCGCGTCATCGAGGCGATTCCAGTGCACCGGTCCCGCCCGGTCTCCTACCCCCTGGCAGGCCAGCACACCGGCATTGAAATCGAATTGCCGGCCGCTGAGATCGGCTCACGACAAAGCGGGATATCGACCCTGATCCCGATTCAAGCATCGGACGCGCTCTATCTCAGCTACCGGGTGACCTTCCCGGAGGATTTTGACTTTTCAACGCGCGGCGTCCTGCCCGGCTTGGGGGGAGACCTGTCACAGCCCCTGCACTCCGCGTTCGACCGAAGCGGATGGAGCGCAACGCTCAGCTGGGATCGCGGTGGGGCTTTGCGCCCGCGCATGCCACGACATGGCGTCAGGCTGAAGCCGGCAGCGGCACGCTAGCCGCGTATTTTGAACCGGGCCGGACGCACGCGATTGAACTTGAAATCATCCCCCTGGAATCGAGTCCGTCAGAACGACAAATCACCCTATGGCTGGACGGAAGGCCGGTGTTTTCACGCTCTGGTTTGGCTTTAGGCGACATCACCGAAGTCGATGCCATCCAGCTGACGGCCTTCCCCTATGGCGATGGGATGAACCATGGTCCGCGCCAGGACACCTCTCTTCAGCTATCCGATATAACAATCTCGCAATCGCCAATCCTGGCCGAATAGCGGAATTCAGCCTCGCAGACGGTCCTCGATGGGGATGTAGTCTATGTCATATCCAAAGTAGCGCGGTTCAAAAAC
The DNA here is from genome assembly GCA_028280165.1 of Oceanicaulis sp. Classification (GTDB taxonomy): domain Bacteria; phylum Pseudomonadota; class Alphaproteobacteria; order Caulobacterales; family Maricaulaceae; genus Oceanicaulis. The sequence goes on along the minus strand of JANQMI010000008.1, from coordinate 18,206 downwards.
GGCCAAGCCTTCCGGGCGACGCCACAGGGGATCGCATTTGAGTCCCAACACCTCGACCGCCTGTCCCTCATGGAAATCGGGATTATTCACACCCTCAGCGGTCTGGCGATCCACCATGGTGATCAGGTCCGGGCAGGTTGCTACGATCCGGCCATCAATGTCGGCAACCAAGTGCTCATTTTTGTAGTCGAGCAGCAAGGTCTGACCGGCGAACGCTCCGGTCCCACTGACCACTAGGTCGCCGGCGAGAAAGCCATTGCGATCTGCCCAGTCAAAGCGCGCGACACGACCCGTGAACAGGTGATATCCGCCGCCGGCCACCCGCGCAGCCTCGATCGGATCTGACCCTTGCGCCTTCGCTTCGCGCACCGCTCGGCCAATGGCAATCGCGAGGCTGAAGCTGCCTTTCACCAGCACATTGTCAGACTTAGCGACTGCGCCGGATATGGGCGCATCCGCAACGCCCACAAGCCCGCTCACCAAGGTCAGCGCGCGCAGTACGTCTTCTTGACGCGAAGGCTCCTTAAGACCGGTGAGCACCACTTCATCGCCAAATGGGGTGGAGCCTGCCGCAGGGGTGAGCGAGTGCCCCGCCACGCGAACGGAGTGTTGATTGATCTCCGGCGTCGCTCGGCCCACGGTGTCAGCGTCAAGCGCCGGGACACCCAAGCGCGCTGCAATTGACAGACCCTCCGCCATGGAGAGAGGCCCCATCTCGCCCAGAATCACACCCGAAAAGCGCGTCTCCAAATGGCGCTCCAGCAGACGAAATGCTTCTAAGACCGGAAACTCCACCGGATTTTCCATCGCATCGAGCTTGGCCTGAATGTCCTGCGATAGCGGAGCCAAACTGGCCAGCGCATACGGACAGGCAACACGGTCGGCATCTGTGAGAGCCGAGACCTCCAGAAGATCGAAGCCCAGGCCCATGGCTAGGTCAGAGCGGATGAGAGCGCGCGCCTCGGGAAGGCTGCCTCCTCCACCACAGCCCAGATAGCTGCAGCCCGTCAGCGAGTCTTCCAAGTCTTGGGCCGAAAGCCTGCGGCTGGCAGAGTTTGCTGGCCCGGTTGCAGCCTGCGCCTGCGCGCGATGCGCCACTCCCAGCGCGCCCAGCGATATCGCTGCGCCACCCAAAAACTGCCTGCGTCCCAGCATGCACGCCCCTTTATCCCCACCGCTGGGAGGCTAGCCAGCAAACCAATAGGTGACAATTCCTGTCTGCGTACTGCCGGCGACTGGCGACGGCGACCGAGCAGCACAAGCTGAGTACCACTCGGTGTCATGGGATACCGCCTCCCCTAGCGAACCAGATAGCCGCCATTGACCCACAGGGTCTGGCCATTAGTCCACTGGCTGTCCGGACTGGCCAGGAATTCCACCAGGGGCACGATGTCTTCCACCTCGCCGAGCCGGCCTTCGGTGGACAGACCCGCAGCATAGGCGGTCGAGCGTTCATTTTCCTGGCTGTGAAAGAAGGGGGTGTTGACCGGTCCCGGCGCAATGGCATTCACCGTGATCCGCTTGTCGCCCAACTCCTTGGCCAGCATACGTGTATACTCCTCCACCGGTGCTTTGGTCCCCGCATAAATGGCATATCCGGGAGCCGCTCCAGCCAACAAAGACGTCCCATTATTGATGATCCGGCCACCCGGCCGGACATGGCGGGCCGCCTCGCGCAGGGAGTAGAACAGCCCGCGATTATTCACCCGGTCTAGCTGGTCGAATTCTGCGTCGGTAAAGTCGGCAAGAGGTTTCTTAATGATGGCCCCGGCATTATTGACGACGATATCAACACCACCAAACGCTCGCTCTGCCGCGCCATACATCTCGCGGACCACGGCAACGTCGCCAAGATCGCCCTGAACCAGCACCGCGCGCTGCCCAGCGGCCCGCACCAGATTGGCCGTCTCCTCGGCCTGGCTGCGGGTATCAGCCCGGTGATAATGGACCACAATGTCCGCACCCATTTTTGCCAGCGCTTCGCTGAAAGCCCGGCCCATATTGGCCCGTGCGCCTGTCACGATCGCGACCTTGCCACTCAGGGGCTTCGCTGCAGCCCCTTGCGCGCCGGATTGCGCCGCCACCAGTCCAGCTCCTCCGGCAGCCGTTGTCGCGGCAGCCGCGCCCAGACCCAGCATCCGCAGCGCTCTGCGGCGGTTCACCTGAGAAGTCTTACCCGTCATCTGAAGTCTCCATTTGACCTGTCGCGCACACCGTATGCGCCGATATAAGGAGGATGACTTCATGCTCAAAGAACGGGTATCTAATCATTCTGCAAGCACTAAGTGCGATTTTCGCAATTAATGTGGAGCAACCATCTCACGCCATCTTCCGAAGACCCGACGCGGAGAATTCGACACACCCGATAAGCCTTTACGATACCCATACTTCGCGCGAGGGTATGGGCATGGCCCTGACTCTATATGCCTCAAAGGGTGTGGAAGCCCCGCCGGTCCGCGAGCCGGTTGCGCGCCATTTGTGTACCGATTGCGGTGTCTCTCGATTGGAAGACGCCAAGGCGTGTGGGCAAGCTTGCCAGTTCATCGCCCCGGACTATCCAGCAATGGAAGCCAAGGTCCACGGCCGCGCGCGCGATCCAGACCGTCCTGATGAAATGCATTTCGGCCCGTTCCGGCGGATGGTCAAAGCCGCCCTGACCCACCCCATCAAGGGGGCGCAATGGACCGGGATCGCCACCCGGCTAGCCGAGCGTCTTCTGGACTCCGGTGCCGTGGATGTGGTGCTGAGCGTTGCGCCCGATCCGAAGGATCGCTGGAAGCCGGTGCCGGTGATGATCACAGAGGCCGCAGGCGTTGAGCAGGTCCGCGGTATGCGGATGGGGTATGCGCCCTTGCTGGCGATGATCGAACCGGTCAAAGCAAAGGGCTATAAGCGCGTCGCCGTGATCGGCATCCCCTGCCAGGTCTATGCGCTGCGGGCGCTGGAAGACTCCCTTCAGTTGGACAAGCTCTACGTCATCGGCACACCGTGCTCAGACAACACCACAACAGAACGCTTCCACGACTTCCTGGCGCTTTTGAGCGATCAGCCCGACACGATCACCTATCTGGAGTTTCGCGCCGATTATCAGGTCGAGCTACGCTTTGAAGATGGACGTCGCAAAGAGATCCCCTTCCTGAAACTCCCGATTTCCAAACTGCCGCCTGACTTCTTCCCCCTCACCTGCCGGACCTGTGTGGACTACACCAATGTGCTGGCGGACATCACGGTGGGTTATATGGGCGGTGAAGGCGAGCAATGGCTTTTGGTGAGAAATGACACCGGCGAGGAGCTCCTAGGCCTTATCGCCGAGGAAGCCTCCCTGTGCACGCCTGGCAGCGCGGGACAGCGTAAATCCTCGGTAACCGGCTTCATCTCCAACACCGAGCGCGCCGCAGGCGGCCTGCCCCTCCGCGGCATGCCCGACTGGGTACGCCCGCTGGTGGCCTGGCTCATGCCAAAGATCGGTCCGCGCGGTCTGGAATTCGCCCGGACCAGGGTGGAGATGAAGGCCGCCGAGACTGTGCTGCATCTCAGGCGAAACGAGCAGGCCCGCATGAAGAATATGGTGCCCGATCATGTCTGGACTCTGGTCGAACCTTACGGCCTGAAACCCGAAGACGGCGAACGCAAATCCCGTTAGCGCCAATCCATAGTGAACGTGCACACCGTTGGCTCATCAGCTCGGTGCGTCCGGTGCACGACCCCGGTCCGCGGGCTGACCAGCTCTTTGAACAACACCTCCAGCACCCCGGTATGCCAGGCGCAGACCGGCATCTTCATGGGATTGTCGGCGATGATCAGGCGGGCGGCCTCACCGGTCTCAATCGAGCACGCGCCCGATCCGGCGAAAGTCCAGGCGTGGCGTTGGATCGCCGACAGCAGCAGTGGTGACGCCAATGGGGCGGGCAGCAGCTTCAAGAACACCCTGACTGGCATTGGGATGCGGTTTCGTAGGATGTAGGCACCAGTGCGTCGTCCGGCATCCAGCGCGATGCGAATGCCCTCGCGCCGTGGCACGGTTTCGAACAGAGCATTGAACAAGGCCCGGGGGATCGCCTCGTCAATCATGTCATCCGGACGCTGACGCAAAAGATGGCCCAGGCACGCTTTGGCAAAAATGCGTTCAGCAAGGCCCTGCCCGCCCGCTTCACGTATCGCGATTTCGGTCTGAAGGACCGCGTTGGGGCCGATTTTACCCCGCGTGTCCTGCGGTAGGGTGAGAGTGAGCGTTTCTGCGTAAGCCATCGTGCTTTACCGAGTGTCGATCAGGGTCTGCTTTGCTTCGTTTGCCGGCTCTTCCATTTGCTCATCGCCGCCGCCACAGGCTTTGAGGGGCTCAGGGTTTTCCGATAGGCGCTTGGCCCGCTTGATCGCAGCCTTGTCAGCCGCAGCCTGCCAGTCATCCAGCTGGGCCGGGGCAATGGTTCGGGTCCGATCAAAGTTGAAATTGACCGTCTTCTTCGATTGCGGGCCCCAATAATTGGCTTTGCCTAAATCATAGAATTGACGCTTGAACCCGGCTTTCAGGAAGGCCTTCAGACATCCCAGCAAATAGCGACGCCGAAACCCCGTGCCGCGCCAGGGATAGTGGAACAACGCCTTTTGCGAGTAGAAGCGCCGGTAATTCTTCATCACACCGTTGAGGAGCTCACCGCGCTCCATGGCTTCAGGCTTCATGATGGGCGTGACGAAATTGTATTTCTCAAAGTCGAAAATCTCGACCTTATCGCCCAGCGACTGGAAGAGCGGCGTGAACGGCCAGGGCGTATACATGGCCCAATTGGCTAAATCAGGCTGCCAATCCCACGCCATTTTATAGGTTTCTTCCAGCGTCTCTTCGGTTTCGTTATCCAGACCGACAATGAACTGGGCTTCTACAAAGATATCGGCCTCCCGCAGCAGGCGGATCGCCTCTTTGTTTTCGCCAACCTTGGTTTCCTTATTGAATTGATCGAGCTTGAGCTGCGCAGCGGCTTCGGTGCCCAAAGAGACATGAACCAGACCGGCCTGGCGATAGAAGGGCAAGAGCTCCTTATCGCGCATGATGTCGGTGACACGCGTATTGATGCCCCATTTGATCTTGTCCGGCAGGCCGCGATCGATCAGCTCCTGACAGAATTGGATGAATTTCTTGCGATTAATCGTCGGCTCTTCATCGGCCAGGATGAAGAAGCCGACCCCGTGCTCCTGAACCAGGTTTTCGATTTCATCGACGACTTTTTTCGGGTCACGCACGCGGTAGTCCCGCCAGAATTTCCACTGGCTGCAGAAGCTGCAGGTGAAGGGGCACCCGCGCGCCATGTTGGGGATCGCCACTTTTACGCCGAGCGGCACATAGATGTATTTATCCCATTCCAGAAGCGACCAGTCCGGCTCCAGACTATCAAGGTCTTTGATGGTGGGTGCGGCTTTGGTGGCGACGATCTGCTCTGCATCGCGGAACGCCAGGCCCTCGATATCGTATTGGCATTTCGGCCAGGTCTTGTCGTGGATCGCGCTCACAAGATTGAGGAAGATCTCCTCGCCCTCTCCACGCACGATGACATCAATCCAAGGAGCCTCGGACAGGACCTGCTTGTACATGAAGGTTGCGTGGATGCCGCCGAGCACACGCACCGCGTCGGGCACGACTTCGGAGGCGATGCGCAGCACCTCCTCCGCCTTGTAGATGGAGGGTGTAATCGCGGTGGTTCCGACGATATCGGGCTTCAAGTCCTCCATCTTCGCCCGCAACGCGTCATCGGACAGGTCATGGGTCATCGCATCGATGAAGTGGATATCGGTGTATCCGTTCTTCTTCAGCGGTCCAGACAGATAAGCGACCCAGGCGGGCGGCCAGCTCCCGGCGATTTCTGCACCACCGGAGTGATAGTTGGGATGGATAAGCAGAATACGCATCGGACCCTCCCGCCCAATTAGCCTTACTTTTTATATGGCTATTATTCCTTACTCAAATTGTGGGCTTCTGTCAGCGGACATTTCGTCGCCTAAGACGATCGTCGATGTGTGATCTGAGATGACACAAGCGTGAGCGAGCGTGATCGCCGTGTCTGTTATGACTTGGACGAATTTGGAAAACCTTTCGCGGAGACCTTGATGCCCCTGGTTAAACTCGCTCTCGTTGCCCTGGCTTTTATCGCCGCGCCCGTCACGGCCTCTGCGCAGGATGACGCGCGCCTGGCGGCGGTCCTGAGCTATGCAGACTGGTGCGCGAGCTGCCGGGTGCTTGAACCGAAAGTTGAAGAGGCCCGCGCCGAAACCAGCTTTGAAGGCGTGGAATTCATGCGCTTGGACTACACTGCGCGTGACGACGACGCCTACTTTGCCCAAGCCAATAATTCAGTGATCGAAACCGCCGTTCGCAACCATTTTGGATCTCGCGTCCGCACCGGCATGCTGCTGCTCATCGACTTGGATGACGGCGCGGTCGTCGGCGAGGTTCGTCGCGATGCTACGGTCCAAGACATTACCTATCAGATCTGGTCGGCTGCGGCCGACACCTGACCCCGCCCGCAACACTCCCCCCGATTGCAGGCGATTAAGCCCCGTCCTTCCACAATGAAGGGCGGGGCTTTTCACTGCAGGCCGCGCGGTCACAAGCGCAGTGATCTGCTAAGACGCAGGTATGTCTTCGCTCACCCTCTTCTTTGTTTGCCCACCGGGATTGGAGCCTCAGCTGGCTGCTGAGAGCCGTTCGCTCGGCTTCAATGGCGTTAAAGCCCTGAGTGGCGGGGTAGAAGCCAAGGGCGGGTGGCCAGACATTTGGCGCGCGAATTTAAGGCTGCGCGGCGCAACGCGCGTCCTCGTGCGCATTGCTGAATTTCACGCCAAACATCTGTCTCAACTCGACAAGCGCGCCAAGGCCATCGCTTGGGGCGATTGGCTCGGCGCTCAGACACCGGTGCGAGTGGATGCGGTATGCCGTAAATCGAAAATCTACCACTCCGGGGCTGCCGCCGAGCGCGTCGCGAAGGCCATTTCCGCAGTCGCCGGACCGCCCGTCAGCCCAAAGGCCGAACTCAAGCTTCAGGTCCGGCTCGACCACGACCATTGCACGATCAGCCTCGACACGTCAGGCGAGCCCTTGTTCAAGCGCGGACACAAACCGGCTGTGGCCAAAGCGCCAATCCGCGAAACTCTTGCGAGCTTGTTTCTGCGCGCCTGCGGCTTTGACGGCACCGAACCGGTGGTTGATCCCATGTGTGGGTCTGGCACCTTTCTGATTGAGGCCGCTGAAATGGCAGCAGGTCTGGCTCCAGGGCGCTCACGCCCCTTCGCGTTCGAGGCTTTGCCCTCGTTCGATGCGGCCAGCCGGGCGGCGTTGCGCAATACCCGCGAACCGGCGGAGCCTTCCCTTGAGGCCCGATGCTTTGGCTTTGACCGCGACCCCGGTGCCGTTAAAGCCGCCCTCGCCAATGTTGAACGCGCAGGGCTCGTCGACAGGATTGAAATTACGCGCCGCGCCGTCGCTGAGCTGAAAGCCCCTGAAGGGCCGCCCGGCCTGGTCATCGTCAACCCACCCTATGGCGCGCGTATCTCCAATCAGGGCGCATTGCGCGCCGTGTACCGCACGCTGGGCCAACGCCTGAAAGCCGACTTTAAAGGGTGGCGCGTTGGCATCGTGACCAGTGCTCCGGCGCTGGCGAAAGCCACAGGCTTACGCTTGGAGGCCGGGCCGCCTGTGGACCATGGTGGACTGATGGTCCGTCTCTATCAGACAACCATCACACCCTGATCTTGACCCCAGCCTCATTCCCCGCCCAGATTAATCCTAATTGATCAGGGGGACATTCATCATGGCTATCTGGACCAGCATCCTCGCGGCCACAGCGCTGTCTTCCAGCGCGTCGCTTCAAGAGCCGGATGAAGCCGTCACTGTAGATGCCCCGGCGCTCGACGTACCGATATTGCGCGAGGTTGATCCCAACCCAACGCCCCTTGTCTGCCCTTTTCGCGGCACGATCGAGTATGAGCCTGGCGAAGTCAGCTGCGGTCTGATTACCGTGCCAGAGAATCGCGAGGTCGCGGACAGCCGTCTCATCCAGCTTCATTATGTGAAGATCGCCGCCTGGGGCGAGGATGAAAGCACTTATCGTGACGACCCTGTGATTTACCTCACCGGCGGTCCAGGCGTGGGCGTGAACACATATGTGGAACGCCTAAAAGATCATGATGTTGCCGAGCACCGTGATCTTTACATCCTCGAACAGCGCGGGATTGGGGCCAGTGGCGAATTCTGCGAACTCTACGGCAATGTCGACCCCGGCCTCGGCGGCGATATCACCTCCATGGAGGCCATGCAGATCGCCGGCGCTGACCGGATGCGTCTCTGCTTCCAGCAAGCCGCCGCTCAAGGCATCGATCTGTCCGGATACAACACCGTTGAGAACGCGCACGACGTTAAAGTGCTGCGTGAAGCTCTTGGCTTTGAACAATGGAATGTATGGGGAATTTCATACGGGTCTCACCTGGGTCAGATGGTGCTACGCGTCGACCCTGAGGGAACGCGCGCCATGGTCATCGATGCGATTGTTCCCAATGATCTCAATGGCCTTTTCGACTATGGACGCATCTTTACTCAGGTCGTTACGAATTTCGCGAGCACCTGTGACACCGGACCCATGTGCGAGGATCTGGAAGCGCGTCTCTACAGCGCCATTGAATCGTTGAGCGACGACCCGGTCATCCTTCAGATTGACGAAAGCGAAGCTTTTCCAGGCGGCCAACAATGGGTGCCGCCCGCGATCGCCGCCTTCTTTCCCTTCTCCATGGCCTATGAGCAAAGCGAGCACCCGGCCGTGCCGTCCGTGATTCAAGCGGTCGCCAACTTTGCTGAGACCCGTGACCCGGTGATCATCGCCGGATTGGAATCAGTCCTCGCCGCCCCTGATGACGAAGCGAGCCTTGTCTTCCAAGGTATGAGCAGTGCCATTCGGTGTAATGATGGCTATGTCCAGGAAGCGCTGGACGCCTATACCAAAACCCCGTTGGGCCGGTGGGACGGCATTTTGGGCACGCAGGCTGGGCAGGCCTACACCGCTCAGGTCTGTGCTGACGAGGGCCTGGCTCCGCGTGACCGGGCCGACTACGGCTTGGTCCAGACCGATGTCCCCACCCTCATCGTCAATGGTGCCTGGGACCCTGTGACGCCGCCCTGGCTGGCCGAATATATTCACGAGGCCATGCCTGGCTCGCGCTTGATTATCACGCCCTACGCCGGACACGGCCCGACCCGCTCCATGCCGGAGTGCGCCGGACCCGTCATGACCGCCTTCTTCGACACCCCGGATGTGGACGCGCTAGACGCCAGCTGCCTGGAAGAGGGTGAACCGCGCCCCGTCTATGAAAACCTGAAACAGACGCAGGCTCCCTTCATTGCCGCCGGCCTGGTTGCTGGAGCGCCGGAGAGCTTTGTGGGGCCAGGGGCCTGGCTCGTGGGTGCGCTTTTCCCGCTTCTGATTGGCGCCATCATGATCCCACTGGGTTTCTTCGGCCGCATTATCGACCGCACCCCGGTCAGCGTTATCGGGGCCGATACGGGCGGTGCGCGCCTGACCGGATGGTTGGCCGCCATCACCGGCTTGGCCGGCTTTGGCATGATCGGCTATGGCGGATATGCCGCCAGCCAGATCTCTCAGATCGCAGTTCTGGCTGGTCTCGCCGCTCCTGCAGGGGCGGGCATGTGGCTGGTTCAGCTATGCGGTGTGTTCGGTGTGATCAGTCTTGGCTTCCTGATCCGGGCGTTTTTGTCCGGTGAGCGCATCCGGATCGGTACGCTTTTAGGCTTCGCCATTCTGGCAATTGCGGCTGGCGCATTGACAAGTTTCACCTATGTCTGGGATTTGACACCGCTCTAAATCACAGCCGGGACAGATTTTCATGGACGTTGTACTGGACTTCCTTGGACGATTTGTCTCGCAATTTCAGTCGCCTGCCCTCGCCTTCCTGATTGGCGGCATGGTCATTGCCGCCTTTCGAAGCAATCTGACCATCCCCGACGCGATCTATAAATTCGCGGTCTTTGTGCTGTTGATGCGGATTGGCATGAAGGCGGGCCTGGAGCTACGTGAAGCCGAGCTGACCGCCATGCTGCTGCCGGCCGTCATTGCCGTCGTTGTTGGTTTGGCGGCAGTCGTGATTGGGCGCTATAGCCTGTCCTATCTGCCGAATGTGAAGACCGAAGATGGGATTGCCACCGCCGGCCTGTTTGGCGCAGTCAGCGCCTCTACATTGGCTGCCGCAATGGTGCTGATGGATGAAGGCGGGATCGTCTATGAGGCCTGGGCCCCAGCCCTTTACCCCTTCATGGATATCCCAGCCCTGGTCCTCGCCATCGTTCTGGCCAACATCCATTTCGCCAAGCAGAAAGATGGGGACGACACCCAGGTCAAGCTTTGGCCGATCGTCAAGGACAGCCTTCGGGGCTCGGCCCTCAGTGCGCTCCTGCTGGGTATGGCGCTCGGCCTTCTGACCCGCCCTGACCCGGTCTTTGAAAGCTTCTACGATCCACTCTTCCGCGGCCTCCTGTCGATCATCATGTTGATTATGGGCATGGAGGCCTATTCGCGCCTGCGCGAGCTGGCGGGCGTGGCGCACTGGTATCTGGTCTACGCGATTGCTGCCCCGCTCACCCACGGCCTGATCGCCTTCGGGCTGGGCTATATCGCCCACGTCCTGACCGGCTTCTCTCCCGGTGGTGTGATCATCCTGGCGGTGATGGCGGGATCGAGCTCGGACATTTCCGGTCCGCCGACCCTGCGCGCTGGAATCCCCAGCGCCAACCCCTCAGCCTATATCGGCTCATCGACCAGTATCGGCACGCCCGTGGCGATCGCCATCGGCATTCCGCTTTATATGACGCTGGCGCAGGTGGTGTTTGGGATTTAGCGTCGCGGCGCGCGGCCTATTTCGGCGAAAACTTACCGGGCCGGAGAATTTGAACCTCCTCCAGATAGGTAATACCGGAATAATTCTTGAAGTATTTCGCGGAGACCTTTTCGGCGATCTCCTCGGCCTGCTCAAGCGAGCTGCAGATCACTTCGATCTTCACATTGCGCAAGGCATCGACAACTTGAGCCCGGCTCTGCGTGCGGATACCCCGGCTGCCCTTCCCGCCTGCATTGACCACGGTGTAGCCGGTGGCACCGGCTTCATTGATGATCTCCACAACCCCTTCCAGGATCACCTTCTCGGTGATGATGACGATTTTCTCGGCCTTATGGATCATGGCGCACGCTCTCATTGCTTGGCGGTGATCAGCTAGTCTGACTGGAGGCTTGAGGTCAAGGACCGCACCTGCCAGCACGCTAGAGCAAAAACGCCGGCCCTGATGGCTCAGGACCGGCGCTGTAAGGCAGGATTGCGCGACGACCTAGTTTAAGTCGGTGCGCAGGCTCACACCCCAGACCCGAGGGTCGTTGACGAAGCCGGTATTATTGTTGAAGTCGATACCGCCGGCGAGGTTTTCCTCATCAGTGATATTGCGCACAAAGAGCGCGGCTTCCCAGTCGCGGCCATTGCGGTTGCCAGCATACCCGGCGCGCAGACCGCCTTCGAAATTGCCGTCGGAGAAGAACTCTTCGGATTCGTAGAGGAAGAGATTGGTGCGGCCTTGCCAGAACCAGTCGGTGAAGACGAACCATTCCCCGCCACTGGCCGCCGGGATGGCATAACGCGCGGTCAGGCTGAGGATATAGTCCGGAGCCTGTGGGAAGGGGTTGCCGTCCACTTCCACAAAGCCGTCATTGTCCGCATCCGGGTCCAGCGGGGTGCACTGGCCAGAGCCGCACGGCGCAACTTCCAGATTGGGATCCTGAAGCTCGGTCTCATTCCAGCTGAAGCCCGCGGTCACTAGGAAATTGTCCGTCACGAGGAATTCAGCGTCCAGTTCCACACCATAGCCAACACCCTCTTCGGCATTGACCAGCTGAACCAGATTGCCTGCGCCCCCCACAGCCGAAAGCTGCAGGTCTTCGACCGTGTAGTAGAAGGCAGTGCCGTTCACGCGCGCCCGACCGCCCAGCGGCTCGGATTTAAAGCCGGCTTCCCAGGACAGCACGGTTTCGCTATCCGCCACCGAAGGCGAGCCGAAGAAGGCCACGTCGCGGGCTTGAATGGTTGGGCCACGGAAGCCGCGGGCCACACGCGCAAACAGTGAAACGTCGTCATTCACGTCGTAGAGCGCGGACACATCCCAGCTCACCTGCTCGTCGGACACATTCACGTCGGCCTGCGGGATGACCGATTGGGGCACCTGAAGGTCCTTCTCGTCACTGGTGTAGCGAAGGCCCCCTGACAGTTGGAACTGCGCGTTCACCTGGTGGCTGGCCTGACCGAAGATCGACCACAAATCATTGCGGTGGCGCACCGTGGTTGGCGGCGGGAATCCGCCGTTTGGTCCAAGCGTGGTGATCTCAAAGTCAGAGGTGAAGAAATAGGCCCCCACCTGCCAGCTCGTCGCGTTCGCCGTATCAGACGCAAGGCGGAATTCTTGAGTGAACTGCTCCAGCGTATCAATGCCGTCCTGGGTTTCAGACGGGAATGGGATAAAGCCAGGACCGGTCAGATTGCCGCCATCGATATCGCCCAGGCTAAAGCCGTCCGCCTGCTCAAAGCCGGTGATGGAGGTGAAGGTGAAGCCGTCACGATAGACATTCGCCGTCAGGCTGGAGCCCCAGCTGTCATACTCTTGCGGATTATTGAAGGTGGAATCGAAAAACACCGTGTCGCGGTCAAAATTAGAGTTCAGGCTGTTCGATCCGGTGGTTAGGATATTGGCCCGGAACAAGGCTGACGTGCCTTCAAACGTGCGACCATGAAGGTTCAACAGGGCATCGAAGCTCTCATTGGGCTCCCACAGAAACTGCGCGCGACCCGCAATCTCGTTAAACCCGCCCAAGGCGTCATTGGTGCCCAAGAAGGCATTGTCGATCCAGTCCTCACGGTTCTGGGTGAACAACGAGATGCGCGCATTCAGCGTATCGGCGAGTGGCGCATTGATCGCGCCTTGCGCATTGACGGTCCCGAGCGATCCAAAGGTGATGCTGGCATAGCCATCCTGCTCATCGCCGGGGCGCACAGAATCGAACTTCACGATGCCGGCGGTGGTGTTCCGGCCAAACAGGGTGCCCTGCGGTCCGCGGGAGACTTCCACACGCTCAAGGTCGAAGAGCGGGAAGCTTTTCAGGATGACGTTTTCCTGGACGATGTCGTCGATCACAATGGACACCGGCTGCGAGGCTGCCAGGTCAAAGTCGGTATTGCCCAGGCCGCGAATATAGAAGCGCGGAGCCACGCGTCCGTTGGAACTTTCGGCATAGAGGCTTGGAACGCGGGCTGCCAGAGACAGAATGTCCGCACCGCCTTCGGTGATGGCATTGAAGCTTTCTGTCGGCAAAGACGTCACGGACGCAGCGACGTCCTGAATGTTTTCTTCACGGCGGTTCGTCGTCACGAAAATCGTGTCGACGCGGGCCTCTTGGGCCGTTTCTTGGGCCTGCGCCGGAGCCAGCGCGGCAGTGAGGGCAATCGCGCTGACCGACGTGGCAGCGAGTATCGAAAAGGAGGAACGAAATTGGGTCACGGCAGGATGTCCTTCGGGGCGTGGAATAGGCGTAAATGCTGCAGTATCGCCTGCGCTCGCGCAGAGATATTCCTCTGTTAAGGATTAACGACGCGATCAAAAGCATTTTGTGAATGCTGCACCGCACTCAACGCCAAAGTGTGCGCGAAAGGACACAATTTTTATGTGCGTATACTGACGATATTTTGTCAGGGCACGGCGGGTTAGCCATCCATGTCCGCGATCGCGCGATCCAGCGTTGGATCAATCCGAGCGGCCAGCGGGCCGGGATCTTCCAGATGCAGATCCAGCAAGGCTCTGTATCGCCGGATGTTTCTCACATATTGCACCGGCTCGTGGCCGCGGGCATAGCCGTGACGCACGGTGGTGTAGTATTCGCGCTCGCTCAACAAGGGCAGGGTTTGGCGCAATGACGGCCAGGCATCAGGGTCGAGCCCCTGCCGGCGGGCCAGGCGGCGCGCATCATACATATGGCCCATGCCCACATTGTAAGCGGCAAACGCCTTGAACAATTGATCCTGGCCATCGACGCTATCGGGCATCCGATCAAACAGACGGCGCAGATAGGTCGCGCCCCCTTCGATGGATTGCGCCGGATCGGTGCGGTCGTCCACGCCAACCTCGCGCGCAGTGGGCAAGGTCAGCATCATGATACCGCGCACCCCCGTGGCGCTCACCGCATCAGGATCCCAATGGGATTCCTGATAAGCCTGCGCGGCCAACCACCGCCAATCAATGCCGGTTTCAATCGCCGCGGCCTCGAAATGGGGGCGCAGCTGGGGCAAACGCGCGTCCAGGCGTCGTACGAAGCGGGCCACGTCCACATAGTCAAATCGCCGCGTATAGCCGTACCAGCGCTCATCAAGCGCTTCCAAGACGCCCTCATTGTGCGCAGCGCTGAACCAGGCTTCCAACGGCGCGATGAGTTGCGGCGCTTGAGCGGCAACCACCCAGGCATGGCTGCGCTCCTCAGAGACGGTTAGGGGGGTTAAAAGCTCTGGAAATTGCAAGCGGGCATGGGCGATCAGATTGCTATCGGCCACCGTGCAATCGAGCGCTTCCTCCTGCACCTGGCGTAGCAGCGGCATGGCCGAAGGCGCTTCAATCTCCTCAAACGCCAGAGCGTCCACCGATGGTGCCAAGGCACTGAGCGTTTCCGCATAGCTGGAGCCGGCCACCACCGAGAGCGAGACCTCAGCTAAATCACTGGGCCCCCTGACCCGGACGCCGGCGCGGCGGCACACCACCTGTTCGGTGACGGTTTTATAGGCGGGCCCGAAGACCAGGCGCTCAGAGCGAGGATGGGTCACCGTAATGCCGGCGGCGGCGATGTGACCCTCCCCCGCTTCGATGGCCTCCAGGACGGCCTGCAAATTCTCCCGCACATCAAACTCAACGGCCAGGCCCTGATGGGTCGCGAACGCTCTGGCCAGCTCGACTTCATAGCCGGCGACGGATCCATCTTCGTCGATGAAATGACTGGTGGGTCCCTCAGCCGTCAGCACGATCAAACGCCCGGCGTCCAGGGCCGCTGCGAGCTCAACTGATGGATCAATGGGTTCAGGCTCCGGCTCACTGCGTGCGCAAGCAGCAAGGCTCAGAGTTGCAACGCCGACAAGTGCCCAACGCCAGACCATGGGGTTGAGGATAGGGATCAATCCTCTTGTGTCCAATCAGACGCGAGCCCTAGGGCTGGTTGAGCGCCCAGTCATACTCATGGCCAACAATATTCGGGTTCGCTTCGATGGCGGCCGCCAGCTCAGGCTCCGCATATTGAAGAATATGGGCAATGACGCCCTCTTCGCTGTCACCAAAATCAACGCGGAACCAGCGATAGATGCGTGAAACCTCAAGGCCTCGCTCGGTCATGGTGACCCCGCGCGGATGGTTGATATAAGCCCGCGCACCAGCCTCCAGATCGGCGTGAAGCGTATCCGCACGCCAGGCTGTCGGTTTGAGATTCGGACAGCCGATGGACGCGCAATTGACCGCATAGTGGACCAGCGCGGCTTCATAACGCGGTCGCATGATGTCGTGCTCGATATTGTCCAGCGACAGCGCTTCGCCCTCGACGGTAACGCGGTCGACTCCCCACGGGCCGATCGACCAGGGCCGAGGGCGAATTTGACGGATCGAACGCTCCGGCGCTTCATCCACAATGAGACGGACCGTCACCGCATTGTACAAATTGGCCCAATAGGCGAAGGCCTCATCCTCTCCCATTGTGGAGGGCCGAGCCGCTTCCAGCGCGGCAATATAGGCCTCTAAAGCAGCGCTATCCTGGGCGGACGCGCGCAGCGCCGCGTAATCGAAGCGGGCTACTCCGTCCGGGTGATCGGTCAGATAGCGCGATAGCAAAGCGTCCCAGGGCGTGTGCAGATCCACGTCCTGCCCCTGGGTGGGGGCCGTAAAAACCAGGGTTAGAAAGGCAATAAGGAAGCGCATCTTCAGCTCCGTCGACAGGCATTGGCCCCATGAAGTGGAGCCAGACTGCACTGGGACCAGCCTTGATGCTTGCTCATTCTGCAAATCTCGCCAGTTTGTGACCTATGCTCACAACGCCGTTGCCCAAGCCTGACCGTCAAACGCTGTCTTTCCAGGATGGCGAGATGGCTCTGCTGAGCTGGCCCAATCCCGGCGCGCCACGGCTGATCTTCGCCCATGCCAACGGATTTTGTGCCTCCGCCTACACGCAGATGCTGGGGCAGCTTGCCGACAGGTTCGACATTATCGCGCCCGACTTGCGCGGCCATGGCCGGTCGACCCTTCACGCAAACCCTGCCACCCACCGCAGCTGGGATATTTATGCCAGGGACCTTGTGGCGCTGAACACAGCGCTCGACCGGCCGGCTGACTTCGCGGTGGGTCACTCCATGGGGGGAACCAGCTGGGTGCTGGCCGCCAGCCAGCTGGACACCCCGCTGCCGCTCGCCTTGATCGACCCCGCCATGCTGCCAAGCATGGGGTATCGCATCTTCCGCTCGCCTTTGCGTCCGCTCCTGGCCGATCGGGTTCCAATTGCCAAACAGGCCCGCCGACGCACCCGGCATTGGCCAGACCGGCAGGCCACGTTGATGCGATACCAAACTAAAGCCCCGTTTAATCGATGGGCCTCCGGCGTGTTGGAAGACTATCTGGAAGACGGGCTGCGCGACGCGCCCGACGGCGTACACCTGGCCTGCGATCCGGAGTGGGAAGCGGCGAATTTCGAAGCCCATGCACACGATCTGCCCAAGGCTGGACGGCACGTGGCACCGCGCATCCAACTTCTAAAATCCCAGCACGGTTCGGTGGCCATGTATGCCTCTAGCTTGGCGCGCCAGGGTGCACGGGTCGAGACCGTCGCGGGCAGTGGTCACCTGGTCTGCCTGGAAGACCCCGCAGGCTGCGCCCAATGGATCAAGACGGCGTTTGAGGCCACAGTTTAATGCACCGGCTCGTCCCTCCCCTTGATGGGGAGGGTGTCAGCGAAGCTGACGGGTGGGGTGGAGATCACTAAGCAGAGGCGCTCGTTGAAAGGCCCCCACCCGACCAAGCCTCCGGCTTGCCCACCCTCCCCACAAGGGGGAGGGATAAAAACGGCAAGACCTGTAAAGCTGTTGAGACCCTTCCCCCTGGAGCCCCCCATGACCCTGATCACCGAAACCGACGGCCCCTTTTGCATCATCACCCTGAACCGACCAGACCGCCGCAATGCCGTCGATCGCGCGACGGCGGACGCGCTTGCGGACGCTTTTCGCGCCTTTGATCGGGACGATGAGCTTTCTGTGGCCATTCTCACCGGTGCTGGGGGCCAATTCTGTGCCGGGGCTGACCTGAAAGCCATTGCAGACGGACAGGCCAATCGGGTGGAGCAGGATGGCGACGGCCCCATGGGGCCAACGCGCATGGCCCTGACCAAACCGGTCATCGCCGCGGTTGAAGGCCACGCGGTCGCCGGTGGGCTGGAGCTCGCCCTGTGGTGTGATATGCGGATCGCCGCCCAAAGCGCCACCTTCGGCGTGTATTGCCGCCGGTTCGGCGTGCCGCTGATCGACGGGGGCACGGTGCGCCTACCCCGCCTGATCGGCATGAGCCGGGCCATGGATATGATCCTCACCGGCCGGCCTGTGGACGCGGATGAAGCCTTGTCCTTCGGTCTTGCCAACCGGGTGTGCGCCGATGGCGAGGCGCTTGAGACCGCCAAAGCCCTGGCCCATCAGATCGCGGCCTTCCCTCAGACCTGCCTGCGCAATGACCGAGCCAGCGCCTATGGCGCGATGGGGTTGTCCGAGGCCGACGCGCTCGTCGAGGAAACCCTGCGCGGCCTCAACACGCTGAAAAGCGGTGAAACGCTGGCCGGCGCATCGCGCTTTACCGACGGCGAAGGGCGCGGCGGGGCGTTTTAGCCGTTAGGGTACTTCAAGGCTCACGCAAAAGTCTCGAAGGACGCAGGCCGCTAGCCCCACCATTTCTCCGGCTTGGCGGTGAAGCCTGCGGCCTCTTCCAGAGCGCCCGCAACGGTAAACATCGTCGCCTCATCGAGCGCCGGCGCGATCACCTGCAGGCCCAAGGGCAGGCCCTGGGCATCCAGCCCGGCGGGAACGGAAATCGCGGGCACGCCGGCGATATTGGCGGTCAC
>JANQMI010000188.1 GCA_028280165.1 Oceanicaulis sp. | reverse complement strand
CAGACAGGGCCTCCAGATCACCAAAGCGCTGGTCTGCAGGCAGAGGATCGATGACCACAACCGCAGAATCCACCTTTGGCGGCGGCGTGAAAGCGCGCGCCGGAAGGGTGAAGGCATAGCGCGGGTTAGCGGCTGCGGCCGTCAGGATGGCCAGGCGCCCGTATTGCGGATCGCCGACGCGGGCGACAACACGCTCGGCCACTTCCTTTTGAAACATCAACACCAGACGCGACCACCAAACGGGCTCAACGGTCAGCCATTTGATCAGCAAGGCCGTCCCAATATTGTACGGCAGATTGGAGGCCAGCATGCGCGATTCAAAGCGCGTCTCGATGCTCGTCTCATCCAGTTTTAGCGCGTCGGCTTCCACCACGGACAGTGTGTCGCCCGATGCTGCGATGATGTCGGCGAGGGCGGGTAGAAACCTCGAATCTTTTTCTACAGCAATGACTTCGCCGGCTCCTTCTGACAGCAGGGCGCGGGTCAGGCCGCCTGGACCTGGGCCAACTTCGAAGACGCTGGATTCGCTCATATCTCCGCACAATCGGGCAATCTTCGCGGTCAGGTTCAGATCCATCAGGAAATGCTGGCCAAAGCGCTTGTCGGCTCTCAGGCCATGATGTGCGATCACATCGCGCAATGGGGGCAGGGCATCAACGCTCATGACGCCCGCGCCCGGTTCACAGACAGTTGGGCACCAAGCTCTATCGCAGCAATCAAGCTGTCGGGCCGTGCAAGGCCCTGGCCAGCAATGCCGAAGGCTGTGCCGTGGTCTGGTGACGTCCGGATCATCGGCAAGCCCAGCGTGACGTTCACACCGCGGTGGAAGTCCAATGTCTTGACCGGGATCAGGCCCTGATCGTGATAGAGGCAGATCGCGGCGTCATAGTGCGCGCGCGCTTCGGCGTGGAACATGGTGTCTGGGGGCATAGGGCCAATGACATCCAGGCCCGCCATGCGCAGGGCTTCGATGGCCGGTTCGACGATCTGGATTTCCTCCTGACCAAGCGCGCCACCTTCGCCCGCATGCGGGTTCAACCCAGCCACTGCAAGACGCGGCCGTCGGATGGCGAAATCGCGTTCCAACGCCTCTGCCGTGACTGTGGCGGTGTGCCGGATACGATCGACTGTGAGGGCGTCAATAGCTTTGCGGAGGGGCTGGTGAATCGTCACCAAGGCGCATCGCAGGCCGCCGCCGCTGAGCATCATGACGGGGCCTTTTGCCCCCCTGAATGTTGCATTTGCGCTTAAATGGGCCAGATACTCGGTGTGTCCCGGAAACTGAAAGCCGGCTTTGTAGAGGACCGATTTGGAGATCGGATTCGTCACCACACCGCTGACCGTCCCATCCAGTGCCGCGCCAACGGCCGCCTCAATCGAGGACAGGGCTGCATTTGCAGAGCTTGACGCAGCGGCGAGCGCCAAAGTGGGCAATCCCCTCGCAAAGGCCGTCGCGGCCTCTTCAGGATGCTCAATGACGATGGGGCGCGGAAGGCTTAAGGCGTCTGCAACGGGCACGATCCGGTCTGGGTCGGCGAGCAGCACATAACAGGCATCCGTGTCGCGATGGTGCTGCCAGGCTTTCAGGCTGATTTCCGGACCAATACCGTCAGGGTCACCCAGAGTCAGGGCAAGGGGCGTGGTGGCACGCGGCGCTGTGTTCACCGGATCTCGACGGTCGCGTCGCGGCGCAGGTCGCGCAGCCAACGGCGCGCCAGAAGCGAGAGCTGCTGATTAATCAGCTGGTTTTCCACTTCGCTTGCGGTTGGAACACCAGGGCCAGTCAATTCACGGTTACAGACCACGAAGGCCTGTAGGCCCGCAGCGGTTTCCAAAACCTGAGTTGCCGCCACAGGCTCGATGCCTGCCAGCGCGTCACGGATTTGTGGGATGAGGGCCGAGGCATTGAGATCAGCCAGGTCTGTGACGATGACACCCTCAACACCACCAACGGCGTCGCGAACCGTGTCACAGCTATCAATCCCGCCAAGAGCGCTGCTGAGTGATGTACGCGCGGCGTCGTTCACGCGCGATGCCGGCAAGGTCAGCTGAACCAGGTCCAGCTGTTCAACCACCTGACCTTCGCGGCGGTCCACGACAGCGACAATCTGGAATCCACCAGGCACACGGATTGGATTGGAAATCTGACCTGGTTGAAGCTGGCGGACAATCTCAAGCACCTGTGGGCGAATGGAGGCTTCGGACTGCCAGCCGGTGAAGCCGCCGCGCGCGGCGCTTGGGGCGTCGGAGAATTGCGCTGCCACTTCCGGGAAGGGCGCTTGCTGGTTTAGCGCTTGGTAGACGGCCTGAACGACCTGTCCAGCACGCTCTTCGCCGCCATCAGCTCGGATTTCAATGAAGATCTCAGCCAGGCTGAATTGTGGTTGAGAGGCGGCTTCGGCTTGGCGCTCCAGCGCCGTGGCGATCTGCTGGTCTGAAATACGAATTCGGGAGCGATAGCGCCCGCTGACCATGATCTGCCAGGCGATTTCAGCACGAATTTGTTGACGCAGTGTCTCGACATCGATGCCATTCAGGGCAAGGTCGCGCGCCACTTCCTCAACGGTCGATCCGTTACGGGCGGCTGCGTCCTGCAATGCGGCATCGACCTCGGCCTCATCCACCGTGAGTTCAAACTCAGTGGCCTGTTGGAGCTGCAGCGTCTCTTCGATCAGTGCACGGATCGCCTGATCCTGGATCTGCTGCAGCATCGACTGATCGGGCTGCACGCCGGCCGAGGTGATGATCAGGCGCATGCGATTGCGCACATCCAGCGTGGTTATGGGCTGGTCATTGACCACGGCGGCAATCCCCTCGACCTGCTGGGCAGAGGTGGCAGTGGTTGCGAAAGGAGCCGCTATGAGGGCAGCGACCAGAATAAGCGCGGTGCGAAGAGCCATGGCGATCTAAAAACGTCCAGTATTGCCTGCAAGATACTGATCAGACGCGCCGACGCAATCGCGCGGTGCGGCGTTGGTCATCCATCTTCAGTGGCTGCGATGAAGAAAAGCCCGCCCAGCGCAAAGAGCACCGGCGCGGTCCAGCTCGCTGTGATAGGGTTTAGGGCCCCTGAGCTGCCCAACCCCAGCAGCAATTCCTGGGTGAAATACATAGCAAAGCCGGCTGTTGCGCCCGCCGCTGCAAACGCCGC
>JANQMI010000171.1 GCA_028280165.1 Oceanicaulis sp. | reverse complement strand
GATGCGCGCCTGCGTGTCTGGAATGCCGATGGCGGCGAGGTCGGGGCCTGCGGCAATGGGACCCGAGCCGCAGCCTGGCTGATGTTTCAGCAGAGCGATGCCCACGACCTCACCCTCTCAAGCCTTGGGGGCCCAATGGCGGCGCGCCGTCTTGAGGGCGATACGGCTGAAGTGGATCTGGGCCCGGCGCGTTTGGCGTGGCAGGATATCCCGCTGGCCCGCGGAATGGACACGCAAAAGCTCGATTTCGCCGTTAGAATCCCAGGTGGCGGTCTGCTGTCAGGACCTGGCGCAGTTTCCATGGGCAATCCCCATGCGGTGTTCTTCGTGGACGATGTGGAGGCCCTGCCCGTCACCGAAATCGGTCCACGGGTGGAACATGACCCGTTGTTTCCTGAGCGGGTGAATGTGGGCTTTGCGCAGGTGCGCGCCCATGACAGGGTCCGCCTCAAAGTGTTTGAGCGCGGTGCCGGACTGACGCTCGCTTGCGGAACCGGGGCAGCCGCCGCTCTTGTTGCGGCGCACCGGCGGGGCCTTACCGGTCGTGAAGCGCTGGTCGAAGCCGATGGCGGCATTTTGCCAGTGCGTTGGGCGGATGATGGGCACGTGCATCTGTCGGGGCCGGTGGAGCTGGAAGGTGAGGCCGAGCTGCCGGACGGGTGGACGTAGACCACACCTGTAGCGCCTCCCTGAGATTCTCTCTCTTCGTCATTCCCGCGCAGGCGGGGACCCAGAGCGGATAGAACACGGCGCTTCAAGATCCCTGGGTTCCCGCCTGCGCGGGAATGACGAAAGATGTGAGACCGAGGAAGCGGCAATCCGGAGAGCCACAAAAGGCCCTCAATAGCTCAGAAAATCTTCACCCCGATCCCCATTGCGCCACGTGCGCAGGATAGTTGGATCCGCCGGATCAATAGGCTCAGGAAGCCCATGGGACGGCACGTTGGCCAGGATATCACGGATGATCTCCAGCCGGGCGCTGCGCTTGTCATCGGCTTTGACGACCCGCCAGGGTATCGGCTCGCCCGTGGAGGCAAGCATCGCGTCGCGGGCCTGGCTATAGGCGTCAAATTTGGACAGAGCGACGTCATCAACCGGCGAGATCTTCCACTGCTTAAGCGGGTTCGTCCGCCGGTCTTCCAAGCGCGTCGCCTGCTCGACCCTGGAGATATCCAAATAATATTTCAGCATGATCAGCCCGTCGTCGGTCAGCAGGCGTTCAAACGCTCCGACATCGGCGAGGAAGCGGGCATACTCCACCTCTGAACAGAAGCCCATCACCCGCTCGACTCCGGCTCGATTATACCAGGAGCGGTTGAACAGGACGAATTCGCCTTCGGCTGGTAAATGTGGCACCCAGCGCTGGAAATACCAGCTGGAGCGGTCCCGCTCTGTGGGTTTGCCCAGCGCCACGACACGGGTTTCGCGCGGCGACTGGTGCTCCACGATGCGCTTGATCGCGCTGTCTTTGCCCGCGCTATCGCGGCCCTCGAAGATCACCAGTAAGCGCCGACCTTCCTCAATGAGCTGGCGCTGCAGCGCCGCCAAGCCGATCTGCAGATGGTAGAGCTGGTCTTTATAGTCGTCGCGGTCCATGGGTTGGAGCTTGGCGCGGATTCAGCGGGTATGTCGAGCCTGTGGCCGTTGGTGTCGGTTGAATTCTCCAACCGGCAGCGCGACATTCATCTCCATGAAGCGTTTACTGCTCTCGATTATCGGTGTTCTGGCGGTGAGCTTCATCGGTATGGGTGCCTGGACTTTTGGCGTGCAGAACCCGCAGGGGCTGTCACTGCGCGAGCTCGGGCAGGAGGCGGGGGAAGCCTATATCTACGCCTTTCCCATGCTCGTGATGGACCAGACACGGGCCAATATGCTGGCGGCTCCTGCGACGGACGTTCGGCCTGCCTTTGAAATCAATCGCCTCAGCCATATTCGTCATCTGCCACGCTATGGCGATGACACGGTGGTACGGCCCAACCTGGACACGCTTTATTCAATTGCCTGGCTGGACCTGACCGAAGCCCCGGCGGTTCTGCGTTGGCCGGAGATGGGTGATCGATACTGGCTATTTCAGGTGTTGGACGGCACCACCGATGTCGCCGGAGCGCCAGGCACGCGCACGGTGGGATCGGGGCCGGGTGCCGCGATGATCTCTGGACCAGACTGGGAAGGCCCCGCCTTGCCCGGTATGATGCATATCAAAGTGGAGAGCCGGACAGCCTGGATCCTGGGCCGAATCGCAACGAGTTCTGACCGGGAAGAGCTTGAAGCGGTGCACGCCCTACAAGACCAATTCTCTCTATCCGGTCGCCAGCTTTCCGATTTTTCACTGCCAGCGTTGCGCGAGACTCCGACTTGGGGCGCGCGGGCGCGGCTCGGTGAGCGGCCAGCAGAGACCGTCGAATCATTGAACGCGGAGGAGCTGTTTTGGCGATTTACTTATCTCGCTCAAATCCAAGAAAAGGCGTCAGAGTCTGCACGGCTGATCGAGTATAGCGGCAAGCTTCAGCCCATTGTTTTGAGTTATGGGAGGCACCAGGGCTGGGGACCCATGGCGCTCTGGGCGCGGCAGCGCGGCCTGGATGTGGCGCGGGAGCGTCTCGCCGAAGGTGTCGCCAATCGGCCCTATGGCCCGACGGGCTGGCGCACCTTGCGCGAAGGTGTCGGCGATTACGGCGATGATTATGCGCTTAGAGCAGGCGTCGCCATGGTCGGTTTGGGAGCCAACCTGCCGGAGGACGCGATTTATCCCACGACCAATATCGACTCTGAAGGCCGCGTGCTTGATGGCCGATTTGATTACAGGATCCGCTTTGAGCCCGGCAGCCTGCCCCCCGTGAAGGCCTTCTGGTCGATCACGGCCTATGACGCGGACGGTTTCATCATGAATACAATGACGCCAGCTTATCTAAGCCACCACGATATCGTCCTTGAGGCAGATGGCGGGCTGACCGTGACGATCGGAGCGGCTGATCTAAATGCCGAGCGGTTCAATCACATCCCTGTCGCACCCGAAGCCTTCCAGCTCACCGCGCGGCTCTACCTGCCCGGTGAAACCGCGCTCAGCGGAACATGGGAGATGCCACGTGTCGAGCGAGTGGGCGGTTAGCATACAGCATTCTTTGAGACACCCGCCAACCGGCTTATTCGTCAGGGTGACGGCTTTGCGAGCTTGATGCAAACCTCATCCAGAGAAGCGCAACGCCTCATTCCGCCGCCTCCGCAAACGCTTCTGTCCGGGCGATGCGGGCGCGATCTCCGGCGGTCCCGAAGCGGAGGCTGCCGTCGTCCAGCTTGCCGTAGCGGATGGTGATCATGTCCATGATGTAGTTCTGATAGGTCTTCCACGGCGCGGTTGTGCCCTGGCGTGGCAGGGTTGGCAGGGCGCGCTGGACATAGCCTGAGGAGAAGTCCAGGAGGTCCTGGGTCTCCAGATCCGAGGGGGCCTCGGGCACCGCATAATCTGCGCCGGTCTTGCCCATGTGATTGAGCATGCGGCAGACCCGCTCGCACGTCAGGTCGATCTTTAAGGTCCAGCTGGCATTGGTGTAGCCGAAGGCCAGCGCGACATTGGGGATATCGGTCAGCATCATGCCGCGATAGGTCACGTGATCAGGCGCGTGCACCGTCTTACCATCGACCACGATATCCATGCCGCCGCCGATCTGCATCGACAGGCCGGTGGCCGGGATGATCAGGTCAGCTTCAAGATGCTCGCCGGATTTCAGCATGATGCCGGTTTCGTCAAAGTGCTCGATCTGATCGGTGACGATGGAGGCGGAGCCGTCTTTAAGGACATCAAAGAAATCGCCATCCGGAGCCATGCAAAAGCGCTGATCCCAAGGGTTATAGGGCGGGGAAAAATGCGTCTCGACGTCAAAGTCGTCGCCGAGGGCCTTCTTGGCCTCCTTCAGGATGCTCTTTCTCACCATGGCCGGCTGCCATCTGGCCAGGCTGTAGAAAAACATCCCGGTCAGTACATTGCGCACCCGCGTCAACGTATAGGCCAGCCGGGTCGGCATGACTTTCTGCATGAAGTCAGCCATGCCATCGCGCGAAGGCCGGGCAGCGATATAGGTCGGCGAGCGCTGGAGCATGGTGACATGCTCAGCCTGTTCCGCCATGGCCGGAACCAGCGTCACGGCGGTTGCGCCCGAGCCGATGATCACGATCTTTTTGCCGGAGTAATCGTAGTCTTCTTGCCAAAGCTGGGGGTGAATGATCTCCCCTTTGAAGTCGGCCATGCCAGCAAAGTCGGGCATATAGCCCGCCTCATACCGGTAATAGCCTGAGCACATCATCACAAAGCGCGCCGTCCAGGTTTGGATGTCTTCTCCGCGCTGGGCGGTAATCGTCCACCGCGCGGTTTCAGTATTCCAGCTGATTTCGGTCACCCGTGTGCCAAACTGGATCCGACCAGTGATCCCTGTCTCGTCGGCCGTGGCGCGCACATAATTTCGGATCGCTAGACCGTCGGCGAAGACCTTGCCATCCACCCAGGGCCGGAAGTTATAGCCAAAGGTGAACATGTCGCTGTCGGAGCGGATGCCGGGATAGCGGAACAGATCCCACGTGCCTCCCAGGTCATCGCGGGCCTCCAGAATCGCAAAGCTGCGGTCCGGGCTCTTATCTTGAAGGTGCCAGGCTGCGCCGACCCCCGATAAGCCCGCGCCCACAATCAGCACGTCAAGCTCTTGGGCCGGATCAAGGTCGCTACTGGCCATCTCATTCCTCCCCGCCCGGAATTTCCGGTGCGTTTGAGGAGAAGTGAACATTGTTCACTGAGGCTTGGCAAGGCGGCGAGGTGATGCGTCGATCCCTCTGGGGTCACACGGGTATCCTCCCCTGCCCAGCGGGGGAGACACGCATCGGGGCCTCACCAGTGAGTGCCGCGCGGCGGCCCCACGTCGCGACGCGAACAAGCGCCGGTGCCGAAAGCGAGGCGTTGACATGTCAGACGCTGGAGGAGCCTCAAGAACACCCAAATCCTGCGCTCGGGGGCCCGTCCTCAATCCAGAACACGAGGCGCTCATAAACCATGCAGCGCTGCTCGGAGCTGAGGCTAGGATCACTTTCCAGATCGGCGAGGATTTGCGTCACGCTCTCTGGGCCGGTCAGGATTTCGCCGCCGCCATCCTCAGGGCTATCAAAGCGCATCAACACGCCCTCGCCCTGCCATGCGGGCCACTCCTGGCCGCCTGCGCTGCCCGGATCGCCGCTGCGCGCAAACTCGGCCCAATAGGCCCCCATGCTGGAGGCCAGCGCTTCGCGGCCTGCGGCGTTGTCGTCGTTAAACAGCGCAGCATCCAATCGGCCAAAAAAGGTGAAATGATTGAAGACGAAGGGGATCTCCATGGCGTGGGCGGCACCCAGCAAATGGGAGAAGTCCATAAACAGCATGGAGCCCCCTTCGTCCCAATCAAAGCGATAGGCATAGATGTCATCGTGACCCGCCCTTGCCATGCGATTGGCCGCTTCGTCCACGGCTTGGGCGCGCCAGACGCGGGACTGATAACTCGCTGTGATATCGTAGAAATCCGCATCGCGAGAGCGCACAATCACGCCAAACAGACGCGAAGACAGCTCCGGATCAAAGGCGTTGAACAGCTTCATCTCATCGCGTGTTGTGCCGGTGACGATTGGCACAGCATTGAAGGTTTCGACGCTGTCAAAGGCCTCAGCCAGCGGCGTTGACGGGATCGTGACGCCATCTGAAATCATCGTTGGCAGCTCTACCGAGGCTCCGCCGCCGGTATAGGCGCCAAAGACCGCCTGAAGGTCAGCAGACCGGATCGCGCTGGCGGTGCCCGTGGGCTCGGCAAAGCGTTCGGCGGCTTCGATCGCGGCAAACTCTGATCCCGATTGCGCGTCGTCCAGCGCCACGCTTCGAAAGCTCCCCGATTGGATGACGGCCCGGTGGAAAAGGTCCTCGGCCAGCGGGCTGGCCAAGAGGCCCACCACGTTATGGCCACCGGCGCTTTCGCCGAAAATCGTGATATTGCTTGCGTCACCGCCAAACTGGGCTGCGTTGTCACGCAGCCAGTGCAGCGCGGCGATCTGGTCCAGCAGCGCGAAATTTGCGGCCCCGTCTTGTTCGATCTGTGTGTCTGCCGCGAGTGCCGGATGGGCAAAGAAGCCGAGCGGGCCCAGGCGGTACTGCACCACCGCCACAACTACATTCTGATCGGTGGCCAGTTGAGCGCCATCATATTGCTGGGCTGAGCCCCAGACATTGCTACCGCCGTGGATCCACATCATCACAGGGCGATCGGCATTCTCTGGCCCGGCCCCGGCTGGCGCGTAAATGTCGATGAATAGGCAGTCTTCTGCGCCGACCAGGTCGCCCGGTTCGGCACCCGTGGCTTCGGCGTTCAGCGCATTGGTGATTTGGGGGCAGGGTGCGCCATGGGTGAGGGCGTCTCGCGTCCCGATCCAGTTTTCCGCAAGGCGCGGCGCGCGCCAGCGCAGATCGCCTTCAGGGGCGGCGGCATAGGGCAGGCCCAGCCAGATCTGCGCGCTGTTGGAAGGTTCGATGAAACCGATCACGCGGCCTTCGGCGACCATGCGCTCGGTTGCCGGATTGGCGGTGGGCGGTGGCGCATCACGTTCTGCACAGGCACTGACCAGCATGGCTAACGCCACGGCTGCGACCATCCATTCAAAGCGCATAAACCCCTCCCCGGTAAAGGCTATCGCCCTGAAGGGTAATCAGCGATTGGAGCAGGGCAAGCGCGAGGCTGAATTTGCTGCGCTGGCGAAGAGATCGCCCATTTTTTCAATCGGGGCATTCAGCCACACCCGCCAAGCTGGACCGCCAGCCAATTTCATTTAAGAAGGCCGCCAATTGTCGCCCATCGCGATCCAGACGCAGGGTGACAGTGCATATTCTCACGCTGGATTGAGGAAAGAATTCAACCATGTCTACCGAACGCACCCCCGTCCCGATTACGGTCGCCTATGGCGACGGAATTGGCCCGGAAATCATGGACGCCTCTTTGCGCGTCCTGAAGGCGGCTGGCGCTGCCATCGCTGAAGAAGTCATCGAAATCGGTGAAGCGGTTTATCTTAAGGGCAACACGGCCGGCATTGAGCCGGATAGCTGGGAATCCCTGCGCCGCACCAAGGTTTTCTACAAGGCCCCGATCACCACGCCGCAGGGCGGGGGCTATAAGTCGATGAATGTGACGGTGCGCAAATCGCTGGGCATGTTTGCCAATGTGCGTCCGTGCGCCTCCATGCATCCCTTCATTGCGACGAAGCACCCGGGCATGGACGTGGTCATTGTTCGTGAAAACGAAGAAGACCTGTATGCCGGGATCGAGCACCGCCAGACCGACGAAGTCTTTCAGTGCCTGAAGTTGTTCTCTCGTCCGGGCACCGAGCGGATCATCCGTTACGCGTTTGAATACGCGAAGGCCAATGGCCGCAAGAAGGTCACCTGCTTCTCCAAAGACAACATCATGAAGCTGACCGATGGCCTGTATCACAAGATCTTCGATGAGGTCGCCAAAGAGTATCCGGAGATCGAGAACGAGCATTGGATCATCGACATTGGCGCTGCGAAGTTGGCGGCCAACCCGAACCAGTTCGACGTTGTCGTGATGGCCAACCTGTATGGCGATATCCTCTCCGACGTGGCCGCCGAGATCACCGGCTCGGTAGGCCTCGGCTCCTCGGCCAACATCGGCGAGTACTGCTCAATGTTCGAAGCCATTCACGGTTCGGCTCCGCGTCGTGCCGGCCAGAATGTCGCCAACCCGACCGGCCTTTTGCTCGCCGGTGTTCAGATGATGGTCCATATCGGCCAGCCGGATGTGGCTGAAAAGGTTCACAATGCCTGGCTGAAGACCATCGAAGATGGTGTTCACACCTATGACATCTACACCGAAGGCGAGTCGGCCAAGAAGGTGTCGACGTCGGAGTTTGCGGACGCAATCATCGAGCGCCTGGGCCAGACCCCGACGCGTCTAAAGCCTGCCCACTACGACAAGTCCACCGGCGCACCGGCCATCCCGGCGGCCAAGCGTTTGCCGGCCGCTCAGAAAGACCTGGTCGGTGTGGATGTCTTTGTGCATTGGGCGCATCAAAACCCGGACGAGCTGGCTGAGATCATGAAGAAGGCAGAAAGCGAAGGCGCTCTGGAACTCGCCATGATCTCTAACCGCGGCACCAAGGTTTGGCCGAACGGCATGCCGGAAACCTTCAAGACTGACCACTGGCGCTGCCGCTTCATGTTTGAAGGCCGTGGCAATCGTGGGGCCGTCGCTGAACTGATGACCCGTCTGGTTCGCGAAGGTGTGGACTTCATCAAGACTGAGCATCTGTACGAGTTTGATGGCGAGCCGGGCTATAGCCTCGGCCAGGGTCAGTAGGACTTGAGCGAGGCGAAGGCGGACTTCACCGGTCAGGTCGCATTGATTGCGACGATGCACGGCAAACAGGCCGCTTTCGCTCCGCCACTCACAGGCCTGGGCTTCACCATCCATACTCTGGAGGGCTTCGATACCGATCGGTTCGGGACTTTCTCTGGGGAGGTGGAGCGAAAGGGCGACATGCTCGACGCCGCTCGTGCGAAAGCACGGGCGGCGTTTGTCCATTCTGGCGAGACGGTGGATTGGGTGATCGCCAGCGAAGGCGCATTTGGACCTAGCCGGGTCGTGCCGATGCTCGCTGAAACCAAGGAATTAGCGCTGGCCTGGCGGCCGGTGGATGATCTCGAGATTGTCGCGACTCGAGCGAGTTTTGAGACCAATTTCGCCCATCTGGATCTGACGCCTGATGCCGATCTTGATCGCTTTCTGGAGCGGATTGGCTTTCCAGAGCACGCGCTGATCATGCGCGACGGTGACCGGGTCACCGCCAAAGCGATTATGGACCATCGCACGCTTGCATCGCGGATCACGACGGCCACCGCATCGGTACGCCTTGAAACCGATATGCGCGCCCATCTCAATCCGACGCGAATGGGCGAAGTGTCCAAGCTAGCAGACAGTCTGGCTGTTCGCCTTTCAACGCCCTGCCCCGGTTGCACTCAGCCAGGCTTTGGACGCACCGGCGTGGAGGCTGGCTTGCCGTGCGAAGCGTGCGGCACCGCTACCGAATGGGTTGCCCAAGAGGTTTGGAGCTGTCGCGCGTGTGGCTATTGCGAAAGCCGCCCGCGTGCGGACAGGCGCACCCATGCCGATCCGGGAAATTGCCCTATCTGTAATCCCTGACAGGTGTTCACGCCGAAGTGAATATGCCTGCTGGTACAAGGACCGGTGCTGTGTTCCTATCTAAAGTGCTCAACCTTTTTGAGTGGAGGCTCCCCATGCGCCTGCGCAGCGACACCGAATTCAAATCGACCCTTATCCCCGCCGACCAGGCCCTGCCGGGGCGGATTCAAGCCATTCCCACGGCGGAGACCCATTTTGTAAACGGCACAAAGCTGAAGGCCGACCTGCCTGCGGGCGCTGAAGAGATTGTTTTCGCCATGGGGTGCTTTTGGGGCGTGGAGCGGATCTTCTGGCAGATTCCGGGCGTATTGAGCACCGCAGCGGGCTATGCGGGCGGTCTAACGCCGAACCCGACCTATGAGGAAGTCTGCTCTGGGCGCACCGGCCATACCGAAGTGGTGCGGGTGGTTTTTGACCCCAAGACTGTCAGCGTGGACGATCTTCTGGTTGCCTTCTGGGAAGGTCACGATCCGACCCAAGGCATGCGCCAGGGCAATGATGTCGGCACTCAGTACCGCTCTGCAGTCTACTGGACCACAGACGCCCAACGTGATGCTACGCTGGCCTCAAAGGACCGTTTCCAGGCGGCCCTGACCAAGGCGGGT
This sequence comes from Oceanicaulis sp., assembly GCA_028280165.1. Classification (GTDB taxonomy): domain Bacteria; phylum Pseudomonadota; class Alphaproteobacteria; order Caulobacterales; family Maricaulaceae; genus Oceanicaulis. Next base: position 4,194 of record JANQMI010000171.1, on the reverse strand, counting down.
CGTGGGCAGATTACCACGGAGTTGCGCGACGCTGGGCCGTTCTATTTCGCTGAAGACTATCACCAGCAATATCTGGCCAAGAATCCGGGCGGGTATTGCGGGATTGGCGGCACCGGCGTGACTTGCCCGATCGGTGTGGGCGTGGACGCAGGCTAGCTCACTGCGGCGCTGGATGGGGCCGAGGCCCTGTGCTTGGCTGGGAACTCGACACAGGCTGCAACGCCGCCAGACGGGGACTCCGACACTGTGAGTTGGCCTGCGGCGCTATATTCAGATTGCAGCCGTTCCTGAACGAGGCGAAGCCCGTCGCCGAAGACCACTGGAGCGCCTTGAAGTCCGCGTCCGTTATCGATCACGCAAAGCTGAACGCGGTCCTGCGGGGTCCAGCGTCCAATGAGTTTGATATCGAGGCTGTCCTTTGACTTGGCGGCATGCTTCAGCGCGTTTTCTGCGAGGGGCTGCAGCAGGAGGCTGGGTGCGTAGATTTCCGAGATGCCTGCCTCAAGGTCGACCGTAAATCGAACGTCGCGATCAAATCTGAGGCGCTCGAATGCCAGAAACCCCTCGAGCCAGTCCAACTCATCCTGCAATGTGTGAGTTGGATCCTGGCTGGCGCGCAACGTCGCTCGGAGTAACGTGGATAGGTGTTGTAGCGCTTTCTCAGCCGCTTTCTGGTCCTTATGAAGAAGGATTGAAAGTGTATGCATGGCATTGAATAAAAAGTGCGGCTGCAGCCTGGCGTGAATTGTTTCCATTTCAATCCGCGCGATCCGTGATTCCATCTCGGCGCGTTCTGCGCGAAGCTTGCTCGATTCAAGGTCCGCCTTCACGAGTCTGGATTGAAATTGAGTTGCCGCGATCGCGAACGTCAGGACCAAGTAGGTCGCATAGCTCGTAAAAAAGGAGAGTTGAATTCTTTCTGCGAGCGGACGGGAAAATGAAACTTCCTCCGTCGCAAATAAGTCAGCCAATATTCCCCATGTAAAAAGATGAAATAATGAAAATATCACGCCTACAGGTAGATATATAAGTATTATATTTCTGAAATTTGAAAAATAAAAATATCTACCAATATAAAATAGTATAGGAATGACTATAAACCATCCAATGTGCGATGAAAAAACCTGAGATGCTGATGCGGAAATTGGGCTATGGTATCCTGAGTTCACGAAGTAGTTGTAGAGCTGGTTGAAATTGTTAGCCATACCAATGAAAATTAAACCCCAAACTACATAATGTATGGGGGAGGTTTGAAGTCGAATATTCTTGAGCATCGGCTTATTCAATTTGGTTTTGGGAATAATCAGATCACTGGATTCTGAGTATTTTCGCGTCGATGTTTGGAAGTCGAGCGGGGTGTAAGCCTAAGAAATTTGCTCTGGCTTGGGAACTCCCATAGCCTGTTTTGCAGTGAACGGTTCTCGCTTCAAACATCTGCTGAAACACCGTCTTCGATGCCTGTCCTGGTCGCCTTTGATGTCGATTCAACGCTCCTCAGTGTTGAGAGCCTTGATTTCGCGGTGAAGCGGGCGCTGTCCGCTGCTCCGGACGGTGCGGAGCGGACGCGCGCGCTAAGCGAGCTGACCGATCAGGGGATGTCCGGCGAAATCGACTTTCGCACATCGCTAGAGCGCCGGATCGCGATCGCAGGCCTGACCGTGGATAGCGTGGCAGAGGCCCGTCACATCTTGCGATCTCATCTGACGCCGGGCTTTGCACCGCTGCTGACCTCCCTTCGAGCGCGGGGCATCCATGTCCGGGCGGTGTCCGGTGGCTTTGTTGATCTCATTGCGCCCGCACTGGGCGATTTGGGCTTTGATCCCGCACACATCCAGGCCAACAGCTTTGTCTTCGATCCGGCGGGTGCAGTTATTGATTTTGATCGCAACCGGCCGACCTCTCGCGCGTTCGGCAAGGCTGAGGCGGTGGGTAATCTGAAGGCCGAGCTGGGTGTCGGCCGGGCGATCATGGTCGGCGATGGGATGACCGACTATGAGGCCTTTGCCCGCGGCGGCGCGGACCAGTTCTTCGGATTTGGCGGTGTGGTGTCGCGCACACCCGTCAAAGCCAAGGCCCACGCCTGGGCAGACAGCGTCGCCGAGTTGGAAAAGCTTCTCGTCTAGGCCCGCCGCCACCGGTCGCCTGGGTGTGCCACATAGCGTGCCCAGACAAAGCCCCAAGGCAGGATGATCAGCACCACAATTATGCCAATGCATTCATAGACCGTTGTTTCCACGACCTCCCAGCGCCCGGTTTGCCACGCGGGGAGGGCGATCACGACCAGCCAGACTGCCTTCCACAGCGTCTCAAACAAGATGAGCGGCAGCATCTGAAGCGGATAACGAAGGCCGAGCAGGCAAAGTAGGGCGAGCGCGGCAAACATGGATTTCGCGATCCCGGTCATCAGCGGCCAGTCGGAGGATTGGAAGAGCAATTGCTCCCACACAAAGCTGCTCAGGCCCAGAAAAATCAAAAGATAAATCAGGCGCAAAGCGTAAAGCCGCCACAAGGATACCGGTGGTAGAGGTCTGGCGGCTTGGGTCAAAATCCTGGCTCCAGTCTTAAGGGCTTGCGATGGGTCTGAACCCCAAGCCGCGACGGTCTTCTCCAATGACCCATGCGCAAGCCGACCTTAGATAGGTCGCCTGGCAGTCGGGCTGGGCAAGGAATGGTCGCGCGACGGGCCTCGCGTCTTACCGATTTGGAAATCGGTTATGATTTCTGTGAGTTTAGCGAGATTCGGGCGGGGGCTTCGGCCCCAGCCCAGCAGCCCTAGTCAAGATAGGCCCAGGTCTCTGCCCCATCAAAGGTGCGCACCCGGTAGGCCTTAAGGCGGTCCGGATCGGCCATGCGGGCATTCACCGCCATGCGAACCGTCGCTTCGAAGGGGGATTGCTGGGGCTCAGGCTCCCAATGGGTGGTGCAGCCGCAGGTCTTACAGCTGACCATGGCCAGCGTGCGGTCGCCTTGGACATAGCGGTGCACTGCATCGGGTCCATGGTCCAGCGTGATATGCTCGGCTTCGGCGTGAATCCACAGCGCGCCAACCCGACGGCAGATTGAGCAGGTGCACTGGGTTAAATGTTTAGGCGGGGTCTTGAGCGTCCAGCGCACGGCACCGCAATGACAGGCCCCTTCCAGGCAGAAGACAGGGTCATCAGGTATGGAAGGCGCGCTCATGTCATGAGCTTACACCGTTTGAGCGTCAGCGGAACGATGGATTTCCTCCACCAGGCCTGGCTCCAGGTCCAGCCGTGCAGCCAGCATCTGCAAATAGGCCTGCTCGGCCGCGGTATCGGCTTCAATGGCGACAAGGCTGGCCGCGTAGATTTCAGCGGCGGTTTCAGGGCACCGAGCCCCGGCCACAACGGCATTGACGTCCAGTGGCGCTGAAAGCTCATCAAACACAAAGGCCTTGGAATCCGCATCAAGATCCATGGCGTTCAGACGTTCGAAGATGGCACTCTTCTCATCGGCGTCGATCTTCCCGTCAGCCTTGGCCGCCGCAATCATCGCGCGCACCAAGGATTTGCCGAGCTCATCCTGAGCGGCTTCATCAGTCGGCGCGGGCAGAAACGCGGTATTGGTCGGCGCAGCTTCGTATTCAGCCGGCACTTGCGGCACCGAACCGGCGGCGGCTGGCGTCGCGGCGGCGGGCGCAGCGCCAGCATCGCCCGAAGCTTTGCCTTGCTGATGCTTGTTCCAGGCGTGATAGGCCAGCCCGCCCAGGGCGGCCACGGCACCGTATTTGGCGGCTTTGCCCATCATCTTGCGCCCTTTCTTTCCCATCAGCATGGAGGTCGCCAGTCCGGCGGCAAACCCGCCACCCCCCGCCATGGCGGTGCGCTGGGCGTTGGGATTGGTCTGAAGGGCGGTGACGATCTTGTTCACGTCGAACATGGGCAAAGGCGCTCCAAAGCTGAAGAGGTCCTGGCGTGGACGAACGGTCGGGCTAGCCGGTGCAAACGGGCATCGGCCACGTCCCCTGATTTGGTCCGCAAGCGTCGGTTTCGCAAGGTTTTCATGCCTAAAATCGACAGATGGGCCCCGATCGCAGCCCAGCGGTCAGTTCAGCTTGACTGAGCGCGGCCTTTCGCTAGGTTCGCGCGCCTGCGCTGGTGAGGTGGCCGAGTGGTCGAAGGCGCACGCCTGGAACGCGTGTAGGCGGGCAACCGTCTCGTGGGTTCGAATCCC
>JANQMI010000159.1 GCA_028280165.1 Oceanicaulis sp. | reverse complement strand
CCGGCTCAGGAGAGGGCGCGGGCTCTGCCTTTGGCGCGGCCGCTGCGGCTTCAGATTTATCAGCCTTGGCGTCGTCTTCCGGCTTGGCCTCGGCTTTCTTGCGACGCACGCGGCGCTTCGGCTTGGGTTTTTCTTCAGCCTCGGTGTCTGCAGCCGCTGGCTTGGCTTCCGCCTCGCCCTCGGACGTCGCGTCAGCTGTGTCTTCAGCGGCCGGCTCAGCTTTCTTGCGGCGGCGACGCTTAGGTTTGGGCTTGTCTTCGGCGTCCGGAGCGGCGTCCTCTGTCGGGGCTTCAACGCTAGCCTGCGCGTCTGTGTCTGCGCTGCCTTCATCGGCCTTTTCCAGCGCGGCTTCGGCTTCTGGATCGGCCATTTCGGGATCGGCTTTCTTGCGGCGGCGTGTCCGCCGACGCTTGGGCTTGGTTTCCGCGTCGTCCTCGGACGGCGTGTCGAATCCTTCTCCGCCGGTTGGGTTCACCACTTGCAGAATATCGCCGCCATCGTCCTCAGACGATCCAGCCGTTTCGTCTGTGCCGTTTTCGGCACTGGATTCGGTGGAGACGGCCTCGTCATTGCCGCCGTCTTCGCGGCGCCGGCGATTGCGGCCTCCGCGACGCCCACGGCGGCGGCGCTTGCGGCCCGAAGTCTCTTCGCCGGCACTGTCTTCAGCGCTCGGCTCATCCTGGTCCGGCGCGCTGGATACAGGTTCCGGCGCTTCGGTTCCGGCAGACACAGGGGCCGCTTCTTCTTGAGCCAGCGCTTCGGCGCGGGCCGCTTCGCGCCGGGTTTCCAGGCGCTCCAACGTGCAGGCGGGGCGCATCAGCGTGTCGTCGGCATGCACCGTGACACGCAGCTCATACCGCGCTTCGATGGCGTTCAGGTGCTCACGCTTTTCATTGAGCAGGTAGAGCGCCACCTCGCTCGGGCAGGACAGGCGCACATGGGCGGCACGGCCGCGAACGCCCTCTTCTTCTGCGGTCCGCAGAGCCACAAGCGCGCTGGATTCGATCGAGCGGATATAGCCGGTGCCTTCGCAATGCGGGCAGACATCGGCAGAGCCTTCCACAAGGCTGGTGCGGCGACGCTGGCGGCTCATTTCCATAAGGCCGAATTGAGAAATCCGGCCCACCTGGATACGGGCGCGGTCGCGCTTCAACGCGTCCTTCATCTTCTTTTCAACGGCGCGAACATTCTTGTTCTCGTCCATATCGATGAAGTCGAGCACCAGGAGGCCTGCCAGGTCGCGCAGGCGCATCTGCCGGGCCGCTTCTTCAGCCGCCTCCAGATTGGTGCGCAGCGCGGTCTGCTCGATATTGCGTTCCTTAGTGGATTTGCCGGAGTTCACATCCACCGCGACCAAAGCTTCGGTCGGGTTGATGACAATATAGCCCCCGGATTTCAGCTGCGCGGTCGGGGAGTGGATGGCTTCAAGCTGGCTTTCCACTTGATGGCGCAGGAAGAGCGGCGTCTTGTCCTTGTAATGCTGAACCTTTTTGGCGTGGCTCGGCATCAGCATCTTCATGAAGGCCTTGGCTTCTTTATAGGCCGGTTCGCCTTCGACAAGGACTTCATCGATGTCCTTGTCATAAAGATCGCGGATCACGCGCTTAACCAGATTGCCTTCCTCATAAATCAGCGATGGCGCACTGCTTTCCAGCGTCAGGGTCCGGATCGTCTCCCACAGGCGGATCAGATAATCATAGTCGCGCTTGATCTCTGTCTTGGTGCGCGACGCCCCGGCGGTGCGGATGATCAGGCCCATACCGCCCGGTACAGACAATTCAGAGACCGCTGATTTCAGGCGCTTGCGGTCGGTTGCGCTGGTGATCTTGCGTGAAATGCCACCCCCGCGCGCGGTGTTGGGCATCAGGACGCAATAGCGGCCCGCCAATGACAAATAAGTCGTCAGGGCTGCGCCTTTATTGCCGCGCTCTTCCTTGGCCACTTGGACCAGCAGGACCTGGCGGCGTTTGATGACCTCCTGGATCTTGTATTTGCGCATGAAACTGCGCCGGCGCCGGGAGGCCTCATCAATCAGATCGTCTTCATCGACGCTCGGGCCTTCGCCCTCTTCGTCGCTTTCAACGGACTCGTCGCCCGAGTCCTCGGCAATCGCTTCTTCCTGCTCGCGCAGGGCTTCGCGGTCCGCGGTTGGGATCTGATAATAGTCAGGGTGGATTTCGTTGAAGGCGAGGAAGCCATGCTTGTTGCCACCGTATTCCACGAAGGCAGCCTGCAGCGACGGCTCAACGCGCGTCACTTTGGCAAGATAGATATTTCCTCGGATAGGCTTGCGGCTGGCCGCCTCGAAATCAAATTCTTCAACGCGGTTGTTGTCTACGACCACAACCCGGGTTTCCTCCGGGTGGGCCGCGTCGATCAGCATTTTGCGGGACATTGATACTTGCTCCACGCCGCAGCTGGGCCATCCCAAACGCGAAACGCGTTCGAGGTTTCAGCTCGCGACGGTTGTTAGGACGCGCGGCCGGACGGTTCATCGATTTTGAGATAACTGTCGCGTGCGCAGCGCGCATGGGGGTCCAATTTCCGACCGTTTACGGCCTTCGCCAAAAAGCTGAGGGGCCGTTCGCAGTCACATCTGTTGTTGCGGCGCCGGCGCACAGCAAATCAGTGCGCGTCAGCCAAGGCTAAATTCTTCTGCCGCGCCAATGGGTTATGTGTGCTGCTGTTAAGCGGCGCACCCGTCGCGACAAACCCACATTGCACCATATATCTGGCGATGAAAAGCACCTGTGACCGTGATAGGGTTTCGTAAATGCCTTGATAACCGAATCGCAAGGCGTCGGCTCTATATTGACGCTCAACGTGATCGCTAAAGGCCCTATAGAAGGCCTTGGAGGTAAGCCGGTAAAACACCGGTAAGGATGGTAGCGCGATGAAGCCTTTCGCACTTGTTTGCTCGGCATTTCTGGCCGTGCTTGCCGGTTTTCAGACCGCAAGCGCCGATGAAATTACCGATGTGCGCTTTGGTGAGCATTCTGACTATACCCGCATCGTCATTGAGACCGCTGCGCCGGTGGAATTTCAGGCCTTTACGCTGTCTGAACCCGCCGCCCGCCTGGTCATTGCCTTTGATGAGGCGCGCTGGGGTGTTCGCTCGCTCCCGTCTGCGGCGGGGCGTGGTGTTGGGGCTGTGGGGCAATTCCAATTTGATGAGCGCGCCAGTGCTTCGCGCCTCGTGTTTTCACTGAACGCTCCGTCCACTGTGCGTCAGACGCTATCTCTGGATCCAAACGGAGGCGGGTATCGCACCGTCGTTGATATCGCGCCGACCTCTGAAGCGACCTTCCAGCGCACATCGGGTTTTCCTGCGCCAACCCGCACGCTGACCGATCTTTTGATGGACGAGGTGGGGGTCACCTATGTCCCGCCGAGCTGTGAAGTGGTGCGCGTGGTGATCGACCCTGGCCATGGCGGCCGCGATCCCGGCGCGGTAGCCCGCTTCGGCGGTGGCCATGAGAAAGATGTGAATCTGTCCGCCGGATTGATTTTGCGCGACCTTCTAAATGCCACCGGCCGCTATGAAGTCATCATGACCCGCGATCGCGATGTTTTTGTTGAGCTCAATGACCGGGTCCGGATCGCGCGGCAGGCCGATGCGGATCTGTTTATCTCGCTGCATGCCGATAGCGCGGGCGATAATCGCAGCCCAGCGGGCGCAACCATCTATTCGATGAATCCTCGCGCAGTCAGCCGCGCCCGCCAAAATGCCATTCGTCAGGGCGACTGGGTCGATCCGTCGCGTCCTCAGGAGGTCTCCCAGATCCTTGTGGACATGCAGATCGCCAATAAAGAGGGTGAATCCGAGCGCTTCGCCGACACGCTGCGCACCGAAATCGGCCGGTCGGCCCCGCTGTGGCGGGATCGTCCGATGCGCGCCAATTTCGCAGTGCTGACCGATGCGGCGACGCCCGCTGTGCTGTTTGAAATGGGTTTCCTGACCAACCGCACCGATGCGCGGCGTCTGAACAGCCAGCGTGAGCAGCGCCGCCTGATGCAAGCGGCCCTGGCAGCGATTGAATCCCATTTCGCCCGCTGCGGCGGCGGTGAGCCGCGTGAGCGCTATGTCGCCAGCGCCAGCGCGGCGAATACCAGCAGCTCGCGCTGATTTGACGACCATAAACGGCACGATCTGGTGGCGTTTTTGCAGCGCTCGTCATAATCTCGCCTGCAGCGTCAGCGAAGAGACGCGCTGCGTGTAAACCGACTGCGTTGAGGGCGAGCCCGCCATGAAACTGCTTACCTGGAAGAATGCTCAGCGAACTGCGGTCTGGGGCGGGGGCACAGCCGTCGTCTTGGCGGTCGTGGGCTTCATCGCCGCAGCGGTTTATGTGGTGCGCGTCACCGAAGACCTGCCCGAATACCAGCAACTGGCTGAATACACGCCGCCGATTATGAGCCGGGTGCATGCCGGTGACGGCCTGCTCATTGCAGAATATGCGCGCGAGCACCGCGTCTTTGTGCCGATCGAAAACATACCGCCTGTCGTGTTGGAAGCTTACCTCTCCGCTGAGGACAAGAATTTCTACACCCATGGCGGTGTTGATTATCTGGGCATGGTGCGCGGCGGCATCCGGTCGATCATTGACCGCATGCGCAATCCGAATGCGCCGCTGCAGTCGGGATCGACCATCACCCAGCAAGTGGCGAAAAACTTCCTCTTCACGTCAGACCAGGCGATCGAGCGCAAGGTGCGCGAGATCGTCATTGCCCGGCGCATGGAGCGCGCCTTCACCAAAGACCAGATCCTGGAGCTTTATCTCAACGAGATTTATCTGGGCAACCGGGCCTATGGTGTGGCCGCAGCGGCGCTGAACTATTTCGACAAGTCGCTGGATGAGCTTGAGCTGCATGAGGCCGCCTATCTGGCCGCTTTGCCGAAGGGGCCGAATAACTACCACCCCACACGCCGGACCGCGAACGCTATCGGACGGCGCAATTGGGTGCTCGGCCGCATGGTCGCCAACGGCTATATTTCTCAGGCTGAAGCGGACAATGCAGGCGCGATGCCGCTTGAGGCGGTGGATCGTCTTGAGGGCGATACCTATCTGGCCGCTGAGTATTTCGTAGAACAGGTCCGCCGCGAGGTGTTCAGCCGCTATGGCGAGGACGAGCTCTACGAAGGCGGATTGTCCATCCGCACCACGCTTGACACGTCCATGCAGCTCACCGCGCGTCGGGCTTTGCGCGACGGCCTGGAGGCCTATGACCGCCGCCATGGCTATCGCGGACCGCTTGAAACGCTTGAAGGCTTTGATGACTGGCCAGCCCAGCTGGCTGAGGTGGACGCACCGCGCGACCTTGATGAGGGCTGGCGTAAGGCGGTGGTCCTTGAGGTCACCGAGGGTCAGGCCGATCTTGGATTCGAAGACGGCGAACGCGGGCGGGTCCCGCTTTACGCCTTGGAATGGGCCCGCGCATTCGGCCGAGACGATGAGACCTTCCCCGAGCGCGGACCGGTGGTCCGGCGCGCTGGAGACGTCCTGGAGCTGGGCGATGTGGTCCTGGTCGAGGCGCTGAGCGCTGAGGATTATCCCGACGAGACGGTCGAAGCGGGCGATTTCGGACTGCGCCAGGTCCCCGAGGTCAATGGCGGGATTGTCGCCATCGATCCGTTTACCGGCCGCGTCTTGTCGATGGTGGGGGGGTATTCCTTCACCCAAAGCCAGTTCAACCGCGCGATCCAGGCTCGCCGCCAGCCAGGCTCGGCATTCAAACCCTTTGTCTATGCCGCCGCCTTGGACAATGACTACACGCCAGTGTCGATCATCCTGGACGCACCCTTCGTGGCGTCAGGGGATTCGGAGATGCGCTTCTATCGGCCACAGAATTATTCTGAGGTCTTCTATGGGCCCTCGACCCTGCGCCGTGGCTTGGAACTCTCGCGAAATGTGATGACCGTCCGCCTGGCCCAGGAACTCGGAATGGGTCCCATCACACGCTATGGCGAGCGCTTTGGCATCTATGATGATTTGGAGCCGACGCTGGCGATGTCGCTGGGGGCCGGCGAAACGACGCTAGTGGACTTGATCGGGGCCTATGCGGCCTTGGTCAATGGCGGTCGCTTGATCGAACCCTCCATTGTCGACCGGGTGCAGGACCGCGCCGGGCGCACCATTTATCTGAGCGATAGCCGCGACTGCGCGGGCTGCGATGTGCAGGACTGGTCGCTGGATGTGTCCGAGCCGGATCTGCCCGCCATGGGCGAAGAGGTGATCAGCCCGGTCACCGCCTATCAGGTGGTTCACATGCTCGAAGGTGCGGTGCAGCGCGGCACCGGCACGGCGCTGCGTGCGCTGGGCCGTCCCATGGCGGGTAAGACGGGCACGACGAATGATTTTCGCGATGCCTGGTTTGTTGGCTTTTCACCCGACCTCATTGTTGCGGTCTATGTGGGGTATGACACGCCGCTGCCGCTGGGGTCGGGAGAAGCCGGCGGCCGTGTGGCCGCACCGATCGCCCGCGATTTCCTGGGACCGGTTCTGACCAACTACGCCGTGGCTCCGTTCCGGGTGCCCGATGGTGTCAGCTTGGCCCCGATCGATCGTGAGACCGGCGCGCCGGGTATAATCGGTCGTCCGGGCGTGATCCTGGAAGCCTTCCAGCCGGGTACAGAGCCGCAACGCGGGGCGACGGCCGAGGAAGAAACGCTCAGCTTTGGTGCCCTGGCGCTTGGGGCCCGCCGGCAGGACAATGACGGGGATGAGGATGACGAGGATGAAGACGAGGAATCCCTCGACGGTCTGTATTGACCGATCTGTCATCGACCGCTTGTCCGACCGGGCGCTTGCTTGATACCTGTTTTCCCAAATTCGGCTCGCTTGAGAGCCTCCTGATTCTTCCAGCCCTATGGAGCCGCACCCATGCGCGCTGAGATCGCTGATCTGAAATCTGCCATTGACCAGTCCACCGCCTTGCTTCGGAGGCGTCTTTGACTGGGATACCGCCCAGAAACGCCTCGATGAGCTAAACGCCAAGGCTGAAGACCCGACGCTGTGGGACGATCCAACCCAGGCGCAAAAACTGATGCGCGAGCGTAATCGCCTGGATCAGGCGATGAATGAAGTCACCACTGTGGAAGCTGAGCTTGAGGACAATCTTGAGGTTGCCGAGCTGGCCGAAATGGAGGGCGACGAGGATTTGTTCGGCGAAGCCTTGGCTGCGCTGCAAGGGCTGAAATCCCGAGCGGGCAAAGCTGAGCTCCAGGCCCTGTTGTCCGGCGAAGCTGACGGCAATGATGCCTATCTGGAAATCCACCCCGGTGCGGGTGGAACCGAAGCTCAGGACTGGGCGTCCATGCTGGCGCGCATGTATACCCGCTGGGCGGAAAAGGCCGGCTATAAAGTTGAGGTGGTCGAAGCGCAGGCAGGCGACGAAGCCGGCCTGAAATCAGTGACCTATCTGATCAAAGGCGACAATGCCTATGGATGGCTGAAGACCGAAGCTGGAGTCCATCGTCTCGTGCGCATCTCACCCTACGATTCTTCGGGGCGTCGCCATACCAGCTTTGCTTCGGCCTGGGTCTATCCGCTGATTGATGACAGCATTGAGATCGAGATTGAGGAAAAAGACGTGCGCACGGATACCTACCGGGCCTCAGGGGCGGGGGGGCAGCACGTGAACAAGACCGACTCTGCGGTCCGCCTGACCCACGAGCCCACCGGGATTGTGGTCCAGTGCCAATCCGATCGCTCCCAGCACAAGAACCGGTCCAATGCCTGGGACATGCTGCGGGCCCGGCTTTATGAGCTGGAATTGCAGAAGCGTGAGGAAGCCGCTCAATCTGAGGCGGACTCCAAAACCGATATCGGATGGGGACACCAGATCCGCTCTTACGTCCTGCAGCCCTATCAGATGGTCAAGGATTTACGGACCAACGTGGAGACGTCTGACACGCAGGGCGTTCTCGATGGGGCCTTGGATGATTTCATGGCGGCATCGCTGGCCGCGCGCGTTGGCACTGAAGACGGTGAGGGGGCCTGATGGCTGCGCCTCATCCTGAGGGTCCTTCGAGACGCGCTTCGCGCTCCTCAGGATGAGGGCGTTTCAGAACTCCATCCTCCCTCATCCTGAGGAGCGAGCCCTTGGCGAGCGTCTCGAAGGACGCACAACCCCATGCCCAAACAAAAAGGGCGGACCAAGCGGCCCGCCCTTTTTCTCAGCAGTGGCTCAGTCGCTTACGACTTCGCCGCAAACGGATCGTTGGCGACGGCCTTTTTGGTGTCGCCATTATTGGCAGCTGCCGTGGAGGACGGCGGCGGGCTAGCCGGAGCCGCCTTGGCGGCCGCGGGCTTGGAATCCGCTTTTTTGCCGCCGCTGTCGGACAGCGGGTCGGACGAGCGCTTGCAGTGTCCGTCAAAATAAGCCCCGCTTTCGATGGCCAGCGAGGCGTGGATGACGTCGCCTTCAACGCGTGCGGTGGCTGCCAGCTGAACCTGGCGGGCGCGGACCGAGCCTTCAACGCGGCCGCGGATCACGACGGTCTCGGCGATGACCTCGCCATTTACGGTGGCTTCCTCGCCGATCGTCAGAGAAATGGCGCGAACATCGCCTTCGACTTTACCGTCGAGCTGAACTTCGCCTTCTGAGATGATGGAACCTTTAACGACCAGGTCGTTGCTCAGGATGGACAGGGCTTTAGATTTCATGGCTGACCTCTTAGGGGCATTTGCAGCGGGCGCATCGGCGGTGGCGGCATCTTTTTTAGTGAACATATCGTCCGGCTCTAATGAAGCTTTCTGGGTCTACGTGTTCGCCGCGGAACCACACTTCATAATGAAGATGGGTTCCGGTTGAACGACCGGTCGAGCCCATGCCCCCAAGGCGCTGGCCGGTCTCCACGGCATCGCCGCGGCGCACATCAATCGAATGCAGATGACCGAAGCGCGTGCGGTAGCCGAAACCGTGGTCAATCTCGACGGTACGACCATAGCCCGCGCGCCAGCCGGCGTAAACGATGCGGCCTGGCGCAGGTGCAATAATCGGTGCGTTTCTATAGGCCGCGAAATCAGAGCCCGCATGGAAAGCCCAGCGCCGGGTGATCGGGTCGATCCGGCTGCCATAGGGCGAGGTGCGGCGGTAGGGTCCGTCCACCGGGATGGCGAGGGGAGCCGCTTCCAAAAGCATCTCAAGCTGTTCGGCTTCGGCCAGGCGCGACGCGATGCGAGCCACACGGGCGTTGAACGGGTCTTCCAGATTCAGAGCACCCGAGAACATGGGCGCGCGCGTAATCGGGATGAGCGGGCCACCCGTACCGCCTTCGGTTTCAAGCGGGCCTTCATCCATGGCCTCTT
>JANQMI010000095.1 GCA_028280165.1 Oceanicaulis sp. | reverse complement strand
ATTGTCAGTCCTGGAAGCCGATACGGCTGCGGATGAAGCACGCGCCGTCGCCCTGGCCTTGCGTGAAATCTTGGATACACCGGACGCCCGGGGTGTGCTGGTGACACCCGATCGCGGCCTTGCCCGGCGCGTCACTGTGGAAATGCGGCGCTTTGGCGTCACGCTTGACGACTCCGCAGGGACCCCGCTTTCCGATACGCCGCCCGGTGCTTTTTTGATCCGCGTTCTGGATATGGCGCTCGACCCGGGCTCCGCCCTGGCCTTTTCGGCACTGGCCGCCTCGCCGCTTTTCGCTCTGGGCGAGGATCGCGCCCCGCTGGTTCAAGACCTGATCGCCATGGAGCGAAAGGCCTTGCGCGGACGGCGTCCCGGCCACAGTCATGAAGCGCTCTATGACGCCGTAAGGGACTCAGCCGGCGATGATGAGGCGCGGCAGGAGCGCTGGGGCGATATTCTTTCGCGCACAGCCGAGGCGCTGGGTGATTTCACCGAGCTGGAGCTTGAGCGACCGGCAGCAGATTGGGCACGAGCGCTGACCCTAGCGGGCGAAAAGCTGGCGCAGACAGGGGCTCAATTCGGTGACGCGCGGCTCTGGGCCGGTGACGGCGGAGAGGCTGCGGCGGCCTTAATCGGGGAGTTTCTGCACGAGTCAGACAGCTTGCCCCCGCTCACTCTCCTCGACTTTCGCCGCGCGCTTTTGGAGACCGCCCGCACACGGCTCGTCCGCCCCCGCTTTGGCGCACACCCAAGGCTGCAAATCCTGGGTCCGCTCGAAGCCCGCCTGATCCGCGCCGATCGGGTGATCCTGGCTGGCCTCAATGATGGGATTTGGCCTGCGGCAACCGGATCCGATCCTTTTCTAAGCCGTGGCATGCGCCTGGCAGCGGGTCTAGGAGCCCCGGAACGGCGCTTTGGCCTGGCGGCCCATGATTTTGCCCAGCTGGCCTCCACGCCCGATGTCATTCTAACCCGTGCCTCTAGGCAGGACGGCGCGCCAGCAGTCGCGTCGCGCTGGTTGTGGCGCTTGCAAACCCTGCTCCGGGGCGCGCTGGGCGAGGATCGGGCTGAAGCGCTCCTAAAGCCGGACACCGACTATCTGGCGCTCGCCCGCTCCATGGACCGGCCCGCAAGCCAAACGCGTCTCAGCCAGCCGCTTCCAACGCCGCCGGTGGACGCCCGCCCTCGCAGGCTTTCGGTCACCCAGATCGAAACCAGGATCCGTGATCCCTACGCCATCTTTGCCCGTAAGATTTTGAGGTTAGAGCCCCTGGAGGCTCTCGATCGAGAGCCAGGCGCGGCAGAGCGCGGTACGGCCTATCACCAGGCCATTGAGCAATGGACGCGAACCCTGCCGGACGCCGAAGGCCTGCCGTCTGATGCCCTGGACCGGCTGGTGGACTTGGGTCGCACCGCCTTGGCTGAAGCCGGATTTCCGGAGGATCGGTTGGGGCTCGAATTGCCCCGCTTTGCCCGCGCTGCGGTCTTTCTGGTCGAATGGGAGGCCGAACGCCGCCATAGCGAGGATGCGCGTTTCCATCCGGTTGCGTTAGAGACCCAAGGCTCACTGAGCCTGGAGGCCCCCGGCGGGCCTTTCGAGCTGACGGCGCGCGTGGACCGGATCGACCTGCGCCCGGATGGCGCGCTCGACATTATTGATTTCAAAACCGGAGCCATGCCGAGCGCCAAAGAAGTCCATGCCGGTTTTGCCCCGCAATTGCCCTTGCAAGCGGCCATGGCGGCGCGCGGGGCGTTTGAGGATTGCCCCAGCCATGAGGCCGGGAACCTGCTTTATGTCCGGGTTTCAGGCACGCGCAGCCCCGGCGAGGAGCGCGCGGTTGTCAAACATCCTGCCAGTGATGAACCCATTGAGTTGTCCAATACCGCGCTGGAGCGGCTGAAAGACTGGGTCGCGAAATTCGACGACGCCAATCGGAGCTATCCCAGCCAGCCCCGCGCCAAATACGTCAATAAATGGGGCGATTTCGATCACTTGGCCCGCCGCAAGGAATGGGCGAGCGCCCCTGGCGATGACAGCGGGGGCGAGGGATGAGCGCCGGTTTTGACCCCGATATTGTTGCAAGCGCCAGCGATGCGCAGCGCCTGGCAGCCGATCCTGGGGCCAGCGTGTTTGTCGAAGCCAATGCAGGCTCGGGAAAGACCCGCGTCCTGGTCGACCGGGTGGCGCGCCTGCTTCTGGCGGGGGCCAAGCCCGATCGCATGCTGTGCGTGACCTTCACCAAGGCCGCGGCCGGCGAAATGCAGTCCCGCCTGTTTAAGAAGCTGGGCGAATGGTCAACCCTTCCGGACGCGACACTGGCTGAGACGCTGGCTGAGCTGACCGGCGGCGGGCCTGCGCCCAAGCTGTCTGCGGCGCGTCAGCTTTTTGCCCGCGCGCTGGAGACGCCGGGTGGCCTGAAAATTCAGACTTTGCATGCCTTCTGCGAAAGCCTCTTGCGCCGCTTTCCGCTGGAGGCAGGCCTGTCGCCGGGATTTGAGGTTCAGGATGAGGCCGCAGCCGCCCACCTGAAAACCGAGTCCCTCGATCGATTATTTGCAAACGCTTACATGGCCCCTGATGGCGCTATAGCCCAAGCGATTTCAACGATTTTGTCCGCGGCTGGACCCGAAGGCGTCGACCGGATTTCCGGATTCGCCATCGCGCACCGGGGGCGACTGGCTCAGCGGCTTGATGAGGCCGGCAGTATTGAAACCCTGGCAGACCGCGCAAGCTTGGCCCTGGACGTGCCGCCAGACATGGATGAGGAGCTCGCCTTACGCACCGTTTGGGCAGAAACCGCAGTCGACGATTTGGATGCCGCGCTCAGTGGCCTCCAGGCCGGGGGCAGCAAGACCGAAATTGTAAGCGCGGATCGACTCGCTTCGGTGCTGGATGTGGCCGAGACCCATCCCGCCGAGGCCATGCGGCGCTATCTGGACTTTTGGCTCACCGCCAAAGGTACAGTGAAAGCCCCGCGATCAATCTTCGGCAAGAAAACGGGCGAGACCTATAAAATCCTCGTCACCTTGTTTGGCGAGGAGGGCAGCGAGCGCCATCGCATTGAAGGTGAAGTGCTGCCGCTTCTGGCGAGCGCAAAAGCCAATTGCGTCAGTCGGGCCGGCCTGAGCTTGGCCAGTGCGCTCATCCGAGAGTATGAGCATCGCTTGCAGAAGCTGCGCCGGGTCGATTTCAGCGATCTGGTGGAGCGCGCACGGGTGCTTCTTACAGACGCCGAGGCGCGGGTCTGGGCTCTCTACAAGCTTGACCGGGGCCTGGATCACATCCTGGTCGATGAAGCCCAGGACACCGCGCCGGACCAGTGGGCGGTGATCAATGCGCTGACCGAAGAGTTTTTCGCCGGGCAGGGGGCTCACTGCGACGATGCGCTGGCCCGCACCGTGTTCTGCGTGGGCGATGAGAAGCAATCCATCTATTCCTTCCAGAATGCCGATCCTGAATTATTTCTGGCCCAACGCCACCGGCTGGAGCAGGACGCTCACATGGCCGGGTTGCGCTTTGAACGCCCTGCGCTGGATGTCTCCTTCCGCTCCAGCGAAGAGGTGCTGCAAGCCGTTGATGCAAGCTTTGCGGCCGAAGCTGCGGCCTTAAACGCCCCCCAGCGTGATGAGCCGGGCGAGGCCTTAGAAACAAAATTCCTGATGGCCGATCCGGCGACTGAAATCGCCCGCGATGCCCTTGCCTTCCATAGCTATGCCGGCCATCGCGCGGCCCGGGTAAATGCACCAGGTTGTGTGGAAATCTGGCCCGCCATCCCCAAACCTGAAGCCCCGGAAACCGATGAGCTAGACCTGCGCCCGGTGGATGCCCCGCCTAAGGACAGCGCGCGAAACCAGCTGGCCATGGCGGTCGCTGACGAAATCGGCGCGATTGTAAAGCGCGGGGATGGCGTTTGGCGCGAAGGCCATCCCTGGACGCAGAGCCCTGCGACGCCGGGTGATATTCTCGTCTTGGTCAGAAAGCGCGGCGGGCTTTTTGAAGAAATCATCCGGCAGCTAAAGCTGAGACATATTCCAGTGGCCGGTGCTGATCGGATGACCTTGCCCGATCAGCTGGTGGTCGAGGACCTCCTCTCTTTGGCGCGCTTTGCGCTGATGCCAGAAGACGATCTGTCGCTGGCCGAAATCCTGAAAAGCCCGTTCTTCCATCCCATCGACGCGGTTAAGCCACCGATCGACGATGACGCGCTCTTTGATCTGACCCGGCGTAAGGGGCGGCTCTGGGACGCGTTGCGCCATTGTGACGATCCCCGCTTTGCCGAGGCCCGCGAGGCTTTGGAGCAGGTGCGCCGCCGGGTTGATACCGTTGCGCCCTATGCCTTCTTCGCCACCTTCCTGACCGAAACAAGCCGCACGGGCGAAACGCGGCTGGCCCGGCTCTATGCACGCCTGGGCGAAGAAGCCCGCGACCCGGCTGAGGAATTCCTATCCCGGGCCTTGGAGCATGAGCGCGATGGGGCCCCGTCCCTGACGCGCTTTGTCCAGGCGGTGAGCCGAGATGGCTCTGACATCAAACGCGAGATGGACACTGGACGCGGGGAAGTCCGGGTGATGACGGTCCATGGGGCCAAAGGCCTCGAAGCGCCCATCGTCTTCCTGCCCGATACGACCCAAGCGCCCAAAGACCGCGCCGCCGGGCTCTACGCCCATCCCGAAGCCGGATTTATCTGGGCTCCGGACTCCACAATGCGGCCGCCCTTGGTGCAGGGCCTGAAAGATCGAGCCGATCTGGCGGCCGATGGGGAATATCAACGCCTGCTCTATGTGGCCCTGACCCGGGCGCGCGACCGTCTGATCGTGTGCGGGCATACCCACGGGATTGGCGGCAAGATTGATGAAGGCAGCTGGCATGACCGGGTTTGGCGGGCAGCCATGCGCGATGGGTGGGGCCCCGTGGACACAGTGCTGGCCGCACAGGCGGACGAAAACGGATGGTCGGCTGCGCCAGGCTTGCGCCTTGGGTCCGCCCCCAAGCCTTTAGGGGCGGCCAAGTCGCAGGTGGACATCGCCGCGCCCCCTCCCGATTGGATGACCACGCCGGCTCCGATCGATCCGCCTGCGGCCCGGCCCATGGCCCCGTCTCGGCTGCTGGAAGACGAAACCGGCGGCTTCGACCCGGCCCCGCTGTCTCCGCTGGCTGATGGTGGCCCAGACCGCTTCCGGCGCGGCGCGCTGATCCACAAACTCCTTCAGACGCTCCCGGACCTGCCTGCAGACCGGCGTCAGAGCTCGGCCGAGACCTTTTTGAACGCCAAGCCAGACCTGACCGAGACACAGCGGGGCGATATTGCCCGCGAAACTCTGAAAGTTATCGCAGATCCGGCCTTTGCAGCATTGTTTGGACCGGGTTCACGGGCGGAAGTCTCCCTGTCAGGCCGCGCACCAGGGCTGCCTGAGGGTGTGACGATTAACGGCCAGATTGACCGGCTGATTGTCACCGATCACGAAGTGCTGATTGTGGACTACAAAACCAATCGCCCGCCGCCAACAAAGGTGGAGGATGTGGCCACGGTTTATCTGGCTCAGATGGCGGCATATCGTGCGCTTTTACAGGCACTTCATCCAGACAAGCCGGTGCGTTGTGCCCTGCTCTGGACCGATGGGCCGCGTTTGATGGCGCTACCGGATGAGCGCCTGGATGCCGTCCTGGATCAGGCGCGGCAGACTCTGGGTGCTTGACCGAGGAGCCTGGGCTTCCTAGGTGTGCGGTCCAACAGAACGACCCCGGGCTGGGAACACCCCGAGATGTTTAAGGAGCGACCTTCCATGTCGACGATTGCTGTTACCGACGATTCCTTTGAAGCCGACGTCCTGAAGGCGGACGGCCCTGTGCTGGTGGATTTCTGGGCAGAGTGGTGCGGCCCCTGCAAGCAGATCGGCCCCGCGCTTGAAGAAATCGCCACGGAAATGGACGGCAAGATCAAGATCGCGAAGGTCAATATCGACCAGAACCCGATGACGCCGAGCAAATATGGCGTACGCGGCATCCCCACCCTGCTGATCTTCAACGGTGGCGATGAAACCGCACGCCAGGTGGGCGCGATGGCCAAGGGCAAGATCGTGGAATGGATTGACGGCGCGCTCTAAGCAACGCTGGCAACCCGGTATAAGAAACCCCGGCGCTGAACCCAGCGCCGGGGTTTTCTTTTTTAGATTTAAAGGCTTAGAGGCCCGCCATCTCGGCCGCTATTGCGCTGGCCGCCAGGGCTGGATCTACGGCCCCGGAAATGGGCCGGCCGACGACCAGATGGCTCGCACCGGCCCGCAGCGCATCGGCTGGCGTTGCAACCCGTTTTTGATCGCCGAGCGCGGCCCCGGCGGGGCGCACACCCGGCGTGACGATCAAGAAGTCGTCCGGGACGCGAGCGCGTATGGCCTCCGCCTCCAGCGGCGAGGAGACCACACCGTCGAGCCCGGCCTTCACAGCTTGATCCACCCGGCGCATCACGAGGTCGCGCGCGCCCATCCCATAGCCCATCTGTTCCAGCATCACGTCATCATAGGCCGTCAGCACCGTCACGCCGAGAATTCTCAACGCGGAACCGCCACGCCCCTCGACCGCGGCGCGCATCACGGGCGGCTCGGCATGGACGGTCAGGAGATCGCCGACGCCGGCCTCCGCGATGGAGCGTGTGGCTTTCTCTACGGTGGCCGGAATGTCATGGAGCTTGAAATCCAGGAAGACATCATAGCCGCCGCCTTTCAGCCGGGCCGCAAACTCCATCCCGCCAATCGGCAAAAGCTGGAGCCCGATTTTGTAATAGCTGCAAGCCGCCCCGATGCGCCCGACCAGATGCTCCGCCTCATCGACACTGGGTAGATCAAGCGCGGTGATCAGACGGCGATCGTGGGTCATGGTCTCGGCTCCTGTGTTGGGAGACTTGTTAGGCGAGGCGGGGAGAGGGGTAAAGGTGGCGTGGATCCACAGTCTCTTACCACGCCGTGTTTCGCCTCCTATTACGATTACCACGGTGAGCCTTTGCACGGCGCACAGGAAGACCACAGCTGAGACAGAGCGGGGGGTAGTATAGGGCCAGTAGCTGGGGGTTGGATAAGGTCGCTAATTCCATCTTGTGCGTCCTTCGAGACGGCCTTTGGCCTCCTCAGGATGAGGGAGGTTGGTGCTTGAAACACCCTTGCCTTGAAGAGCGCACCTACGCCTCCTCATCGTCATCCCCGCGCAGGCGGGGACCCAGAGACCACAGGGCGCGGCGTTTGATGGCTCTGGATCCCGACTTTCGTCGGGAAAGAGAAGGCGAGTGTGGCATTTCAAGGCTCTGAGTTCCCGCCTGCGCGGGAATGACGAGGGTGAGGCACAGGATATCACCCCCCGCAAGCAGGGGAGGATATCGAAGGCTCGTACCCGTCTCTTTCCCAAACTTGATTTGGGATCCACAGATCATCGAGCGCTGAGTGGCGTCATCTTGGGCCCCAGCTTGCGCTGGGGAAGAGCCGTTATTAATCCTGAATGCCGCCAGCGAGGACCCAGCGCATAACGCTTATTTATAAACCTCTGACGGCCCGGCCTGGGCCGCTTCGGGGGCCATTTTGCCTTCCTGGCGCTTGATCAGAGCGCGGCCGATGGGATCGGGCAGCACGCGCATCAGGCCGACCAGGAATTTATACCAGGCCCCGGGCACGCGCAGAGGCACATTGCGCTCCACAGCGTCATAGCCGGTCTCAGCCACCTCTTCGGCAGTGAGCATCCAGTAGGAGGGCAGTTGCGAGACCGTTGAGCGGGCCCCATTCACATCGTGAAACTCAGAATAGGTATAGCCCGGCGCGACAGCCGTGACATGGACGCCCCGGTCTTCCAGCTCTGCACCCAGACCCTCAGAGGCCTTAATCAACATAGACTTAAGCCCTGGATACATCGTTCCAGAATAAACCATATGCGCCTTAGCGGTCGGTAACAGCGCCGAAACCGAGGAAATATTGATGATCCGGCCAAAGCCGCGCTCGGCCATGCCGCCGGCAACCAGATGCATCAGCTTCAGATAGCTGGCGGCCATCAGCTCGATAAAGCGCGCCTGGTTGTCCCATTGGCTGTTCGCAAAAAAGCCCGGCTCGCCGGCTCCGGCATTATTCACCAGCCCGTCAATCTGACGCCCGGCATCGGCGACGGCTTTGACAATGCGGCTGGGGGCTTCAGGGTCAGACAAATCATCGGCGATGATCAGGCTGTCGACGCCAAACTGAGCTTTGAGCTCTTCAGCTAAATCCTTCAGGCGGTCCTCGCGCCGCGCGACCAGCGCGACATCCCAGCCCTTCTTGGCAAACACGCGCGCAAACGCGGCACCAATTCCAGAGGACGCACCCGTGATAAGAGCAAGACGGCGGGCCATGGCGGGATTCCTTTTCTAGCGCGAGCGTATGCAAAGAAGGTGGGGGCTTGGCCCCGCCTTAGCAAGCTGTGCCTAGTCCTGATCCATTTTCAGCGCGGCAATGAAGGCTTCCTGCGGGATTTCCACATTGCCGTACTGGCGCATCTTTTTCTTACCCGCCTTCTGCTTTTCCAACAGCTTGCGTTTGCGCGTGACGTCGCCACCATAGCATTTGGCGGTCACATCCTTACGCATGGCCGACAGGGTTTCGCGGGCAATGACGCGGCCACCGATGGCGGCCTGGATCGGGATTTTGAACATGTGCCGCGGGATCAGCTCTTTGAGCTTTTCACACATGGCCCGGCCGCGCATCTCCGCCCGGCCGCGGTGCACGATCATAGACAGGGCGTCAACCGGCTCCTCATTGACCAGGATCGACATTTTCACCAGATCGCCGGTGCGATACTCGATGAATTGATAGTCGAAGCTGGCATAGCCCTTGGTCACCGACTTCAGCCGGTCGTAGAAGTCGAACACCACCTCGTTCAGCGGCAGCTCATAGACCAGCATGGCGCGTGAGCCAGCATAGGTGAGCTCTTTCTGAATGCCGCGGCGATCCTCGCAGAGCTTCAGCACCCCGCCCAGATACTCATCTGGGACCAAGATGGTGGCCTTGATCCAGGGCTCAGAAATACTGTCGATTTTCACCGGATCGGGCATGTCCGCCGGATTATGGAGCTCCACCTCGGACCCGTCCGTGAGGCCCATCTTATAGACCACGGATGGGGCTGTGGTGATCAGATCAACGCCATATTCGCGCTCCAGCCGCTCGCGGATCACCTCCAAGTGCAATAGGCCCAGGAAGCCGCAGCGGAAGCCAAAGCCCAGCGCAGCAGAGGTCTCCATCTCGAAGCTGAAGCTGGCATCGTTGAGCGCTAAGCGTTCCACCGCATCGCGCAGATCTTCAAACTCAGCCGAATCCACCGGGAAAAGACCACAGAAGACCACGGGCACCGCCGGTTCGAAGCCGGGCAGAGCATCTGCGGTCGGGCGTTTTTCTTCGGTGATGGTGTCTCCGACGCGCGCGTCGCGCACCTGCTTGATCGACGCGTTGAGGAAGCCGATCTCGCCCGGGCCAAGCTCTTTGGCGTCCTGCTTGGCGGGCGTGAAGAAGCCCACACCGTCCACGCCATAGCTGGCCCCGGTGCCTAGCATTCGCACGCGCATGCCCTTTTTCAGCGTGCCTTCCATAATCCGCACCAGGCAGATCACACCCAGATAGGGATCATACCAGCTGTCCACGAGCAGCGCCTTCAGCGGCGCGGTTGGGTCCCCGGCCTCCGGCGCGGGCAGGTCAGTAACGATGGCTTCGAGTACGTCCTCCACGCCAAGGCCGGTTTTGGCGGAAATCTCCAGTGCGTCGGTGGCTTCGATCCCAATGACGTCTTCGATCTGGGCCTTGACCCGGTCCGGTTCGGCGGCTGGCAGGTCGATCTTATTGAGGACCGGTACGATCTCCAGATCCACATCAATCGCCTGATAGACATTGGCGAGTGTCTGAGCTTCCACGCCCTGGGCGGCATCGACGACCAGGAGCGCGCCCTCACAGGCGTAGAGCGAGCGGCTGACTTCATAGGCAAAGTCCACATGCCCGGGCGTATCGATCAGGTTGAGGACATAGTCTTCCCCGTCCTTGGCCGTATAGGTCAGGCGCACGGTCTGGGCCTTGATCGTGATGCCGCGCTCGCGCTCCAATTCCATATTGTCGAGCACCTGCTCCTTCATCTCACGGTCGGTCAAACCGCCGGTCACCTGAATCAGGCGATCGGCCAGCGTGGACTTGCCGTGGTCGATATGGGCCACGATGGAAAAATTGCGGATGCGGGACGGATTTGTGCTCATGGGGCGGGAGGTAGCACTGGCTATCGCGCTCGCCAAGCCAGATCGGCTGTATGGGTTCACAAAACACCTTATTAGGAAAGTCCCCTTTTCACGAAGGGTTTTACATGCTTACCTGTGTCAGGACGCCGCACGGGGAGCGTCGGATATAAAAAGACCACGCCTGCCATGATCCATCGTTTGCTTTATGTCAGCACCGCTGACCCTGAGATGAAGCCCAGCGCTTTGGAGCAAATCATCTCTACCGCCCAGCGCCGCAATGCCGCGCTCGAGATTACCGGGCTGCTGGTTTATACCGGCTCCCACTTCATGCAGCTCCTGGAAGGGCCTAAGGACGCGGTCGAAGCCGTGTTCGACATGATCTGCCAGGACCCGCGCCATAGTGCGATTGCCCGCTTGATTGCCGAGCCGGCTCCAGCTCGCTCCTGCCCGGAATGGTCCATGGCTCTGCAGGTGATTGATGCGGCCAATGACGGACCTGGCCATGTCTTCACGGTGAGCAATGAAACCCTGGCGAGTTTCCTGCCCGAGAGCATGGCGGCAGATTTGCGGGTGCTCTTCCAGAGCTTCAACACCATGAAGCGGGACATCGTGGCGGCCGAATAGGTCGTTGAATTAAGACTTCCGTAACGCTTTCGCCTCACCTCGGACACAAAGCATACCCAGGGTGTGCGCCGGTTTGACCTTGTGGAGAAAGCGCCATGTTTCGATCCCTCCTGATTGCCGGCTTGCCTGCCCTGCTTGTCCTTGCGGGATGTGCTTCAGGCGGTCGATCAGACCCCGGCTATGGCCAGCCCAGCGCCTATCAGGACAATATCGACACCTATTCGCGCGAGGAGATTGTCGAAGCCACGGCTGATTTCTTTGGCGTGACCGCCGAAGCCGCAGCCAGCGTGCTGGAGCGAAGCTTCTCCGACTTGGGACGGCCGGTCGGCTATATCGCCGGCGAAGAAGTCTCCGGTGCCGCGGGCGTCGGCCTGCGCTATGGCGAAGGCTATCTGACCTTAAAAGGCGAGTCCGAAAGCCACAAAGTCTATTGGACCGGGCCCACCATCGGATTTGACGCCGGCGGGGATGCCAGCCGAACCTTTACGCTGGTGTATAATCTCACCGAGGTGGATGATCTCTACCAGCGCTTCCCAGGCGTTGAAGGTTCGGCCTATCTGGTGGGTGGTCTGGCCGTGAATTATCAGCGCGCTGACACCATCACGCTGGCTCCCATTCGCTCCGGCGTGGGCCTGCGCGCCGGTGCGAATGTCGGCTATGTTGCTTACTCGCGACGCCGGAACTGGATTCCATTCTGATTTAATGGCGCAAACCCCATTCAACCCCTAAATTAACCCTTAACGGTGCGCGGGGGGCGTATCGGAATTGAGGGTTGAAGGATGAATGAGTTTTCGGCGGGTTCGCTGTTTGTGTTCGGTCTGAGCGTCGGGCTTGGGCTGGCCGGACTGGCCTATTTTGCACGGCGTTCGGTCGGGTATCTGACCAGCGGTGTGTTCCGCGTCCTCAGCTTCCCCTTCCGGTTCAGCCTGCGCCGCCTGGGCATCGGCCGCAAAATCAACGCCGAAGCGGTGGGCTCGGACTCCGTTGAGGCGGTCAAAGCCCGCGTGGCGGGCCGCCATCAAACCCTGACCGAGCAGGCGCTCTTTGCCGAAGGCGAAGCCTTTGAGCAGGAAGAAGCCCATATGAACCGGCAAGGCTTCATCTTCAAATGGCTTTCGGTGCGCGTGGGATTCATGCGCATGCCCGAGGAGCTCGATGATGAGACCGCCGCTGAGTATAGCGACCTCGCTGAGGCCTTTCTCGGACGCCCGGTACCGGTCACCGCAGATCAGCGCGCTTTGTTTGAGGACATTGAAGGCCAGGTCATCGCCGAGCAATTCCACAAAAGCGATGCGGGCGTGATCTATCTTCTGAACGAAGCGCGTAAGCTGATGAATCGCAATGTGGCGATCCTGTCCGCCTTGTTTTCGATCATTCTGGGCCTGGTGCTTGTCGGCAATGTTTTCGCCCATCAATTCGGGCTGGTGACCATGCTCGGCCTATTCCCGGACGGACTGTGGTTCATGAGCAGCGAACGCGCCAGCTCCCTGGTCTTTGGGGCCGCCAGCTG
>JANQMI010000224.1 GCA_028280165.1 Oceanicaulis sp. | reverse complement strand
CAGAGAATGGCCGCTAGGCGGCGGTATGGCCGCGTTTCGGAATCAGGCTGGCGCGCTCGAAGGTCATGAAGACCGTGCCGTCCGCCTTGTAGCCTTCGGTGCGCGTGGTCACGATCCCTTGGGTCGGACGCGATTTCGATTCGCGCACCGCCAGGACTTCGCTGCGGGCGTAGACCGTATCCCCCGGAAAGACCGGCGCGGTCAGATCGATCTCGCGCCAGCCCAGGTTGGCGACCGATTTGGCGCTCACGTCGTTCACCGTCATGCCGACGACGATGGCCAGGGTGAGGGCGCTGTTCACCAGGGGAAGCCCGAACTCGCTCTCGGCCGCGAAGGCATGATCGCAGTGCATCGGATGGCTGTTCATGGTCAGCAGGCTGAACTGGATGTTGTCGGCCTCGGTGATCGTGCGGCCCGGCCGATGCTCATAGACGTCGCCGACCGTGAAGTCCTCCAGAGCCCGACCGTAGCTGGCCAGATAGCGCTGGGGCGCGATTTGGACTGGACCGGACATCATTCCCTCGTCAATTGCACATTTTCAATTTATCTGGACAAATTTAGCATACCAGATGGAATTTGAAAGAAGAAAGTGTCGCCGAGGTGATGGCAGATACCTCCGAGCCATCTGCCGGTCCCGAGTTGTCAGAGCCAGCGCTAGTTCACGTTCTCTCCAATGAGGTGGATTTGTTATGGGATGATTTGGTTGTTTACACGGCGCAATGCTGAGGAAACCATCATGTTTTCAATTGATTGAAACAGTGGAGGCCTATTCGGGTACCGTTTTCAGCCGGTCAGCCAGCCCGCCATTCCGACGGCTTCGTGCATATCGTTGTCTGTTCAGCCGCTAATTATCATCTCATTTATGAGAACGTGACCTAGAAACACAGCAAGGGACGAGTGTATCCAAATTGTCTGGACGAATTGTACGAACGGCTGAAAGGTGCGCGGCGCCGGGCGGCATTTGGGGGCCGCCGCGACCAACACGGTGGCGGTCAAGGGGTCGACCCCAATCCACGTCGCCGTTATATCGAGTCCCCTTCAAGTATGGATGATACCCTACATTTGAGTGTGCCACGCTAGCTCAAGGACGGGTGTCCATATAGGTTCACAGATGACAAAGCCTCAAAAGCGGCTATGCCAAATGGGTCAGCCGGGTGGGGCGAAGCTCGCCGGTCGATTCTAAGATGGGGTAGGCGACGGACGTCAAATGAGACGCGATGCGTTTGAAGTCGCGCAGCATGTCAAGATGGACCGTGCTCGAATCAATGCTTTCGGGCCGTCCCTCGCGCAGACGGTCCAGATGGGCTTCCCTGGCGCGGTTTTCCAGATCACGGAAGTTGTCTTTTCCAACGACAAGGTCGCGCGCCAGGTCGGTTTCATTGTTGATGAAGACCGTCATGGCCAATTGCATCTGCCCCATCAAGGCAGTGTGAATGTCCTTGAGCTCCTCCCAACCTTCCGACGAAAACTGGATCTGCCTCTTGTCCTTCTTTGTCGCCAGTTCCAATAAGTTTTTGTCGATAATATCACCGATGTGTTCCAAGTTTGTGGCAAAGGTCATGAGGTTCATGCAAGTTTGGCTCTCGGTCAGATTCATTCTGCCGCGGCTGACCTTGGTCAGGTAAAGCTTAATCTCTTGGTAGAGACAGTCGACTTGGTTCTCGGTTTTTCCGATATCCTTGATAAGTTCCCTGTTTTGTTCCTCGAAGGTCACGATCAGCCGCGAAAGCATAGATTCCACCAAATCCGACATGCGCATGACTTCCCGTGTCGCTTGTGACAGGGCGACGGCTGGCACTCCGATGGCGGATTGATCCAGGTACCTCGGCTGCATCTCACCTTCCGAGCCGTTATTGGCCTGATCTTTGATGATCATTTTCAAGGCGCTGGCTGCCCAGTTGCAGAGGGGCAAAAACACCAAGGCCAAGGCGAGGTTGAAGCCCATATGGAAGTTGGCCAATTGGCGGGCGGCATCCCCTTCGATCCACCCCAGCCATGGCTGAACCATGCCAAGCAATGGCAACAGGACCAAGGCGCCCAGCGCGCGGAAGCACAGGTTTCCAAGCGCGATTCGGCGGGGCGCTGCCCCACTTTTGAAGGTCAGTCCGACAAAAACCAAGGCGCCGCCGATATTGGCACCCAACACGAGAGCCAGCCCCAGGGTTGTTGAAACAACCCCCGAGGCGGCCAGGGATACAAACAATAGAACCATCGCCACGCTGGAGTGCGCCAGCCAGGTCAGCAAGGTCGCGATGATGACCGCCAAGGCAAGATCGCCGCTGAGGGCCGTCAACACCACCCTTAGGGTATCGCTTTCACGCAACGGCTCGGAAAGGCCGGAAATCATGCTCAGGGACACGAGAATCAAGCCTAGCCCTATCCCAACCCGCCCCAGCTGCTTGGTTCGGGACTTGTCGGACAAGGTGAAAAGGCCCACGCCGAACAAAAACAAGACCGGCATGACCGCGGAAAGGTCGAACGAAAGCAGTTGCACGACGACGGTCGAACCAATATCGGCCCCGAGCATCAACGCAAGGGCCGGTGCCAAGGCGAGAATTCTTTGCTCGGCAAATGATGCCGCCAACAAGCCGGTCGCGGTCGCCGATTGAACCGATGCGGCAACACCCACGCCGGTCAGACAGGCCCTTATGGGCGACGCCGTCGTCCGGGCGACAAAGCCCCGCAATTCACTGCCAAAGGCCCGAAGAACGCCCGTCCGCACCATGCGCGTGGCCCACAATAGGAGCGCCACGCTGCCCAGCAGTTCAAGGAGATACTCGAATCCAGTTTCTTCCATTTTTGGTACCGTCCGGCGAGAGCCGCCTTACGCTGAGATGAATGCCACAGCTGCTGGGTCGATCGAAAAAAGGAGGCGCATCGGCGCATTCCTGAAACAACCCGAGCGGCGACAAGGCGTGTCCCAGATCAAAGCGGGCCGTCATTCCGCAATGCCTTGGGCCTAGCCTGCGAGCCCGGCAATCGGCCCTGGCGCGTGGGAAGTCCGGTCAAACACGCCGCCCTTTTGTACCTCATCAACAACCAATTGCACCAGGTCAAACTGAGATTGGCCGTTGACATCCTCGAAATAGATGTGGCTCGGCCAGGGGGCCATCACGTGGTTGTCTTCCGGCAAATCGATGGTCTCGCAAACTCGCTTTATGGATTGCACATAGGCCCGCGCCGCATCTGCAATCTCCACCTTGGCGGCCTCCAGATCAGCAATGCTATTGCGATCGATCTGCACGGAGCCGATCCCGCTGGTGAGCGGTATGTTGTATTCAATGGCCTGGCCTTCATAAAAGGCCACATCGACCTTGTCCGCCTCAAGCCGCATGATGAAACCCGGATTGACGCTTACCTTGGCCTTTGTCAAAGCGCGTAGGTCGATCCCGTTGCCCGCTTCCGGCGCCGCGGATCTGCGCCGGCCGCCGCGTGCCTTTTTTTGCGCCTGGGTCACATAATCGCCGCGATAATTGTTGTCATAGACCCGATCGGCATAGGGCTTGTCCCGAAGCATATGACGGATCGCGCGGATCGACATGTTCACGCAGTTTTCCGCGCCGATGAAAAAGGGAGAGCCGGAGGCGTCCGACAATTCGATCCAGCCGTTGGGAAAGGTTTCGATGTGATGATCCATCCACGGCCCGAGCACCGTGTCGCCCAGATGATCCAGCAAGGCGTTGACGTTGTCGGGGTCATGCACCACATCGGCCAGCAGCGGCTCCTGCCCATAGATGTCGGCCGCCAGGCTATAGGGTGCCGATATTTGCAGCAGCGGCGCCATGCCGGTAAGCTCCTCGGTGACGCGTAGAATGTCATCGATAGCCTTGGGGACACCTTGAGAGAAATCCGGGGTTTTCAGGTCACGCCAGTTTTGCTTGTTAATGAGAGGAAAATCGGGATCGGCGCCGGGCGGAAAGCGGTCCGGGTACATCATCACTTGGCCCAGCGGCTCGCAAGTCAAGGCATAAAGCGCCCAGGTCATATAGAGCTTTTTCATCCCCAGCAGGCGGCTGATCGTCAGATTGGCGCGCACGTAGCGATAGGGATCGGTTTTGTAATAGTGCTCTGAATTGATGCCATAGAGGTCGAAAAGCAGCGCCAGGGCCAGCATATGCACCGAAGCGGTGGCATGAATCTCATTCGCTGGCGCGGGCTCGGCAAAGTTTCCATCGAAATCCCCGGCCAGGGCGGCGTCAAAGATCGCGGTCATTTCCCGCCGCGCCTCGTCATCGCCCGACTGCCAGCGCGATAGGAGTTTGAGCCCGGCAGGGGAAGAGTAATCTTCAATTCTGATCATGGAACGCTGCGCCTGTTGGTTAGAAAAAACGACAATCTCGTTCGTTACCCTAGCAATAATTGGATAGATAAAATATATCCATTATTAGAGATCCGTTATATCCAATTTGAAAGACCATCGGTCATGAGCAAACCCAGCGGCGGCGCGCTGCTTTCCACGCTTGAACTGGAACCCGCGAGTGAGACCCCCCTTTATCGCCAACTAGAGACGGCGATCCGGCAGATGGTCCTGGATAGACGTCTGCCAGCCAACAGTCGCATGCCGGCGACGCGGCACCTGGCCACGGACCTGGGCGTCTCGCGGTTGACGGTGAAGAATGTCTATGAGCAGCTGACCAGCGAGGGCTTTTTGCTGTCCCGCCAAGGCGCCGGCACCTATGTCGCGGATATTCCCGCAGCGGAACGACCGTTACAGATGCCGGTCTCTCACAGCGACATGCTTGACAATGGCTGGGCCATGCCACCCCGCGCCGCTCTCTTGGCCAGGTCCAAATCGACCACGCGTCTGGGCAGTGTCAAGGCCTTTCGGCCAGGTGTGCCGGCCCTTGATCAGTTCCCGCGCAAGGCCTGGGCCAATGCCCATGCCAAGGCCTTGCGCAACGGCGACGACGCCCTTTTGGGCTATGGTCCGCCCGGCGGCCTGCCGGAACTAAAAAACGCCATTGCCGTCCATGTGCGGGATCATCGCGGCATTCAATGCGCGGCGGAGCAGGTCGTGGTGACCTCCGGTGCCCAGCAGGCCTTTGCGCTGTTGGCCTTGACCCTCTTGGAGCCGGGCGCGGTGGTGTGGAGCGAGGACCCGGGTCATATCGGCATCCGCGACGCCATGCGCGCCCTTGGGGCCGATGTACGATCGGTTCCCATCGATGACGAAGGCTT
>JANQMI010000065.1 GCA_028280165.1 Oceanicaulis sp. | reverse complement strand
GTTGAGGGTGCGGCCGCGCATATAGCCAATGGGCGCGATTTCGATCAGGCCTTCGGCCATCAGCGCTTTCAGCCGTTTCGGGCTGAGACGGTCAGACAGCGCGTCGTAGAGCGGGCGCAGATAGGGCGCGAGCTTTTCTTCCATGGCTCCGGGCAGGAAGCCGATGGATTCACCCGCCTCAACGGCAGGGCGGGACAGCACAATGCGGCCCACCTCGCCGGCTTCCAGCGCTTCGACGCCCTTGGCGACCGCCAGATAGGTCTTGCCGGTACCAGCCGGGCCCAGGGCCATGACGAGATTATGCGCATCGATGGCGCTCATAAGCTCGGCCTGGTTTTTCGAGCGCGGCTTGACGTTTTTGATATAGCTCTGGTCGCGCATGGGGTCTTTGTCGTCCGGGCTCCAATTGGTTCCCGGGAAAAGTGCGCGGACTTTCTCCTCTTCATACGCTTCGGCGTTGAAGTTTCCAGCTTGGCGACGTTTAGCGGCTCGCTTGCCCATCTCAGGCCCTCCAGATGGCAATAAAAAACCCCTCGCGCGGCAGCGGAGGGGTCAACGAAGAGTCGCAGGGGCGGGACGCAGAGGGCACCGGTGCGTGAGGCGGCGGCGCGACTTCGGGTCCTGGTGGTGAGAACGGACGCATCCGTTCCTCCCTCGCTTGCGATCTACACATATGCGTCTTTCGACGCGGCGGGCGAGACGAATCCTTGAACTCGAATCGCTTACGCAGTCTCATCTTAAGACAGTGAACGATTTATGAGTCCATTCGTCTTGGACTTGTCACCCCGGTGTCGCCAAAACGCAACGCTTTGGCATCCGGGCCGCTAAAAGGACTGAAGATATGGCGCTTTACGCATTGGATGGTCACACTCCGGACATTAGCGATGACGGAGCCTGGGTGGCCCCCTCTGCCAGCCTGATTGGCAAGGTGAAGCTGGAAAAAAACGCTTCGGTCTGGTTCGCCGCCACCCTGCGCGGGGATAATGAGCTGATCACCATTGGCGAGGACAGCAATGTCCAGGACGGCACGGTCATGCATACCGATATGGGCTTCCCGCTGGTCCTGGGTAAAGGCGTGACCGTGGGTCACAATGCCATGCTGCATGGCTGCACGGTGGGCGATTATTCGCTGATTGGCATCGGCGCGACGATCCTCAATGGCGCAAAAATCGGGAAGAACTGCATCATCGGGGCCCATGCCCTGGTCACCGAAGGCAAGGAGATCCCTGACAATTCGGTCGTGATGGGATCGCCGGGCAAAATCGTCAAAGAAATTGCCGAAGGCGTGGATGTGATGCTCAAAGCCAGCGCCGATCACTATGTGGAGAACGCCCATCGCTTTGCGGCAGGGCTGAAAGCGGTGTGATTGCCAAATACGACACGATTGGTCTCGGCTACGCCCATCTGCGCCGCCCCGATCGGCGCATTGCTGCCCAGATCCACGATGCGCTCGGCCGGGCGCACACGGTGCTGAATGTTGGCGCTGGGGCGGGCAATTATGAGCCGGAGGGCTGCGATCTCGTGGCGCTTGAGCCCAGCGCTGAGATGATCGCCCAGCGCCCGGTATCTAACGCGCGTGTCGTACAGGCCCGCGCCGAAGCCTTACCCTTCGCCGACAATCGTTTTGATGCCGTGATGGCCAGCCTGACGGTTCACCACTGGAGCGATCAGGTCAGGGGGCTTGCCGAGCTGCGCCGGGTGGCCCGTGGACCGGTGGTGATCCTGACCTTTGATCCGGCCTGCCGCAGCTTCTGGCTCAATGACTATATCCCCGCGCTGGTGAGCCTGGATGACGCACAGATGCCAACCATGGCGCTTTACGAGGATGTGCTTGGGCCGGTGGACATCCAGGCTGTGCCGATCCCGCACGACTGCACGGACGGGTTTTTGTGTGCGTATTGGCGCAGGCCCGAAGCCTATCTGGATGAGCGGGTGCGCCGGGGCAGTTCAAGCTTCTGGGCGCTGGGTGATGTGTCGGAGCCGCTGGCGAGGTTGGACGCAGACCTTAAGTCGGGTGCCTGGGACAAAAAATATGGCCACCTGAAACAACAGGCGGCCATGGATTTCGGCTATCGCCTGGTGGTGGCGCGCTAATCCTTGCGGCCCCACAGATCGCGGATGCGCTGGTCCGCATCCCGGCCCAGATTGAACCAGGCGGAGCGGTCGCGTGAGGCATCGACGACCAGCAGCTTTTCGTCCTTGCCCAGAAGATGGCTCATTTCATTGCGCAAGTGGGCGGCACTGGCGGCCCCGCGCAGAATCCAGACCCCAGCGCTGATCGGCTGCACATCGCCAAACTCAGATAGCGCCGCCACAAAGGCGGTTTCGCTGTCATCGGCCAGCTCGGCAGCCACAATGAAGTTGGCGGTCTTGGCATCGGCGGGCAGGGGGCGTTTTTCGCTGGGCGCACGGCGGGCTTCATCCAGCCACGCTTTCAGCTGCGGGGTTTGGCTCGCGGCGGCAAACTCACCTTCGCGCTCATCAGACACGATCGAGTGGGCTGCCACCCGTCCTTCGGCAATGAAGGCCCGCATCTGGGCACCGGTATAGGGGCCATAGACACGCCCTTCGACTTTGACAAACCAGGTCATGGTAATTCCGTCATCGCGAGGCATTAGCGTAGTTCTCCGAGCCCGTGGCTCCACGCCACGTAAGCTTCCACCGGTTCAAGGCAAGATTCAGGCCGAATGGATCTAGTATGCGGCCAAGTGGTGACGCTTTCACGTCGAGACCGCAGTGCCAAGGTTACAAATGGGCTTTCGGGATGGATTATTTGCCGTCGAAGGCAATGGCAAATCCATTGTCCAGCCAGCGCGCCACGCGGCCTTTCATCTCACCAATACGCACAGGCTCGCCCAGGCGTGGACGCTCCAGACAGGCAAAGGCCGCACCTGAAATCGACACGTCGATGACATCGGCCTGAATGATCACACCGTCTTTGAGATGCAGCTTGGCCCGGCCGCGTCCCGGTTTGCGCGGGGCGGCGCGGTCTTCATCAAGGCCTAAGCGCTCCATATTGAAACGCCAGGTGATCGCGTCCGCCAGGCGATCGCGCTTGAGCTGGCTATTGGTGCTCAGGTGAACCGCGAAGCCGGCTTTACCGGCGCGCACCACCTGGCCTTCCATGCGGCCAATCCCCTCGAACAGCAGAACCACGCGCTCTCCGGTTTGAGGCGGGGTCTTGGATGCGATCCGGGCACCGCCGGGAGACACATCCACCAGCGTGCAGGCAAATTCGCCAACGCTGGGGGCCAAGCCTCGACCCGGCGCGGACAGGCGCACACGTCTGTGGCGGCGGCGCTCCTGAGCCCCGCGCGCGGCAATCTTGATCTTGCGACGATCAAGCCTGCTGGCCAGATTTGTGACGTTCGACATGGATCAAACCTCTTGCGAGCGAGCACGCTAGCGCCAGGAGACTTAATTTTTCGCTAGGCCGTCGCGCTAAACATCATTGGCCGCGAGCGCGCGGACCGGCCGTTCTGCGCGCCCAAAGAAAGACAGGCTCGGCTCTGGCTCACAGGCCGGGCGAATATGGGTCAGGCGGTGACGCACAATGGGACGCAAGGACGGCAGGCCCGCGCCCAGCGGCTGATACAGCCCCAGGGCGCGATCCAGAAAGCCCTCAGGCCCGCGCAACGGCAAGACGGTCAATTCAACCTCTGTTGTCGTGGAATCCAGCGCGATGGCTTCGGCCACGGCGTTGGCTGGAGCCGGGGCGGCGAGCGTGCCTTCCAGAAGGGCCCGCATATGATCGCGGTCGTGGCCGTCCCACAGGCTTAAGAAATTCTGGTCGCGGAACTCCCGGCGATGCATGCGGCACAAGCCCGTCCCGGCCAGGCGGAAGACATGGTGGTCACTGTCCATGCGCCGCAGCAGGAACAGGTTCGACAACAGCCCGCCCAGATCCTCTGGCATAATCTCAGTGCGCAGTGGAGCCGGTTCCCCTTTGCGTCTTGCATTCCAATAAGCCAGCAGAGTCTGGCTATTACGATGTCTCACAGCGAGCCGTCCCTTGTGCAGCGTCGGCGCGTGAGAGGGATGCGCCGGCAAGTCTGCACCCCCCGTTGCAAAGCGCTTGCCAAGTGGGGTGGGGGGAGCGAGACACCATTCTACCCAAACCCTCGTCATTCCCGCCTGCGCAGGAATGACGAAGGTGAGGTTGCTACCAAGACATTCTCTGCCCCGGAAAAGAGGGGGAGCAGCCGGACCGCACAACCCCCACACTCCCCAACTGGCCCTGCGCTTGCATAGCTCACCGCGAATAGGTTCGGAGTTCGCCATGCGCGTTTCATCTCGGTACGCTTCTGTTATTGCCGCTGTGGCAGGGTCTGTGATGGCCGCGGCTGCGGCGTCCGCTGCGGCTCAGCATGGGCCAACACCGGTTTCGCCGCCGCCGCCGTCCCATAATCCGTGCTGCCAGCACCCGGGCGGGCCGAATGTCCATGCGCCGAATATTCATATCGGTGGGCCGAATATCCATGTGGGCGGTCCGAACATTCATGTGGGCGGGGTTCACCTGAACAGCCATGTGAATATCAATGTCACCGCTTCAGCGTCCGCCAGCGCCATGGCCACAGCCATGGGCGGGGCCAATGCCGGTGCTGGTGCAGGCGGCAACACCTTCATTTATTCCGGCGGCGGCTATATTGGCGGCGGCACGGCCCCTGCAGCCACCGCCTTGACCGGTCTTCGCATTGCCGGATCCAGCTATGAGCTGATCGAAGAAGAGCGCACCCGCTGGGTGGAAGGCTGGCGCGTGGTCCATGTGGTCTGTGTGGACGATACCGGCACACCCCACCCGGCCTCGCGCCCCGACCCCAGCGAGCGGGTGGACGCCCATTATGACGGCGAGATTTTCCGCTGCATGTCCGGCACCGCGCTCCACGCCACGATTGGCTGGCGCGAGCACGGCGATGACAGGTTTGAAGGCGGCGATGTGATCCATTGCCGCAAAGGCGAAGCGCTGCGCCATGCGCCCGGCGGAGCCCTGAGCTGTGCCACACAAGAGCCGCGCCGAAATTGTAACGAACGCTCACTCCTGCGCCTCCACGGGCCGGGCGTGAAGCTGGTCTATTACCGCTATGAAGAGGTCTATACCGAGACCGTGCGCCGGGAATCCGCGCGCAGCGAAGTCTCCTCCATGACCTTGATGCTCAATGGCGGTGTCGGCGGATATAACTGACGCTGACACACTCTAAACCACCTAGCCTTCGCTCCCCGGACGCGCCCCTGTGTCCGGGGATTTTTTTTGGGGGGCGCTACGCCCTGAGAGAGAGGTTGCGATCACATTCGTCATCCCCGCGTAGGTGGGGACCCAGGGATTGCGGGGCTCCGCATTTCAAGGCTCTGGGTCCCCACTTTCGTGGGGATGACGAGGGTAAGGATGCGTTCAAAATCTCTCTTCCCCGGCGAAGGCCGGGGCCCAGAGCCGTCAAGCGCGACGCCTTATGATCCCTGGGTCCCGGCCTTCGCCGGGAAAGAGAGGATAGGCAGTGTCGAGCGCTGGGAAAGAGCATTAGGGAGTGGCACCGCACCACGCCATAACCGCTGCCCTCAGGCGTATCGAGTTCGCAGCTTTTCGGCGAGCTGATCACGGATGTGCTGCAGGTGTGCGATCTTGGCATCGACCTCGTCCAGCTTCTCCTGAAACATGGCCCGGGCCTGATCGCGCGATAGGTCATCGCGCATGAACAGCGTCAGATAATGCTCGATTTCGGTCAGTGTGAAGCCTAGCGACTTGCCCATGATCACCCATTTCAGCCGCTCCAGATCGCGGTCTGAAAAATCGTTATAGATGCGGCTACCGGCCTGTTTCGGCGTGGGTTTTAGAAGGCCGATATCAACATAATGGCGGACGGCTTCTTTGGTGATCCCGACCCTTTTGGCGATCTCTCCGATCAACATCAGCTTTTCTTTCATACGGCGCTTGACTGCGGGGTTAACCCCACAGGTTACAGCCTTAGGCATCGCACCCCTTGAGGTGGGTTTGCAACAAAAAAGGATGCAAGCATGTTCACTCCCCTGAAGATCGGATCGGCGCTGCTCGGCGCGCTTCTGGTATTTCTTGGTCTTGTCTGGTTTGCCAATCTGGGCGGGCTGAAAGAGCGCTTCTTCATCAGCTATATCGTCAATCTGCGGGTTTCGCCCGAACGGCTGACCAATCCCATGACTCCAGCCGACTACGGTATGGCGTACAGCGATGTGGATATCATGACGCCGGACGGGATCCGCCTCAGCGCCTGGGAAATCCCGGCGGCGCGCCCGTCTGACCGGACCATCATCATGAACCATGCCCTGTCGACGACGCGCTATGGTGCTGTCGAGGGCCTTGATGGGGTCCCGGTCGAGTATCTGCCCATGGTCCGGCATCTGCACAATGCCGGCTATAATGTCGTCATGTATGACCATCGCGGGCAGGGCGAGAGCGATGGCGGCATCAATAACACCGTGATTGGCACCGAAGCGCCGGTTGGTGTTGGCGCGACCGAATGGCGTGATGTTGTCGGCTCGCTGGATTATGTGAAGCAGCACAGCCAGTTCGGCGACGACCAGATCGCCTTCTTAAGTCAATGCATGGGGGCCAGCGCGACTTTCCACGCCTGGTCAGAAGACAGCGAGCGCTTCAATGATCCAATGATCCGCTCGCTGGTCGCGATCCAGCCGCCCATCCCCTATGAAATGAACCGGCGTTTCATTCTATCGCGGACCGGGATGGATCTTGTCGATGGCGTGCTGGCCGCCCAGGAAGCGCAATATGGCTTCGGCTTTGCCGATCCGCTGACCCATGTTCAGAGCCTGACGGTTCCGGTGCTCTTCCTCCAAGTCGAAGCGGACGAATACACCTTCGATGTCGAAACCGGCATGAATGACGTCCAGCACATCTATGATGCCGCACCGACCGAAAAAGAGCTGGTCTGGGTGCGTGAAGACGGCCCGCGTCCCCATGGCACCGGCCGCCGCTTTGATGGCTATGGCTATTTCAATGCCTATCCGGACGAGCTGCTGGCGTTTCTGGACCGGCATTTTGAGTAAAGGTTGACATCACTTCTGGGCGGGCCTTCCCCGGTCTCTTCCCCAGCGAAAGCTGGGGCCCAGAGCCGTCAAGCGCAGCATTTCATGATCTCTGGGTCCCGACCTGCGTCGGGAAAGAGAA
>JANQMI010000043.1 GCA_028280165.1 Oceanicaulis sp. | reverse complement strand
AGCGTGGCCGTCGCGGCCGAAGAGGCCCGGGCCGGCTGGACGCCAACGAGGATCAGCGCATTTCGCTGGGTGAATTCTTAGGCGGTGGCGGACGCGTGTTCGAACGCCTGGATAGCAATGGCGATGATGTGATCAGCGCGTCGGAACTGGACGCCGCTGTACAGGCCCGCCAATCTCGCCGTGATGCGCGCTTCTGGTGGCGCGACTAACACGAAGGAAGGCCTTTGCCCGTGCGCCCAATGCTGCGTGTCATATCCGGTCCCCCTTCCGACCGACGCCAGTCTGACGCACG
Source organism: Oceanicaulis sp. (assembly GCA_028280165.1). Classification (GTDB taxonomy): domain Bacteria; phylum Pseudomonadota; class Alphaproteobacteria; order Caulobacterales; family Maricaulaceae; genus Oceanicaulis. Next base: position 14,138 of record JANQMI010000043.1, on the reverse strand, counting down.
GGCCGGTGACCGCGCGCTCGCCCTATCCGTTTCCCGGGGTGAGCGCGCGGCCATCGCCGCGCTGACCCGCCGCTGCTTGCCAGTGGTGCATTCCATCGCGCGGCGCATGATTAAAGATAGCAGCGAAGCCGAAGACATCGCCCAGGAGACCTTTGTGAAGGTTTGGCGTGCGATTGATCGCTATGACGCCGATCGCGCCCGGCTGGAAACCTGGGTGGCTCGCATCGCGACGAATTTATGCCTCGACCGGCTGCGCAAGCGCCGCGAGGCGACATTGGGCGAAGATGCCCCGGAGCGCGCCGACACCGCGCCGAGGGCGGATGCCCTGCTGGCTGCGGGGGGCAGCGCAGCACGGGTCAGGGCCGCCGTCCAGGCCTTGCCCGACCGCCAGCGACTGGCGTTGGAGCTTTGTAGTTTTCAAGACCGCACCAATATTGAGGCGGCAGAGATTTTGGGGGTCAGCGTGGAGGCCGTGGAGAGCTTGCTCGCCCGCGCCCGACGCACGCTGAGGAAAGAGCTGCTGGAGGAAAGCCGCGATTTGATCGACGGCCTGTCCGGCGCTCACGGAGGTGAAGGATGATGGGCCAAGATCGCTTTGGGGCGCTGTGCGACGCCTATGGCAGCGATATCGATCGCTGGCCGGAGGCTGAACGCCAGGCCGCGCACGCCTTTGCGGAGGCCAAGCCGTTAATCGCTCAGCCCCGGCTGGAGGCCGCACGCGCCTTGGATGAGGCCCTGTCCAGCGCTGTGATCGAGCCGGCGTCTGAAGCGCTCTACCAGCGCATTGTTGCTGAGGGCATACGCGTGCGCACTCCGCAACGCCCAACCTGGGCCGCGGCCGCAGCGGCCGTCATGCTCACCCTTGGGCTGGGCGCAGGTTGGGTTGCGGCCCCGGTTGCTGAGACACCCGCCGACGATGTCTATGCCTCCGCCTTTGGCGCGTTTGACAGTGCGGATGCGCTGTCGCTTGAGGAGGATGTGTGATGGGCCGGATTAATATCTGGATTGTCCTGCTGCTTGTCTCAGTGCTCGCCAATGGCGTTTTGATCGGGGCGGGCGCACGCACCTGGCTTTCGCCGAAGACCGAAGTCTCAGAGCGCACGGAGCCGCGCCGGGGCGGGTTTCAGCTCAGAGCTTTCGTCGACGCGCTTCCCGAAGATCAACGCCGCGCCGCGCGGGCGCAGGCCGAAGAAGGGCGCCGCGAGATACGCGCGCTCATCTTCGAAGCCGCAGAGGCGCGCCGGGAGGCTGCCCAGCTACTTTTGGCAGAGCCTTTCGACCCGGACGCGGCCATGGAGGCTCTAGATCGCGCCCGTCAGGCCCGTCAAGAGATCGAGCGGGCCACGGAGCGCCGGATTTTGCAGATCGCCGCGGAGCTGAGCCCGGAAGACCGCCGGGCCGCCTTTACCGCAGCTATGACCTTACCGGATCGTCGCGGGCCCCGGGGCCCGGACGGGCGCGGCCCAGGCGGTCGGGGACCAGAGGGTCGCGGGCTAGAGGGTCGGGATTTGGGGCCGGACCGGCGTCCACCTCCACCGCCGGGCGGTTAAGGGGCCGCTGCACTCTCCGCTTCGGCCAGGTCAGCGGTGTCCGCTGCCGCGTCGTCTTCGGGCTCAACCGGTGAGTCCGCCGGCAGGGTGAAGGACACCGTGGTGCCTTTACCCAGCACGGAGTCGATCCGCAGCGTGCCGCCGTGCATCTCGACCAGAGATTTTGAGAGCGCCAGGCCCAAGCCCGATCCCTGATGAACTTTGGAGTGCTGGTTTTCGATCTGTTCAAACGGACGGCCCACGCGATGGAGATCGTCCTCTGGAATGCCGATCCCCGTATCGGCCACCTGGATCACCACGCCGTCGGCGGCATCGAAGGTGCGCACAGCCACCTTGCCGCCTTCGGGTGTGAACTTCACCGCATTGCTCATCAGATTGAGCAGGACCTGCTTGATGGCACGCGGATCCGCTTCGATGGCGGGCAGGTCCTGGCCTTCAACCACCAGATTGATCTGCTTTTCTTCAGCGCGCGCACGCATGATCCTGACGCATTGCTCTAAGAGCTGAGCCGGTTCCACCGGTTCAGGCTGCAGCTGCATTTTGCCGGCTTCGATTTTCGACATATCCAGGATGTCGTTGATCAGGCTGAGCAAGTGCTGGCCGGAGCTCAGGATATCGGTGACATAATCTTTATAGCGCTCATGGCCGAGCGGGCCGAACATTTCGCCCTGCATAATCTCTGAGAAGCCGTTGATGGCGTTGAGCGGCGTGCGCAATTCGTGGGACATATTGGCCAGGAATTCGGATTTGGACCGATTGGCTTCCTCGGCGCGGATTTTTTCCTGCTCGTAGTTTTCCGCCAATTCTTGCACGCGTTCCTGGGACAGGCGCAGATTGTCCACGGTGCGCCGCATTTCGCGGTCATTCTCTTTCAGGGCGGCTTCCTGGGACTTCAGCGCGGTGATGTCGGCCCCCACGCTGACCAGGCCGCCATCGGCCGTGCGGCGTTCGGAATAGCGCAGCCACCGACCATCGGTCAGCTCCAGCTCATAGCCATCCATTTCATCCTCGCCATGGGCATGGGCAATCGCCCGGCCAGCCAGGACTTCAACATCGCTGTAAGCCATGCCCGGCTTGAGCGCATTGTCCGGCAACGCAAAGAATTCGCGGAATTTGCGATTCCACAGGATCAGACGCTGGCGAGAGTCCCACAGCACGAAACTTTCATTCATGGACTCCAGCGCGGCGCGAAGGCGGGATTCGGCTGCAGCCACTCGGGCTTGAGCGCCTTTTCGTTCGGTCACATCAATCGCAACGCCGACGATGCGATTGGCTCCGCCCATCAAGCGCCCGCGAAGCTGTAGCCAAACCGCCAGACCGGCCGCGCGCACTTCCACGTCGACATCCTGGGCCTGAGCGGCGCTGCGCATGGCCGCGCGCACCTTGTGACGGTCGTCCTCGCTCAGCAGCAGGAGCAGCTCCGGTCCGGTCAGTCTTTCGCCGCGCTCACGACCAATGAGCTGGGCGAAGCTGTCGGTCAGGACGACATCATCGGTTTCCAAATCCCAGTCCCAGACCCCGCATCGTGCGCTTTCAATGGCCAGGCGCAAGCGACCTTCAGAATCGCGCAGGCGCTGCTCGGTCTCATCCAGCTTGTCAGTTTCGTTGCGCAGGCGCGCCGACAGGGCCAGCGCGGTGCATAAGGGGGCGATGAGCAGCAAGAGGTGAAAGACCAGCGTATTGGTCCAAACCGCCTGATTGATGCTGTGGGGTGCAACGAGCAGGACATGAAGGTCAGTGCCGGCGATCCGCGAAGCCCCGAGGGTCTTGGTCTGGTCGCCAATCTGGGCTCCGCGTAGCGCGCCCCCGCGCTCAGCCAACAGTGCAACCTGACCGGCATCTAGCCCGAAGCGTTCTGCAGCCATGGGCGCACCCGAGATGGGCCCGGACGGCTGCATGGCGATCAACCGGCCCTGGATGTCGGTCAGGAGATGCAATGTGCCGGGCGCAGCCTCTTGGATCAGGCTCTCTGGCGTGAACGCCACGACAAGAGCCCCGACCGCGCCATCGGAGAACGGCACCGGGGTGGCGAAGGCGATGGCCGCGCTCTCACCGGCGCGCACGGCCATCCGCGTTTGCAGTCCGGCATCAGCAGCTGCGCGCAAGCTCTCGGTGTCTTCCGGGCCGTCGGCAAAGACACGGCCATCAGGGGCTAGGACCGCAGCGCTGCTGATTGCCGGCAGGCGCACAAGATTCTCAACCGCGGATCGGGCGACGGGCTCGATCGCGCGAGGGTTCAGGGATGCAAATTGCGCACTGGTCAGGGTGGCGGCGGTTTCGGCTTCCGCGATGCGATTGGCGGCGCGTTCAGCGAGCAGTCCCGCAGAGTCAGCGATCTCCGCTGCCGCACGATTATTGGTTGCGGTCCATTCCAGCTGCAGCTTCACCGCGATAACGCAGGCAAATACCAGCGAGAAGGCGAACACCGCGATCAACACCGGCCGAGAGGCAGACGCGCGCGCACGCGCGCCAGGACTTGCCTGTCGTTCCCCGCGATTAGACGCGCTGGCGGCTTTGCTCCTGCGAATCATACGGCCAAGAGTAGGGTGGTTGCTGGTCCCAGGTCCAGCTTTGCAGGCCAATGGCGTTAAAGAGAGTCTAGGGGGCGCTTCTGCCTAGGCCGCGTCGCTGTCTTCAGGCTTTTCGACCACCGGAGCGCGGCGGTCTTCACCCTTGAATTCAAGGGCCTGGCGGCGTCGATCTGGGCCGAAATAGGTTTTGCAGCGCACGAAGGGGCGCGGGTTATTCACCACCGCAGCGATCTTGGTCCACATTTGGTGGGCGGTGACCGGTTTCGCACAGATTTCCGTCACGCCCGCATCACGGGCCGCCATAATGCGCGACCGCTCGGTGTGAGCGGTTAGCAGAATGATCGGAATATACGGATTGCGGATATCCCCGCCGGTGCGCACCATTTGCGTAAATTCCAGGCCATCCAGGATCGGCATTTGGAAGTCACAGATGATCAGATCAATGGGTTCGTGGCGCACAATGTCGAACGCCTCGGCCGCATCACGCGATTCATATGTGCGTGTGATGCCAAAGCCGAGCAGCATGGAGCGCACGATATTGATCATGTGCGCGTTGTCGTCGATGACCAGAGTATTGACCTTGGAAAGGGATGCCATGCAGCCCGCCGCGCTAAAATCTAACAATCAGTGCGAAAATCTGCCCCAACGCTCGTTTCCGTCCGGTTAATCAGACGCTTCATTCCGCAGCGTGCAGCTGTCCGGGCTCTCCAGGCCTGGCCTTTATGGTGCGCACCAAATCGGACGCACGCCGGGCCACCGCGACGAGTTCAGGGCTGGCATCAGGGTCTTCTGAGCCCATGCGCGCCAGGGTTTCAGCAAGCGCTAGAAGGCGCGGGGCATGGACCACCAGGCGCGCTTGAGCCTCAATTCTTGACGGGTCGCGATCATATTCCGCGCCGGGCACACGCCAGCCGCCCCAATCGCGCTCATCGGTGACAACAATGGGATAGGTGCCCGGTTGAGGGTGGTGGGCGCATTCTTCCGGGGTTTGCCATTTATTGCGCGCCCGCATGAGCCGCCATTGGCCCGCATCGACCTGATCGGAGCTTTCGACGGCCAGCTCGTCTTCGGTGAAATCACGCCCCAGCCCGCAGTCATAATAGACCTTCACCGGCTCTTCGACGTCTTTGACCCAATGGGGTTTCACCCGTTCGATCATCGCCCAGGTTCCGACGGGCTTCACATAAACGCGCTGGTGTTTGTGATAGCTGGCTTTGGCCATGACACACTCCCTTATCCGCGCCAGCTTGGCCCAAAACCGTTCAAGGGCGGGTTAAGTGACAGGGTAAATGCGCGGTTAGGATCAATGTCGGGTTTGATCCGGCCCGGTCCTTAAGAGCAGCGTGGACGATCAGACGATTCACAATATCGTCTGGCGGTATCAAATCATGAAGGGCACCGGGCCTTGATCCGTCCGGCGCTTGCCAGAAAGCCAGTTAGGATAATCGATTTGCGGTCACGGGTTTGGCCATATGCCTTGGTTGCGGCGGCAACGCTGCTAACACTCTACCTGTCCGCTTCGGTTATTCTGCAACAAAAGCGCAGTGACGCTCAGGTCGAGATCGAAGCCATCCATAGCGAGCTGGAGCTGGCGCTGGCGACGCTCTCGGTGCGCATGTCGGGCATGGCCCACTCCATTGAACGCATGCCGGAGCTTTCGCCGGCCAGCTATATGGCGCTTTACGCCGAGGCGACCCGGTCGTCGACGCGTGTGCATGAACGCGCCATGGCCTTCATGCCTGAGATGGCCTCACCGGATCGCATTCGCGCCATCGTGGCTGAGCTGGATGGCGAATTTGACGCTGTGGGCTATCCCGAGTTCCAGCTTTTTCCCAGTCAGCGCTCAGGGACTTTGTTTCCTGCGGTGATGGTTGAGCCCTATGACAGCCGCGCCAATGTCTTTGGCTATGATATGGGATCCAGCGAGGTCCGCGTTTCCGCGGCTCTGGAAGCGCTGGCTCAGGGGGTCATGAAGGCGAGTGCCCCCATTGCGCTGACCCAGGATGTCGATCCGGCCGAGGCCAGCTTCCTGCTGTTTTATCCCGTCTATTTTCCCGGCGAAGAGGTCATTTCAGGGGCGAGCCGGGCGGTTTTGGGGGCGGGTGTCACCCCAGCAGCGCTGCTCGCTGACCATGTCAGTCTTTATGACCGCCATGTGGTTCAGGTCGAGATTGCGATTGGCGGGGTGACCTTGCCTGTGACCGTCGGGCAGGAGCCGCGCAGCTCGAACCTGCTCATCCCTTTGATGGGCGGCGTGACAATGGATGATATCCGCACCAGCGGCTTTGACGTGCCCTTCGTCGCCACGGTCTATTACGCGCCGAGCGTGCTCGACCTGCTCCTTCCCTTCGTCATGGCCAGCCTGGTCGCGCTTTTAGGCCTTCTGCTTGTGTATCGCGTGCGGGCGCGCGAGGCGGCGAAGGTGGCTCTGGAGCGCGCCCTGCGGGCCAAAGAGACCGAGCTGGGTGAGATCTATCGGGTGAAGGCTCAATCCCAACGCATCGAAGCGCTGGGGCGGCTGGTGGGCGGTGTAGCACACGATTTCAATAATATTCTCAGTGTTATACTGGGTAATCTTGAGCTTCTGAAAGAGCGTGATGTTCCGGCTGAAGATGAAGTTTTGGTCGATGATGCGGTCACCGCAACCCAGCGCGGGGCCCACCTGACCCGCCAGCTTCTGTCGGTTGGACGCAAGTCCTATCTCCAACCGGCGGCCTTCGATGCCGCAGGCGCGCTTGAAGAAACCGCGACCATGCTGTCGCGCGTCTTGCCAGAATCCATACGATTGAAGGCCGTTTCCGCCACAGGACTATGGACGGTTCAAGCCGATAGCGACGGGCTCCAGAACGCGCTTCTCAATCTAGCGATCAACGCGCGTGACGCCATGGACGGGCGCGGAACACTCACCCTTGAGGCCACGAATACTCAGATTACCCCTGGTGATCTCAGCGATCCATCCGACGATGGCTTGCCGCCCGGGCGATATGTCACGATCTCGGTTACCGATACGGGGACGGGGATGGCACCTGAGGTATTGGATCGCGCGTTCGAGCCCTTTTTCACCACCAAGCGGGCGGGCGAGGGCTCAGGATTGGGCCTGGCGTCCGTGCTCGGCTTTTGCCGCCAGTCGAACGGCACGTGCCGGATCACCAGTGAGCTGGGTATGGGAACCACGGTCCATATTCTGTTACCGGTGAGCGAAGACGCCGTTGTCGACCGCGCGCCCTCGCCGGACGCCAGGGGGAAAACTTGGGGGATGGGCCGCATCTTGCTGGCGGAGGATGAAGACACGGTCGCCAAAGTGATGTCCGCCCAACTCACCGCGGCGGGCTATGGTGTCACCCGTGTCGGGAGTGCCGATGCGGCGCTGCAGCGCCTGGACGCCGGAGAGCGATTTGATCTGCTGATCACCGATAGTGTCATGCCAGGCCGCATTCAGGGCGTGGAGCTCACCCGGCAGGTCGAGGCCAAGTGGCCGGACATGGCGCAGCTCTTAATCTCCGGATACCCCCATGAAGGCGGGCAGGGCGACGGCGTCACGCGCCGCCACGCCGCCTTGTCGAAACCGGTCGAGAAACAGGCCTTGCTCAGGCTGGTCGGGCAACTGTTAGAGGCCCGCAAAGCCCCCATGGTGGTAGTAGAAGACCGCCCCTGAGTGGTAATAGAAGAGTCTCGGATTTGCGCCTGGACGCCTGCCAGCCTAAATCGGCGGTTATGACTTTGCGACCAGACCCCGTCGACCGCCGGTTTTCGGTGGCCCCCATGATGGAGCCAAGTGAAACAATAACTAATTCAATACTTTACGGGGCTTTGTGTGCGCTACGTGTGCAGTGAGGAAACGCTCACTTTGGCGATTTTTGTCGGTATACGAAGAATTGTTCTGCATCGAATTGGGCTCGTGACATCCTTGTCGAACCAGATCGGCTGCTCGGACGCTCTTGGTTTCATGGCCGACTGCCATTGTGTTGCATGGTGACAGTGTTTCACAGAGAACCAAGGGATTTCTGGAATCTGCTTGTGGCTTTCTCCTGAGCCCGCCGCCGGGAGGATATCGTGAAAGGGCCTGATACGCCGACCCGTTGGAGCCTCTGAGCCAACTTTGTTTAAGTCATACCCTGCGAGGTATATTTTTAATTTATACCCTATGGGGTATATTTACATTTTATCCCCTTTAGGGTATATAATGTGGGTTGAGGTAGGGAATTGAGTGACATGGATAGGCCTGTACGCACATCGCAGCAGCTCGGCGTGGCTATTCGCGGTCGGAGGCGCAGCCTGAAACTCAGCCAGAGCGATCTAGCGGCGCAAGTGCGCTCTTACCAGAAAACCATCTCCAAGATCGAGGCCGGCGAGCCAGGCGTGAAGCTCCAAACCCTGTTTGATGTTTTACGCGCCTTGGAGTTGGAGGTTGTTGTTCAACCTCGCAGCAAGGGCTCGCATTCCGATATTGAGGACATGTTCTAGTGGGCCGACCCCGCATCACTCAGGCGTTGAACGTGGTCCTGAACGGACGTGCTGTCGGGGTGTTCGCACGTGCGCCCTCTGGCGCGGTGAGCTTCACCTATGCGCCGGAATGGCTGGCCGATGGCAGGGCGTTGCCCGTATCCTTGTCGCTGCCCTTGCGCGAGCAGGTCTATGCCGGCCAGCCGGTCAACGCCGTTTTTGAAAACCTCTTGCCGGACAATGACGCCATTCGGCGCAGCGTGGCAGAATGGGTCGGGGCCGACGGTATCGATGCGTTCAGCCTCCTTGCCGAAATCGGCCGGGATTGTGTGGGGGCGCTTCAATTCATTCCAGATGGCGAGGAGATTGCCGCGCCCGGCGCGCCGCAACACCTTCCCCTTACCAAGGCAGAGGTCGCATCCATCCTGCGCGACCTAAAACGTGCGCCGCTCGGCGTGCAGCGCGGTGAGGAACGCGACTTTCGTATTTCCATTGCGGGCGCGCAGGAGAAGACCGCGCTGTTTCATGATGGTGACGGATGGTGCTTGCCAATCGGCGCGACGCCGACCACGCATATTCTCAAACCCGCCATTGGACGTTTGCCGAACGGGCTTGATCTGACCCATAGCGTCGAGAACGAGCATTTCTGCCTAACGCTTTGTCGTGAACTCGGGCTGGAAGCCGCTGAGACCGAGATCCTCGACTTCGAGGATATTCGGGTCATCGCGGCGAAACGCTTTGATCGGCTCTGGGCGCGGGATGGGCGCTTGTTGCGTGTCCCGCAGGAAGATTTCTGCCAGGCGCTCTCCGTGCCGCCGACGCGCAAATACAATAATGAAGGCGGGCCCGGCATCGCTGAATGCCTGGACTTGCTGAGCGGGAGCGATGAGGCCGCCGCTGACCGGCGCGCTTTCATTAAAGCTCAGATCATCTTCTGGCTGATGGGCGCGACCGACGGTCATGCCAAGAATTTCAGCGTCTTCATCACGCTCGGCGGGCGCTTTCGCATGACGCCGATCTATGACGTGATGTCCGCAGAGCCGAACCTTCAGGCGGGGCAATTGCGCCGCAACGAGTACAAGCTCGCCATGGCCGTCGGAGATCGGCGCAACTATCCGATTTATAGCATCCATCCGCGCCACTTTCTGCATTCGGCCAAAGCCGCCGGTCTGCCCGACGGCGCGGTTGAGGCGGTGTTTGAAGACCTCGATGCTGAATTGGAAAGCGCCCTGGAGCGGGCGGTGGCGGTGATGCCGGCTGAATTTCCAGCTGAAGTGTCTGACCCGATAGCTGACGGAATGCGCAAGCGCATCCAGCAATGGCGCGATTATCGCGACGCTTCATGAAATCGAGTGGGGTCGTGAGCCGATTAATTGGCTTAATCGGCTCATAACTCCCGCATCCATGAGCCGATTATGTGTCGTAATCCGGCAAGAGAATTGAAGGTGTGTGTTGCTCTCAGCGTCCTTGTACCCGTCGAGGCAGGGCAAAGCGCCAGCTCCAACCTCAATCTCGGCCCAGAGACGACAAACTCAGGATAACACCGTGCTCGCTCCGGCAACCCCGTAAAGGGGTCTGCCTTCCGCTGCGCGCGGTGTTGCGATGAAGGCGTCGGCTCCGGGGGAATGCCGGGTTTTCCGTCTCACCAGGGGAATAGAAGACCTTGATCATCTAATTCGTCTAGTGAGGCTCAAGCAAGCAGGCAGAGGCCAATCAGGGACACGGCACCTTAGTTTGAAAGACTCGCGCTCAATCCTTTCAGTAAAAAGCGAAACGGCGGGCCACAACCCGCCGTTCGTCTCTTCCCATAGGAAAAGAATTTTGTGCCCTATATGGGCTTGTTAACGGGTGGCCCTCGATCTCTAAGCGGCTAAGCTTTGGCAACCCGACGATGAATTTGAATAACTCCCTCGAGTTTGACAAGTTAATTCTTTCAACGTCGAATTGCTGAGTTCGATCAAGGAAGGACCTGTGATGCTTCGCCTCGGACTCGATCTAGGGAGCAACTCCATAGGTTGGTGTCTATTGGAGCTCGATGCGAAAGGTCGGCCAATTAAGGTCGTCAACGCCGGAGTCCGCCTGCTGACTGTTAATGAAGAGGCTGGACGCGACCCACAATCGAAACAATCCCTAGCCGCGGATCGGCGTGCAGCGCGCGCCCAAAGACGCCGTCGCGATCGCTTCTTGAAGCGTCAGAAACGTTTAATGGAGACATTGATTGAGGCCGGCTTGATGCCAGCCGATGAAGCTGCGCGCAAATCGCTTGAACGTCTTGATCCCTATTTTCTTCGCTCCGCAGCGCTCGATGAAAAGCTGACGCTTCACGACATTGGCCGGGCCGTCTTCCACCTCAATCAAAGGCGAGGCTTTAAGTCGAACCGGATCGCTGATGCCAATGATAATGAAGACGGGGCCATCAAAGCTGGAATGGCGGAGCTTCAAAAGGCGCTGGATGAGAGCGGTGCGCGGACACTCGGCGAGTTCCTTTACCAACGCCACAGGCGGGACTGTGAAGGCTATCGCCTGAACAAGATGGGTGGGCGTGTGAAAAGCGCGTATGTGGCGGGCCTGCCCGTTCGCTTTCGGCCAACGCCTCAGGGTGCCAAGAATCTCTACGAGTTGGGGTATCCCTCACGCGACATGATCGAGCACGAACTCGATGCGATCTGGTCGGCTCAAGCCCTTCATCATGAAGAACTGACAGCGGCGTTACTCAAGCGCTTGAAGCGTATCATCATCGAGCAACGTCCGCTGAAGGCACCTATCGTTGGCAGGTGCTCCTTGTTTCCGAATGAAGAAAAGGTCGATGTCTATGGCGTGGACGTCGACCTTGGCGAGCGCGCGCCCAAAGCCCACCCGCTCTTTCAAAGGTTTCGCATCCTCGCCGATATCGGCAATCTGACCGTAGTTGAGCCTGGCAAGCCACCGCGTAGGCTCAGTCCAGCGGAAGCACGGGCGATGACTAGCGTGCTTACGGGATCAAGCGGGACTACCGTTAGGTTCGAAACACTACGCAAGAAAGCCAAGCTGCCGGCTGAGGCGCGTTTGAACCAAGAACTGGCCGGTCGCAAAGGTTACCCGCCCGATCAAACGGCCGCCAAGCTGGCCATGAAGAAGATGTTTGGCCCAGTGTGGCGACAACTCCCTATTGATCGTCAAATTGAGGTCGTTGAGCGTTTGCTGCGCGAAGAAGACGCCGAACCGCTGATCGACTGGCTCATCAAATCCTTCGACTTGGACCGTGATCGCGCGGAAATGATATCCACTGTGCGTCTGCCGCAAGGCCATGCTCAATTTGGACGGCGCGCCTTGGATGAGCTTGTAGAAGCGCTGGATGCGCATGAGACAATAGACCCAAAAACGGGTGAAGTTCTCATATTCCCTCGAACATATGACAAAGCCGTCGCCTCAATCGGTGAGCATCATTCCGATCGGCACCCTGGGAGCCTTCAGCCCAAGCTTCCCTATTATGGCGAAGTTCTGGCCCGACATGTCATAAGCAGGCCGGACGCGGTCTCAGGCAGCCAGGAAAAGATCGGGCGAGTGCCCAACCCAACGGTCCATATCGGGCTCAATCAAGTGCGGGCCGTCGTCAACGTGCTGATCGACACATATGGGGTGATTGATGAGATCGCAATTGAGCTCGCCCGTGATCTGAAACTGAACGCAAAGCGCAAAGAAGAGATTCAGCGAGAAAACCGTTCGAATGAGAAAAAGAACGAAGCGCGCCGCAATACGCTGGCAGAGCTTGGACTAGCAGATACTCATCGTAATCGGCTTGTCATGCGCCTCTTTGAGGAGTTGCCAGCCGACGAAAAAGTCTGCGTCTACACCGGTGAGCCCTTGTCGGTGAAGCGCCTGTTTTCTGGCGAGGCTGATATCGACCATATCCTGCCACACTCGCTCACTCTGGATGATAGTGTCGCCAATAAGGTGCTTTGCACAGCGCAATCCAACCGGGAAAAGGGAAATCGAGCCCCCGAGCAAGCCTGGCGCGCAGAACGCTTGGAGGAGATAGAGGCGCGTGCGCGACGGCTCTTCCCTCGCAAAGCCTGGCGGTTCTCTCAAGGTGCCGTGGAGCGCTTCTCATCTGAAGGCGGATTCTTGGCTCGCCAGTTGACCGATACTCAACATATGGCTCGCTTGGCGAAATCTTATCTAGAGCATGTCTGCGAGCAGGTATGGGCTCCGCCAGGTCATTTGACAGCGATGCTGAGGGCGAAATGGGGGCTCAACGATCTCCTGCCCGACCATAATTTCGCAGACACAGGACCGCGTAAGAACCGTAAGGACCATCGTCATCATGCGATTGACGCCTTTGTCGTAGCGTGTACGGACAGAGGGCTATTAAACAAGATTGCTCACGCTTCAGGACAGGCTGAAACGCTCAATCTCGACCATCTCTATCCCAAAGGCAGCTTCCCTGAGCCGTTTGAGGATTTTCGAGACGCTTTGCAGGCTATTGTGAACCAGATTGTGGTTAGTCATAAGCCTGACCATGGTCTCGCTCCGGGTGCTCAAAACGACATCCGCGTCACCTCCGGCCAACTCCACGAGGAGACCGCCTACGGACTGGTCGATGATGAGATCGACGGAAAACATTACAATCTTGTCAGTCGCAAGCCTGTTGCTGCTTTAACCGCCAATGAGATTGATCGCGTGCGGGACGCGCGCTTGCGTGAGCAGCTCCAATCAATGGCCTATGAAGTGAAACGCGATGGGGGAAAGCTTTCCGACGCGCTCTTAGAGTTCTCTGAAGAGAGTGGTGTTCGCCGCGTCCGAGTTCTAAAGACAGAAAGATCGGTGCGTACGGTGCATCACGGTGGAGGGTTCAATAAGGCTTACAGCCCTGGAGGCAATCACCGGGTGGAGATTTTCGCCCGACCCGGTGAAGCCTGGCGAGGAGAAGGCGTCACGGTGTTCGACGCCAATCAACCCGACTATTCACCGGTATGGAGACGAGAAGACTCTCACGCTGAATTGGTCATGCAAGTGCACAATGGGGACTTGATCGAGGCCGATTTTGGCGAAGGTCGAACCATTTACCGCGTTTATCGGTTGGAGCCGTCCGCGAAGCGCATACGGCTTGCGACTCATAGTGAATCTGGGTCGATCAACGACCGACATAATGACCCAGAAGATCCCTTGCGCTGGGTATTCGCTAGCTACAGCAAATTGCAAAACGCGAAGGCGCGCCGCGTGACAGTCGATCCGATTGGTCGTGTCCGGCCGGCGCGGGAACGTCGATGACCGGGCGCGTGGTGGAGATCGCCGAAGACGGTCGCCACCTCGCGAAATCACGGGGCTTTCTTACAGTAAACTCTAAAGGTGAAGAACTTGGCCGCGTGCCGCTCGACGACATTTCGGCTTTGATCGCAACTGCGCATGGTATCACCTATTCGAATGCATTATTAGTCGCTCTCGCTGAGCGATGTGCTCCGCTGGTCGTGTGTGGAGTAAATTTCAGGCCCTCAGCAGTCTTGTGGCCTGCTCAAGGTCACCATGACCAAGCCGGTCGGATGGCCGATCAGGCCGCTGCCGCAAAGCCGCTCAAAAAGCGGCTATGGGCTGAAATCGTTCGGGCGAAAATTCACAGTCAGCAAGCCACGCTCGA
>JANQMI010000041.1 GCA_028280165.1 Oceanicaulis sp. | reverse complement strand
CCCGGCGGTGTCCACAGCGCTGGGGCCAACCATCAGCCTAATCTCAAGATCGGCGTCCTCGGGGATGCAGATATCTTCACACACCAGCCAGGTGGCCCGCACCGGAAGGGTCACAGGACCTGTTGGCGCGTCGGCGGGGATTTCGACCGGGACCGGAAGGGTCACCTCATTGGAATAGCCATAATTGGTCAGCGGCCCAATCGGATAGGCCTTGGGCGCGGGCCAGATGATCTCCCCAGCCGTCCAGCCTGGCGGCAAATCCAGGTCGATCATCGTCGCTTCACCGCTATCACCGGGATTACGCCAATAGGTATGCCAGCCCGGTGTGATCTGCTGGTGGAGTGCGATGTGAACCGTTTCGCCCGGGGCGACGCTGGACCGGTCAGCCACCACAGAGGCGTCGACCATCGGGTCATTATTGTCCCATTGCGCCTGTGCGGGAGCCAGGGTGAACACGGCGAGCAGTACGGCGGCGAGGCGAAGCAACATCAATCAGCCTTTGAAACAAACACAATCGGTCGGCCCGCAAGCCTACGGCACCGACGTTGACTGAGCATGTATCAAGGCCGGCCGCTGGGCGAAACCGCCCTGACGGGCTTGTGATGTCGCAGTGATGGGCTTTGCGGTCTCAAAGATGGACCAAATGAAAACGGACGGCTGCGCGCGCAACCGGCCGTCACATAAATCTCTGCCCTCGCCGTAGACGGCGAGGTCCAGGCAATGCGCTTAAGCTTCTGGCGGCGGGGTAATCCCTGCCGACGGAGCGTCGCCGGGCACAGCCTGGCCCGCGCGCTGCTGGGCTCTGGCGATCAGGATTTCCCAACGGCTCAGCGACAGCATGTGCGCGTAGATCGCGCCCAGGAAGGCATTGTCGTCGCGCAGGTCGGCGAGCACTTTCGGATCGACTTTCTGCAGTCGTTCACCCACCAGCGCGTGATAGGTCGCGACAACCTGCGGCTCACCGGCAGGTTGGCCGTCCGCGCCGCGCGGCTGGAAGGTCGCCTGCTGCTGATCAAACAGGTCAAGCTCTTCCATACGCTCCACGAAGCGACGGGTCAGGGCAACGTCGGCTTCAAAGCGGCGCACGAAGTCGATGGCGCGCTCCAGGAAGGGGCTCGGCTGGTCCGCATCGTTGAACAGAGGCTCATCGGGCTGGTCGGAGAACAGGTGCGATCCGGTGTCCACGCAAACCGTGAACTTGTCGGCTTCCTCGGTGTGAGACGCGGACACGAAAGGATAGCGGCGCACATAGGCCGGCAGATAGGCAAACTGTTGGAAATTGCCGGTTTCCGGATCCACAAACAGGTTTTGACCGGCTTGGAGCCCCATCGCGGCGACCGGCGTTTTCTGGTCGCCTAGGAAGATGACCGGGAAATGCGCGGACGCCGGAGCAAACTCGCCCATGGTCACGGGCACAAAATGGGCTTCAGACAAGAAGTCAAACGGACGATCGGTAAACTTCAGACCCTTGCCGCGATGCGCGGCCGGATTGATCGGCTCAGGTGATTTGTAGAGCGGAAGATTGCCGGTCACGGAAATCTGTCCAGCAGGCGCGTCAGCCATGGTGAGGTCCCCTTGGAATTTAGACACGGCTGGTTAGCGCACCCACCGCTGCGACGCAACAAAGGAGGGCACCCGTTTACCCTGTTATGACAGGCCAAAGCGCCCGGCAAGGTTAATGCCGGGCGCTGTTCACCGATTATCTGTGGCGACGGCCAGCACGATCGGCGCGCCGCAAGGCGGAACCGGACTTAGTAGATCCAGCCAATCCCGACACCGAAGATCCACGGATCAATGTCCACGTCTGCATTCACAACCGCGTTCAGATTTGTGGTTGCATCAATGGTGACATCGGTGTTGATCCAGACCTTCTTCAGATCGACATTCACGAACCAGCGCTCGTTGAGCATGTAGTCGGCACCGGCCTGCAGGGCCAGGCCAAAACTGGCGTCATAATCGATGCTGTCCAGGATCGTGCCAGACGGCAGGTCTTCATTGAAGAAGAGCGTGTAGTTCACACCGACACCGGCATAGGGCCGAAACTGGCCGTCGGGATTGAAGTGATATTGAACGGTCAGGGTCGGCGGCAGCAAGGTCACATCGCCCAGATCCACATCACCCAGAGCGGTATTCACAGCGGTCACATCGTGCGGCGTGACCCCTAAGATCAGCTCCGCGGCGATATGGTCGGTGAAGAAATAGGTGATATCGAACTCCGGCACGACCGAGGTTGAGATATCAACATCACCGCCGATCGGGTCGATGTCTGCGCCTTCATCCGGCGAGACCGAGATGGCCCGCAGGCGGAACTGCCAGTCACCGGCATCTGCAAACGCTGGAGCTGCAAAACCGGTCAGCGCCATGGCTCCGGCGGTGGCGAGGAGGAGGGTTTTCATTGGTTTTTCCTTTCCCACAAAATTTCTAGGGCTTTATTGCTCCCCCTTTGTGGCAAAGGATATACGGCACACTGACGCGCGTCGGCTGGCCGCAGACTTTGGTCTGAGATGGCGGTACGTCCACCGTCTTGTCCGGTCTCTTTCCCAGCGAAAGCTGGGGCCCAAAGCCTTGAAGCGCTGCGCTCGATCACCTTTGGGTCCCAAATCAAGTTTGGGAAAGAGGGAGGCGTGGTTTTGGGGCCGCGTTGACGCTCAGCCCACCGCCTCTTTCCCGACGCAGGTCGGGATCCAGAGATCATAAAATGCTGCGCTCAGCGGCTCTGGGCCCCGACCTGCGTCGGGGAAGAGCGTGTTTTTTTGATCCAGCCCTCTTTCGTCATTCCCGCGAATGCGGGAACCCAGAGCCACTCAAAACAGGGCTTCATCCGGCCCATGCAATCGAAACTGAAACATACCCCCTCACCTTAATCCTCTCCCCCCTTGTCCAAGGGGGGAGAGGGGTGCTGGTGGCGAGCGAAGCGATGAGCGGGGATGACGAGGGTGTTGCCAGCCCCTAGCCCCCGCAGCTCACAAAATCGGTGCCGACCTGGGCATCGGGGTCGGCGGCGATGCGTTGGGCCTGGCGGGTGAGGCGGGCAATCTCGGCGTAGGCGCGCGACTGGTCCGCACGGGTTTCAGCGGCTTCGACTTCGGCGATGCGCGCTGGGGCATCACGGCTCATGCCCAGGAAAATACATTTCAGATCCTGCGCTCCGCCGGCCGCTTCGATCTGGCGCGACAGCGTCAGGGCCGCCAGCGCGAACTCATCCAATTCGGTCAACAGCGGATCATCTTGCGCAAACGCAATGCCCGGTGCGGCGGGGTTTTGGCGCAGGCTTTCAGCGCGCCGTTCCGCCTCAGCCGCTATGCCCGAAGCCAGGCGCACCACACGGTCGGCATCGGCGAAGGCCGGTGCAAAGCTCATCCCGGCAATCAGCAGGGCCAAAAGGGCGCGTCGCAGCATGGTGTCGTCTCCAAAGGCGTCAAACCTGCGCATGCAAGCCTTGCGCCGCTTGATCCGGTCAGGGTGTGAGTTTAAGTGCCAAGACCTCATATTTGCCTAACGCCCCTAGCTGGATAACTCCCATGGCCAAAACCAAAGCGTTCAAGCCTAAAGCTCGCCGCCCGCGCGGCTTTGAAGACCGCTCCGCCGATGCGCTGCGGGCGCAGCGTGCGCTGATCGCTGCGGCGAGCGGTGTCTATGAGCGCTGGGGCTTTGAGCCGCTGGAGACCCCAGCGTTTGAATATGCTGATGCGCTGGGAAAATTCCTGCCCGATGAAGACCGGCCCAATGAAGGGGTATTTGCCCTCCAGGACGATGACGAGCAGTGGATGGCCCTGCGCTATGATCTGACAGCGCCTTTGGCCCGCTTTGCCGCCGAGAATTTTCAGGATCTGGCCAAGCCCTATCGCCGCTATCAATTCGGTGAGGTTTGGCGCAATGAAAAGCCGGGTCCTGGCCGCTTCCGCCAATTTGTCCAGTGCGATGCCGACAGCGTTGGTGCGCCCGGACCAGCCGCAGACGCTGAGATGA
>JANQMI010000031.1 GCA_028280165.1 Oceanicaulis sp. | reverse complement strand
TCAACACATAAGATTCCTGATCAGAATGATTTACTTATTCCCACCGTTATGAAGCGCCCCACAGGATTTGCATTGACGGGGTCATAGCCGACCGGGGTACGCAACCCATCAAGGCCAAAGAAATCCTGCTGAGAAACCAACGGCGGATCGGTATCAAATAGATTGTTCACACTAATAAATGCGCTTGCACCATTAATTATAGAATTCTGATGATCATCGAACTGATACTGAATATTCAGGTCGATAGTAGTCCAGCTATCTACACTTTCCTCGGGATCCACCGACGGATTGGTAAAGTCATCGACGTAGTTCAAGTTGACCCGGCCACTCAGACTACCTCGCCGTATACCCGCAAATCCTCGCAACTTTACCGTAGCCGTATTTCCGACAGTCCCTAGTAGATCAATTACAGGGGCCTCTGATGAAGATCTCTGTTCAGTCGCAAGAGTCCGCGTCATTTGAAGTCCGTAAGAGTGATCCCCTAAAGTGGTAGAGTGGTCATACCCCACAGAAATGTCGAACCCTTCAGAGACAGATTGCGAAAGATTATCTCTACGTCCGTCATAAAATACTGTCGCAACATTAAACAGCTGCTCTGGGTCAGATGGATCAGTAATTAATCCAGTAGAATCTCTCAATTGAGAGGGCGTTGTCACCAGATCTGTATACTCTCTGAAGTCATCGAGTGTAGGTGATGTATTAAACACGAAGGCAAATTCATCAGCGTTGAACAATGCAACTTGAAGCCCTGCGGGAAAACCTAGCCGATCTGTATAATCAATATTGTAGTAAGTGGCAGAAATGCGCAGCCCATCAAATAAATCTGGCTCATAATCAAATCCAAGCGTTACAGTGTCGGCGAATTCTGGGGTTAAATCATCCCTCAGACCAACCGGCCAGGAGAAAAGGACTGAAGACCCATCATCCGAAAAGGGATCCGGAAGTCCGAGCGGAGCCAGTGGAAAAATCTGCGCGAACAATGAATCTGGATTCAGCTCAGATAGTGTAGGTGCCCTAAAACTGCGAGCAAACGTGGTTCTTAAATTGAGGGTCTCGACAGGGCTCCATAGTATGCCCACGCGCGGAGTCCATGCTCCACCGAAATCAGAGTATTCTGTGTATCTCGTTGCCGCGTTCAGCTCCAACCTATTGATAAACTCTATTCCCTGGGACGGTTGAACCAAGGGAGCAAACAATTCCAGAAAACCAAAACTGGACTCGCGATCCCGGGCGTTCAACTCAATGGGATTAGGTAAACGCACGAAGTCCGATACAAATTCCTGCTCGAAGTAACCACCACCGAGTGAGAATTTTAAATCACCGGCTGGCAGGCTAATCAACGAGCCATCCAACTTTGCCATGAAATCAAATGCAGTACCGCCTTGCACGCGGAAATCCTGTCGATCACGAGCCGGCTCATCCCGGAACCGCTCCAAAATATAATCTAAATAAGTTGCCTCGACTTGAAAATAAATGTCTCGAGCAATCCTATACTCTACACCGGTGGAAACAAACCATTGCTCTTGTTCTTGCGTATTACTGACTTGTCGTGTTGCGGATATACTCTGAGGCTCAGAATTTCGAACTGAATAGAACACAGAGCCGGTCACCCTAGTACGATCGCCCAATCCCTGGTCGACTGAGGCTAGAAACCCGTGCTTCTCTTCATTCGGTATAAGGCTTTGCGGCCCTGGAGCATTGGAGGAAAAATCGCGCTCGCCAACATCCAAATCTGATTGCGCTTCATAGGCGTAGGAAACCACACCGGATCCAGTACCCCAGGACGTTCCGGCTGCAAAGTCAGCCTGGAATCTATCTTGTCCGCCTCGAGTGGCACCGCCATAGGTTGCGCCGACTGAAAAGCCCTCAAAATCATCACGAAGGATAAAGTTTACGACCCCACCAATCGCGTCGGACCCATAGATCGCCGAAGCGCCGTCGGTCAAAACCTCAACACGCTCAATGGCAGAAAGGGGGATTAATGAGGTGTCTGGTGATTGACCGTCCGGCGAGGTTAGCCGCTTTCCGTTCAGAAGGACCAGGGTTGTACCCACCCCCAGACCACGGAGATCAATTCCGCCACCATTCAGCCCGTTGCCCTCACCGGGACCGAAGTTCGCGGCATTCACGCTTAAACTATTTACGTTCTGCGGAAGCGTTTCCAAGAAGCGCTCAAGCGTTGTCGCCCCAGTTAGAGCGATCTCCTCTGCTGTATAAATGTCAACTGGGGCGGAAGCCGGATAAACCCCTCGAATATTCGTCCCCGTCACCACAATCACATCACGCTCTACCGGCTCCGACGCCGCGGCGTCCTCAGTCCGCGCGCCCTGCACACCCCGTGCATCCGCATCCGGCTCCTCGCCCTCACCCTCATCCGTTTCCGGCACAGGCTGCACCTCTGCTTCACCCGCCTCGCTTGCCGCACTGGCGGTGATCAGTACGGCACCGGAGCGGGTCTGCCGGGTTTCAAAGCCTGACCCGGCCAGCAAGGCGCTGAGCGCTGTGGCGGGGGTCATTTCGCCTTGCAGGGCCGGGGCGGTGCGGCCTTCGACGAGGGTGGGTGAGAAGAGCAGGTGTTGGCCGCTTTGGCGGGCAAACTCGGTCAGGGCCGATCCCAGCGCTTGTTCGGCAATGTTGAACTCCACAGCCAGCTCAGCGGGCGCGCCGGTGTGGGAGGCGACGTCATCGCTGGCCCCTTGGGCTGCGGCGGTGCCCGCCAGAAGGGCGATCGCGGCAACGCTGGTCATGGCCACGGAACGAAGATTGCGCTTGGACATCGGTGTAGTCTCCCCATGGAAGGCCGGACCTTGAATGGCGGGCCTGCTGAGGGGGGAGACGTGACGGTTTAAAAAACCCGAACCTAAAGGGTCAAGAAAACTTCAAAAACCCAAAATCGCGCGGTGAAACCCTACCCTCGGGCGGTGAGCAGGATGGCCTGCTCGGTGGATTGGACGCGCACCTCAGGGAAGTATTCGCTCAACGCTTCAACGAATTCGGATGACCGGCCCGCCCCAAAGGCCCCACTCAGACGCAGCGCCGCGAGCTCCTCGTCAGCAATCAGGATCGGCCGCTGGGCATAGCGGTTCATCTCCGCCACCGCCTCGCCCAACGTGTCGTCTTCAAAGATGATCACCCCATCCAGCCAGCTGGTCAGCCGCCGGGCGTCCACGGCGGTGACCTCCGGCTCGGCTTCAGCGGTTTGGGTGAAGCGCTCGCCGGGCTGCAGCTGCGCGCGCACAGAGGCTGATGCGAGCTCACCGGCATCGGACCGGTCCGGCACGAGCGGCTCAACAGGCTCCACCGTGACACGGCCCTCCACCAGGGTGACGGATAGATCGTCGGCATCCAGCCGCACTTCGAAGGCGGTGCCCAAGGCGGTCACGCGGCGCTCGCCGGCAATCACGACGAAGGGGCGTGCGGCATCATGGGCCACGTCGAAAAAGGCCTGGCCCTGGAGCAAATACACCCGCCGCTCTTCCGCCGTGAAGTCCAGGCGGGCCTGGCTGGCCGTGTTGAGGGTGAGCGCGGTCCCATCGGGCAGCGCCGCGCTGAGGCGTTCACCCACTTGCGTCACATAATCGGGCAGGCCGGGATCTTCGGCCATCGCCAGCTCAATGACGGGCGCGTCGTCGGGTGATGGCGAGGCCAAATGCGCCAAGCCAAACCCGGCCAGAACACAAATCGTCACCGCAGCCGCCGCAGCCGCCCAACGCGCCCACGCAGTCCGCGGTTCAGAGTTTTCCGCCGCGCGCGCGAGGACTTGGTTGCGCAATTCCAGGATTCGCGGATCCGTGGCGGCCGACCGGGCCGCGGTCCAGGCCGCTTCGGCTCGCTCGAACGCTTGGGCCCGCTCTGGGTCGTCCCCGCGCCAGGCCTCAAACTCAGCGCGCAGCTCGGGGTCGGCCCCGGCTTCACGCAGACGCTCGCTCCAGCGCGCCGCCTCTTCGGCGACGGCCGGCGTGCCGCTGGGGCGAGCCTGGGTATGAGGCGAGCTCTCGCTCATCAGCCCTCTTCCTCTCGAGTCAGCGCCTCACCAATATGGGCCAGCGCCTTGGCCATATGTTTTTCAGCGGCGCGGACCGATATCGACATCAAGGCGGCCACGTCTGCGTATTTCTTGTTCTCAAAGGCCCGCAAGACAAACACGTCCTGGGTGCGCTGCGGCAATGTCTCCAAGGCGGCGATCATCAGGCCGATATCTTCTCTGCCGAGATAGACGCGCTCAGGGGAGAAATCCGAACCGGCATGCAGCTCTTCGTCGAAACTGTCATGGGCCTGCGTGTGCCGCACCCGCCCCTTGCGCAGTCGATCATTCAGCACGCTGCGGGCCACCTGGAAGACATAGCCATGGACATGGCTGATCTCAGCGTCACCGCGGCGCTGGACCAGACGCAAAAAGACTTCTTGCACCAAGTCGTCAACTTCAGAGCGATCAGCAATCCGCTTGGCGAAAAATCCGGTGAGCGGCACCGTGAATTCATTGACCAGGTCCTGCCACAGCCCCTCGCCCGGGTCGGCGTGGGAGGCCGCAAGCCCGTGCGCCGTCGCCGAATGTGGTCCCTCTTTGGCCATGGACGATTACCCCAGCGAAGTGTCATGGACGCGGATCGCGCGGTCGCGGACGCTACATCCAATTCGGCGATCGATGCAAATCGGCCCAAGGCCCAAGCCCAGCGGCGGCCTCAAACGCGCAGGCCCCGTCCTACCAAACCCAATAAGGCTTTGGCGCGCAGACGGGTTGGGTTTGGTATTGTTTTCCAGCGCCTTATGGATATACCCTTCGCGGACACACCATAGGCCTGAAGGTCAGAGATGAGCGCTCAGGTCCTCTGATCCAGGCCTGTGGACGCGATCGCTGGTGATCGCAGTCTGAGCACAGTTTTGGCGGCGGGCCAGGATGCAGGCTGCATTTCGAACCTCCGCAAAACCGGCTATATCAAGCGGCCTGGCTCTGACCCCGTAGCTCAGCTGGATAGAGCAGCTGCCTCCTAAGCAGCAGGTCGCAGGTTCAAATCCTGCCGGGGTCGCCAGACTGACATAGCTTTGCGGCCCGTCACAAAGCTCCCACCTCAACCCACCCTCTCATTCGTCATTCCCGCGCAGGCGGGAACCCAGAGCCTTGAAACGCTGAGCTCTGCCAGCCCTGGGTCCCCGCCTGCACGGGGATGACGACGGTGTCGAAGAGAAATTGGGCCCCTCCCGCCCTTCACAAATCCTCAAGATGGGCCGCCAGAGCGTCCAGGTCAGGCTCACAGGGTTTGGCGCGGGTTGACCGAGACAACACGCTGGCAAGGTCTGGGCTCGGCTGCATGCGAACGCCGATGACGGGTTCAACACTTTCGGCGAATTTGAAGGGATGCGCCGTTGCCGCGATGAGCCAGGGGCGCGCCTGTTGCACGCTGGACGGTAGCCGCGCATAGGCCTCTGCCGCGCAAGCCGAATGGGGGCACCAGACATAGCCATAGCGGCGGTAGTCCTGGTCGATCCGGGCCCGGATCACATCGTCTTCAACACGTTCGACCCCAAGGCCGTCGAGCGCCAGCGCGCCTGACGACAGGCGTTCGAAATTGCTAGGGGCCCCGACATCCATCGCGTTGGCCATCGTCTGGATCGAGGGGCGGGATTGATAGTCGCCCGATTGGAACCAATCCCTCAAAGTGGCGTTCGCATTGGTGGCCAAAAGGATCGGCCCAACCGGCGCGCCACACGCGCGCGCAATAAATGCCGCTAGACCATGGCCAAGATTGCCCGTTGGAATAATCAATCCAGGCTGAACACCTTTTGCCTTGAAGCGGCGTGTCACAGCGAAGGCGAGATAGGCCGCTTGCGCCAGGAGCCGGGCAATATTGATGGAGTTGGCGCTGGTCAGATTGTAGCGCTGGGCAAGCTCTGGATCAGCGAAGGCGGATTTGACCAGGCGCTGGCACGCATCAAAGTCGGCGCTGACTTTGAGGGTTGTCACCGGCTCACGCCAGCACGAGAGCTGATGGGCCTGGAAGGGCGAGACACGGCCATCCGGATAAAGCAAGACGGCACGGACACCGCTCAGCCCTTCTGCTGCACACCCCACAGCGCCGCCCGTATCGCCCGACGTCGCGGCCAGGACGGTGAAAGGAGCATCGCGATCGCTGAGCTGTTCCAGGCAGGCCATCAGAAATCGCGCGCCAAAGTCTTTGAAAGCCCCTGTCGGGCCGTGGAAGAGCTCTAAAGCCGCGCAATGCTCAGACAGTGCATTGTCCGGGAGCGGGATATCAAAGGCTCCAGCACAGATCTGCGCCAGATGCGGCTGAAGATCATCACCGTCAAAAAAGGGGTGTAGAAATGCCGCCGCGAAGCCTGGTAAATCATCATGCCTGTTGGCGATTTCTCCGGCGTGGCTTGGAAAGGAGGACGGCATGTACAGCCCCCCATCCGGGGCTTGGCCAACCCGAATGGCCTGGCTGATCCTGACCGGGTCTGACGCCTGTCGCGTGGAGATGAGCCTCACAATGCGCCCTCCGAAACCGGCTCCAGCCGTACGCCCTGACTGTGCAGGCTGGCGCGGTAGGCGCGTGCGCCCAACCCTGCATCAGCAAAGGCCTGCGCCATGGCCTGTTCGACCGCGTTCGCGTCAGAATCATCAGCCCAAGCGAAAACTGAAGGCCCGGATCCGGAAAAGGAACATCCCAGCGCTCCCGCCCCCAGCGCGGCTGCCTTGACCGGTTGCAAGGCGGGCAGAAGAAGGATGCGTTGAGGCTCGACAAGGATGTCTTCAAGCCCGGCCCGCAGGAGCTGGCGATCTCCTGTCGCGCAGCCCAAAGTGAAGGCGCTGATACGCCGGGCGTGTTCGACGGCAGTGCGCATCGGGACTGTTGGGGCAAGCATGCCCCGGGCAGCCGCTGTTTGGGTTTGGGCATCGGGGTGAAACAGGACTGCCGTAATTCCATCCGGTGTCGGGACAGGGGATAAAAGCGCGGTGTCGAGGTCGGCGGCGAGCACCAGACCGCCATGCAGCGACGCCATGACATTATCCCAGGGTGGCGGATCCGCAGAAACAGCCTCTCCTTTCAAGGCAAAGGGCAGCAGATCCTGGACCGCAAATGGCTGATCTAAAAGCGCGTTCACCGCCGCAGCAGCTGCCACGGCCGAGGCTGCAGAGCCCCCCATACCGGCGCTGATGGGAATCTGCTTGTCGATATCGACCATCACGCCGAAATCCGCGCCGCCGGCCTGTAGGACCGCCGAGGCCGCCGCCAGCGCAGTATTGGATTGAATATCCGCCGGCAATGAAGACACGATGCCCGAGACTGTGCCGAGTTGGACTCCTGGATCACGCCGCGATCGTGCTGTGACCGTGTCGCGCAGGACGTCAAAGGCTTGGCCGAGCACGTCATAGCCCACAGCCACATTGCCGATGCTCGCGGGCGCGCTGGCTTTGCTGATACGGCTCATGCTTTTTCTCCCTGCCCCATCACACCAAGATCCACAGCCGTGCTTGGCAAGACCATCGCCGAAGTGGTCCCGCCGTCTGCCGTCAGGGCACGATGCAGATCCATGATATCGGCAAACACGGCCGCCGCTGTCGGCCAGCGCCCCGCCCCTTTGCCAAAGACCTCATGGCGGCACAGATCCAAATCCCAGATATGCACACAATTATGCTCATTGATCGCGTGGGCGAAGGGATGATTCAAGGCGACGGCTTCAATCACAATTTCGGCCGTTATTTGACCGTCATCATCCAATTCCGCGCGCGCCACCTGCTTGTAAACCGCGCCGCGCTTGGCCGCCTCTCGACACAGTTCGGGCGTCATGTCAGCCAGAGAGGCTTTCGGAATCTGGTCCGGTGAGACGGCGCGCTCGAAGCCTTCGCGGATCAGGATGGAGAGCTTTTCTGCGGCATCCTGGCCCTCAATATCAGCGGATGGATCGGCTTCGGCAAAGCCGAGGCGCTGGGCCTCTTCCAAGGCATCGGCAAAGGGGACGCCATCGGCCAGCTTTGAAAGGATGAAGTTGGCGGTGCCGTTCATCACCCCCTCAAGCTTTGCGATGCCGTGCGGTGCGAGGCGGCGAACCGTTTCGATCACGGGCGCACCGCCGCCCACAGCCGCGGAGTAGCGCAGCCGCGCCCTACCCCGCCGGGCCGCCGCATGGGGCGCGTCATAATGCTTTGCGACCGCCGCTTTATTGGCCGTGACGACATTCACTCCGGCACCCAGCAAGCGCTCCATCAGCAAGGCCGGCTCGTCCGCGCCGCCCATCATTTCCACAGCAATGTCCAGGGACCCGCCAAGGGCGGCAGCTGGGTCAGAGACGAAGCGCGCCCGGTCGTCGCGCGCCCGCGCCGCAGCGTTGCGCACCAAAATCGGGTTCAGCGAAAACAGATCGGACCGTGACCGGGCGTGGTCGAGGACGCCCGATCCCACAGCCCCGCACCCCAAAAGCGCCAGATTGACAGGTACGGGCTCCACCCGGGACGTCAGCGCGGCGGGCCCAGGCCGGACCTGCGTGGCATCCGCAGCCCCCATGGCAGCAATCTCGAGCGCGACACCGGCGCTCTTGGCCGCCTGGATCGCCTTGTCCTGAATGACGCCTTTGCTGACCAAAAGGGCGGTGTCGTAGTCCAGCCCGCCATAGCGGCGCGCGCGCCGATTGGCGGCCGGATCATCGGTGTAGATCCCATCGACATCTTTGATCAGGCGCACCCGTTGCGCTCCCACTTTCGCGCCCAATGTGACGGCCGTCAGGTCAGTGCCCCCGCGTCCCAGCACCGCCGCCCCGGCACCGCGATGCCCCGCAGTGAAGCCCGGGATCACGACTGCGTCGGCCTGGTCGATTTTTTCCAGAAGGCTTGGCACGTCGAGGTCTGAGACATCGGCATCCAGCGGGCGGCCCTCGGCCATCAGCCCGATCTCATGGGGATCGACCACAGCCGTGCGCACGCCAATGCGTTCCAGGGCCAAGCCCATCAAGGCCGCCGATCGAAACTCCCCCAGCCGGATCAGCCGGGCCTTGGTGGCGTCGCTGCCCCCGACGCCATAGAGATTGGACGCGTCATAGAGCGCGCTGGTTTCCCCGTTGAGCGCGCTGACGATCACCAAAACCTTCTCGCCTTGACGCAAATGACGATAGGTCTCCGACGCGGCCTGGGCGTAGTCGTCGGGATGGGTGAGGACTGAGCCTCCAAATTTGAGCACGCATAACGGGGGGTGTTTGGGTCTTGCGTCGAGATCAGGATCGAACGGAGCCATCGGATTAAACCTTCGCTGGATTGAGGCGGTGGGGTGAAGGGAGGGTCCCGAGGCGCGGGCATGAAAAAACCCGCTTCCGAGACCGGGAGCGGGTTGGTTGGGTTTTTGTTTTGAGGTCTATCCTCAGCCCACGCCACATCGCTCCGTGTTGCACAGAGTGGTTGTTGTGGTCGTGGTGGGGGTGGACGCCATGCCTGTCACACGCCTTGCCATCCCCGCGTCATGCGCCGCGGTGGCCGTCACAGCCGACTGGATATTTTGCAAAGCCAACATCAAGACATCCTCGCCAGCGCCCATCATGGCGCGCTGGACTGACTGAAGCGTTAGCGGCACCGAGCGCGCGCGTCAATGGGGATCTGGGTCAGGCTGGCGGTTTCAGGCCGGAGGCCTCAGACCGGACTTCGACATTGGGTGATAGAAGGTCAGCGGGTTTTGGCTGCTACTATTACCACGCCCATCTTCGGATTGAGCCTAAAGCGGCGCGGGTGAGCGGATTCAAACGATCAAAGAGCAGAGCCGGAGTTTAGCGCAGGAGGGTGGGGGTGCGGATAGGTTTTGTGTTGAGGTCTGATTTCGGGCCGTGCGACGTTGCTTTGTGTTGCATACGCTCGAATGAGTTGGCCGTTGCTGGCGTTGGACGCGTACAGCCGGACCAAGCCTTCAATGCAGCGTGGTCGCGAGCGCCGCAGCATCAACGCGTTCAGCCGTGTCTGCGTCGTAGATGCGTCCGAACTGAACCGTGTAGCGGGTCGACATCGTGTTCAGGATGTTGTCCAGCGGATTGCCATTCAGAACAACAAAATCTGCAACTTTCCCCACTTCAAGCGAGCCGATTTCATCTTGGAGGCCAAGCTTTTCCGCATTAACAAGCGAAGTGGCGTGCAAAACGTCTTCCACCGACATGCCACCCCGATTCAACATCCACATAGAGATGTGTAGATTATATGCTGGAAAGTTGTGGCCAGTGACGCCAATGAGCGCACCCTCTTCTTGTAGTGCTGCAACAAGTTGAGCCAGACGCGCCGCCCGAATGGTCTCGAACGGGATCTGCGGCGCAGATTCAATGCCCTCGCAATCTAAAAACCGGTCGGATGGTATATGTGCGCCAGCAATCTCTCCCCGGCTTATCGCGGTCATGAGCTCCCAACAAAAGTAACGGGCTGAAGTGAGGCTGATTTGACTAGTGCTACCGACAACTCCATTGAGGTCTGGGGTCCAAATGAAGCCCGATTCAATTAGCATCATACGCATGTCCATGTATCGGGGCTCTGGGACTGTCGGATGCTCGCCCCCAGTGTACCCGTCCACGATGCGTGTCATCATATCATCGAAGCGATCCAGATGTGAGACTATGCCTAAACCTTGGTTGCGCGCCGCTTCCGCCGCTAAGCGCTGCACTGCTCTTGTTGGCGAGCCGTACTCCTTAATGACGGAAGTGCCCAAAGATGCTGCTTGCTCATGAAGTGCTTCGGCAGATTGCAAGTCTGGGAATTCAACAATCCTGCTTGGATTAATCTCCGAGTAAGACCATCGGGGAGAAACAAACCGGCCAGCAGTTGCGTAATCGGCGTACGCGGCTTGCCATCCTGCCGGGGCATTGCTCATCGCTGTCCACGCTGTAGTCACGCCGTGTCGAATTGCTGACTGATCGTTTGCGGTAATGGGTGGTTGCTCACTAAGCATCCCGCCTGAGTGATAATGTGTGTCAATCAGACCAGGGATCACCGTCGCACCGCCGAGGTCGATTCTAATCGTATTCGGAGGAAATATGATTGTACCAGCCTCACCTATTGCTTGGATTCGACCCCGTTCTACAAGAATGTCTCCAACCTCGATAACACTCGATCCATCCCAGGCATCCGAAAGCGTGATCAGCCGCGCTCCAGTGTATGCTACTGGCATGTGTTCAGTTGGTCGGACAATTGGGACCTCGATAACACGTGTATCACCTAGCCCGCTCAATACATCGTAGTTAAGCACTTCATTACCAAAAGCCACACTGAATTCATGTTCATTTCTCCAATCAACGTATCGCAAGTTGGCATCGCTGATTTGAGTTGCCGGGCTGGCATGATAGTATTCTCCATGCTCTCCAATCTGGAACGACCCGGGAACGTATGTGGTTACGGCAACAGGCTGTGATTGAGCGCGAAATGGCACTAGCCAGCTCGTGTAATCCCGGCGCGTGAGCAGAAGATGCGACAAATCGGGTGAAGCAGAAATCCAACGAACATCCGCCGCCCCAATCGCGAGTAACTCAAAGGCCTCACCCTCCAAGCTGATCCGACCTATTGCCGACATTCGATTTCTGCCTGTGTACGTGATTAAAAGCGTTTCCCCTGATGGATCAAATTGGACCGTCTCGGGAAATCTTACCCCACCCACTTCAGCGCCAAGATCAGAGACAACGGTTTCAAACCTGCCGGCTTGCACGTCTGCCCAACCAATCGAAAAAGTGCGCGGCCGTCGACCTTCTGACATTCTGGCAACTGCCAAGCGGGAGCCATCCGAAGACCAGCTGGGGCGGAGAAAACTAAAGCCTGGCTCAGATAGCAGGTGCCTTGACACACGGTTTTCTACGTCAACGATTTTCAACGTCCCTTGCGGCTGATGACGCTCTGGACTGTAGGCCAGCAGGTCAGGTGCAACCTGTCCCGCATCATAGGAAATGTATGCGACTTGCGTTCCATCCGGAGAAAGCGAAGGGGTAAAGGCAAACTCATCACTTCCTGTCAGCTGTCTTACCTCACCGGTAACAAAGCTCTTGCTCCAGATGTAACCGGCTGTAGCAAACACAACGAAATTTCGATCGTTCGAGAAGCGCGGCCAACTCAAATACAACGCCTGTTCAATGGCAGATAGCGATTGGCTATATGCTCGGACACTACTGCGCACCCGCCTCTCCACACCCGCAAGGAAAGGAACGCGCTCTTCATGCGCATTTCGAGTATCAACGCGCGAAATTTGCCCATCTCGCCAATAAAAAATGGCATCACCATTGGAATTAAAGCTGTAATTAGATCTTGGTGATGAAAAGTGCGAAAAAAATGCGTCGTCTTCATTGTATATTGTAGATAATACTCGATCTTCTCTGGTTACAAGATTGAGCAATCTCAGTTCTGTCCTGCGATCATCATATTGCCGGAAGTAGGCCATATTAACGCCGTCAGGCGAAAGTAGCGGACTATATTCACTATATGATGCAGACTCAGCCGTTACGCTCGAGCGCGAACCTGTGCGCAAATCCCACCTATATATCTTACTTCTAATCTGGCTAAGGACTCCGAGAGCGTCATCTCTAGTAAACCAGGAAAAAAAAACCGCCCCCGCTTCAACCCCACCAGTTCCTGAGGCCGCATGCATTCTCGTATCATGCTCGACTCCGCCTTCGACCGAGTAGGTGATTGTCGATGTAAACTCTGGATCTACTGGCACCACCAAACCGGATTCGGGATCAATATAGCTTAAAACAACGTCGGCTGCATTTACATGCTCACTCAAAACCCCAGCTATCAGAGTTGTTCCACAAGACGACCAAGTTAAATCTCCAACAATATCACGCTCAATATTAGTGACATTTTCAACACTTCCATTGGAAACTATAACACGCCAGACATTCTTGTATCCTTCTCGATCACTGATGAAGTATATTTGTTCTCCATCCTGAGAAAATCTAGGCCCTCGATCCCAGGCGATGCCTGAAGTCAGTTGGACAGCTTCGCCTCCTTCGATTGGAATAAGATAAAGGTCACCCAGCAAGTCAAAGACGATCGTGTTGTTGTCCGGCGAAACATCAACATTCAGTCTTGTGCCTTCAGAGGCTTCGAATGAAATCGTTCGAGCGCCCTCGTCCACCTCTCTAGCTGAAACGAAAGCATCCTGTTCAAGAGGGTGGCTTGACCGCCGCTCCGAGAGCGATAATCCGATCGGTGGAAGAGAACAGGCAGAGGTCGCAAGCGCGACCCCTGCCACCAAAAAGCGCCAGATTACAGCGCGATACTTCGAGAGGAACAAACTACCACTCCTTCGTTACCTGGAACGCGAGGTAGCGCCCGAGCGGGTTGGCATTTGTTGCGTCGAAACCAACTCCTCCGGGAGTGTCGAC
This sequence comes from Oceanicaulis sp., assembly GCA_028280165.1. Classification (GTDB taxonomy): domain Bacteria; phylum Pseudomonadota; class Alphaproteobacteria; order Caulobacterales; family Maricaulaceae; genus Oceanicaulis. The sequence continues at coordinate 9,536 of JANQMI010000031.1, read as the reverse complement.
GAATGGTGGGTTTCTATCGAAGAGGTTTTGAGCGGTTAGTGCCAGCCGAGTTCCTGAGAGCAAGTCGGTCCGATCAGCAAACCGGTATGCGATCGTCAAATCAAAGGTTGTCCAAGATGCGACTTCGCTATCGACTGGTTGGCTGTTATTGGTATAGCCATCCGTGTAGTTAATGAAGCCTGATGCTGACCAGGCTCCGGAACTCCAGTTAGCTCCAGCGCGTACCCGATACTCCACGGGTCTCCCAAAAGTTGCCAACTCTTGCACTAGTGGGTCGGTGGAGATTATCCGGCGCTGATAGTTGGAGAGGTAATCGCCATTCAGATCAAATGTGAACTCGCCCACCTGGGTATCAACGTCGTAGCTGATTTCAAGCTGAACGCCATCGACGAGGAGATCGGCGCTATTGACTCGCTGCGTGCTAACGATCGCTCCCACCGGCGCGACCCCAGAGATCAAGTCCGCCCGAGGCACATTAAAAGGCCACCTGGAAAAATTGGGGTCGTACCGATCATCATCTGCGATTGCCGCGACTTGATCCAAGGTAGGATTCAAGATGACGAGCGAGGCGAGGGCTGGGTTGTTAAGCGCAGTAAAAGGACTCAGGGCCGGCTCATCGATACGGTTGCTAAAGTCAATATCGAAGTAGGTGGCGTCAATTGAAAAACCAGGCACCCAATCAGGCCGCCACTGAAAACCTGCGGTCCAAGTGGTGGCTTCTTCAGGCTCAAGTTCCTCGTTGGCACCAGCCAACCAGAGAAACGGTGTGGCACCAAAGGGAAAATAGCGAGTATTGTTGCCAATCTTCGCGGGATTGACGTCTCTATCATCCAGGGACGGCGCACGGAACGAAGTTCCATATGTGCCTCGGAGGATCAAATCATCAAAAGGAGACCAGAGCACGCCGAGCTTGGGATTTGTCGTGCTGCCAAAGTCATCATACTCTTCAAACCGTGCGGCAAACGATAGCTCTAGCCTTTCGAGCCCTGGCCTAGCGTTCAGCTCGCCAACTATCGGCACAAACACCTCTGCATATGCCGAAGAAATACTGCGGTCTAGGTCTGTGACAAAGCCTTGGGTTTCAGCATCAAAAAAGAGCGCCTCATTTCTGTAGTCAACTCCAGCAGCCAAAGCAATGGGACCGCCAGGCGCATCGAATAAATCTCCATCTAAATTAAGACTGAATGAATACAACTCATTTGCAGTGCGGCCAAATGACGTTGCACCAATTGGGATCGAATCCAATACACCGGGGTTTGTATTGGAGCCATCACCAAATGGGTTAAAGGCTAGACTGGGGTCTGGATTATTGACGGCTGCAATAATAGCAGCAGTGTCTACTTCGTTTCCGCTTAAGGAATGCCCTTCCTCCCTTGACCAATTCGCTACAAATTCGAAAGCCCAGTTGTCACCTATATCCAATCGCGCGCCTGCAGTAAGCCCCCAAGTCTCAAGCTCGCCCTCACTTGTCCTAGGACCAAAATCGTGTGCTATTGAGTAGTTCTCAACAACGACATCCGTAAGGCCAGAATTGGTAGGATCGACAAAGAAGGGGCTGCTAGCGGAAACGGGGATGCTCAGCACGTCAAAGAGAGAAGGGACTCTTGTCAAATTCTCTTGGATTGAATAGCGGGCCTGCCCGAATAGGTTCCAGGCTCCAGCATTCTGGTTGAGGAAGGCCGCCATGCTGTGCTGCTTAGATTCACCAATGATATCAGCGAACTCGTTCGCATTATAAAAATTCAAGTTCGCACCCGGAACGAAATCAGCAGCTGTCAGAGATCGACCGTTCTGCCCCGATGGAATTGCGAAGGTTTGGTTCCCAGCAACAATATTTGCGGGGCTACCCCCAAGTATACGGTTATCAGTACCGCCAAAAGGTGAGAGGTCATTGCTAGCAGTGTAGGCCCTGTCCGCAGCCGCAAGCGGTCGCCGCTCAAAATACTCATAGGACAACAACAGGTTGCCATTGCCCCATGCGGTACCGAACGCTTGGCCAATCTGGAGGTCCGAAGTATCACCATTTGGATCGGTCGCGTAGCGCAATCGAGTTTCGGCACCTTCGTAGTCCGTACGCATTATGAAGTTTATCACACCAGCAATCGCGTCTGAGCCGTAGATCGCTGACGCGCCGTCGGTCAAAATCTCAACGCGATCAACAGCCGTTAAAGGAATCGACGAAATATTGATAAACGTGGCTCGATTTCCGGATGGGCTGAGACGCCGACCATTGACGAGAACGAGTGTTGAGTTGGTGCCTAGTCCGCGCAGATTCACAGACGCACCACCGCCAAAGGGCGCGACATCACTCCCAACCTCGGCGCGGTTAATCCCGTTAACGGCGTCATAGCTTGCGCCCGCACCAAAGTTCTGCGGCAGAAATTCTACAACGTCCTCCGCTGTCGCAAAACCAGATCGGTCCAGCTCTGCCCGGCTAATCGTAATAACTGGCGACGCACCCTCAGCCCCTCGGATCCGTGTTCCAGTTACTGTAATCGAGTCGCGCCGGATCGCAGCCTCCTCCCGCGCCCCATCATCCTCTCCGCGCGTCTGAGTCGGCTCATCGCCGCCCTCCTCCTCATCGCGCGGCTGCGTGTTTTGAACCGGCTGAGCCGCACCACGCACCGCCGCATCGCGCGCCACCGCCCCCACCAACACCGTGCCGAGCTCATTGACCCGGTATTCGAACCCGGCCTGGGAGAGCATTTGGGTGAGGGCGGCGTTGGGGGTCAGGGTGCCGGCGATGGCGACCGAGCGCTTGCCGCGGACATCAGCTTCTAAGAAGAGGATTTCTTGGCCGGACTGCATGGCAAAGGCATTGAGCGCGGTGCCGAGGTCCTGGGCGGCGATTTCGAACTCCACCGGGGCGGCGTCGGCTTCAAAGGCTTGGGCCGCAGCCCCCGCCTGAGCGAGCACAGCTGCGGCGACGCCGGCCAGGGCCCATTGCTTGAAGGTCCGCGTTCTGGATGTCTGGTCTGCGCGCAGAAGCGTGATCATGATGTCGTCTCCCCCGAGCCCTATGGCCCATGCTGGTGTTTATGCGCGGTCATTTCCTTGACGCAAAACGACCGTTCGGGGACGCAGACGGGGGCGTTTCAATTCGCCTCATCAAAATGTCAAAAAAAATTCGCGGGCCGGACAAAAGTGTGACGCGGCAGCCACAGCGCGCGTCCGGGGACCGGCCCTAGCCCTGCCAGCGCAGGATCGTGCGTCCGCCGTCTTCGGTCGGCTCAAAATGGACCGGGTGAAGCGTTTCCATGGCCAGCACAAAGCTGGCGGTCCGTCCGGCATCGAACACACCGCTGACGCGCACCCGGGCCAGGCGCGGATCGCTATCCAGGATGATGGGTGTGGTGGTGTAGCGATTGACCTCAGCAATCACATCCACAAGCGGGCGGTCGCGGAAGACCAGGCGGCCATGGCGCCAGCTGGTGGTTTCTTCCAGATTGGCGGCCTCCACCGAAATCGCCTCGTCCTGCACCGAAAACTGTTCGCCCGGCACCAACTCGATGGCGTCATCCTGGACCGGATTAGGTGGATTTTCGACCGCGTCCAGCGGCTCCACGGTGCCATCGATCGCCACCAGGCCTTCCAACAGCGTGACCTGGACGCCCACCGCGTCGTCATAGCGGACGTCGAACTCGGTCCCCAGCGCGACAATGCGGCGGTCGCCAGCCTGGACCACAAAGGGGCGGTCGGGTGCGGAGGCGACCTCAAACAGGGCTTGCCCCTGGAGCAGGCGAATATCCCGGCGCGCCGCGCTATAGCGCACTTCGACACGCGAATTGGTGTTGAGCGAAAGCGTGGTGCCATCGGTGAGGACGACGGATGAGCGCTCCCCCACCATGGTTTGATACAGATCGACGGGGGCCTCGGCGACGATCACGTCGTCTGGCTCAGGTGCACCGACAAGGTCGCGGTCCAACACAAAGGCGGTCACGCCGACCAGCGTGACGAAGACCGCGGCCGCCGCAGCCACGGCCGGCCATCTCGAAGCCCGGCGTGGTTCGGTATCGCGCAACACCTCCTCGGTCAGGGCGTCCAACTGCGGGTGGCCAATATGGGCGTCCACCGCCGAGAGCGCTCCTTCAGCGCGCCGCCAGGCGGCCTCATGATCGGGGCTTTCGCGCCGCCAGGCTTCAAAGGCTGCGCGATCGGCCGGACCACAATCCTGAGCGCCGAGGCGCATCACCCAATAGGCCGCGCACTCCTCCACCGACAGTCCGCTTGTCATATTTTCGGCGGCGCTCATTGATCCTCTCCGAAGCGGTCAGCCAGGAAGGCAATCGCCTTGACCATGTGCTTTTCGACCGCGCTCTCAGAAACACCGATGCGGCGCGCGACGTCTTTTTGCTTCATCCCTTCCAGGCGACGCAAAACAAAGACTTGGCGGGTCCGCTCGGGCATGTCGCGGAGCACCACGACCAGGCGCTCAATCGACTGTCTGCCCTCATAGACGCGTTCGGGCGAAAAATCCTCAACCGCGTGGCGGTCCTCTTCATAGCTGATATGGGCGGTGTGATTGCGAACCTGACGGCGACGCAAATGGTCCTTCCAGACATTGGACGCGGTGCGCATCAAATAGGCTTCAGGATTGTCCAGCCGCTCGCCCGACGTGCGGCCCGCCATGCGCACGAAGACATCCTGAACCAGATCGTCAACGGTGCTGGGCTGGCAACCGCGCTTGGCAAAATACTTCCCCAGAGCCGCGCCATAGACCTCGGCCAGGGTATCCAGCTCCTGGTTTTCACCGGGTTGAAGTGAGGCTGGGCCTTGCTGCGGATTCATCCGACGGACCATGGGTGCGCTCCGCTCAATTGGGCCTCCTGACGATGCGGCCAATTGCTAGAATTTGCAAATACATGGGAGTTGAAGCCCTTTAAGTATATGTATTAATTGCGTTAAAGATCAGCGCCGAACGCCGAGGCGCTAAAGGCCCGCAATAGCATCGACGACCTCATCCATGTGTTGCTCTGTCAGCTGCCAGTGTGGAGATAGGCGAACAACTTCAGACAACCCTCTGGCCGCCATGTCGAGCGGCGCATACACGGCATACTTGGCCGCGGCGAGGATGCCGCGATGCCTGAGATAGTCGACCACTTCAATCGCCGACCGATCGTGACAGCTCAGAGTTATGATCGCACCCAGATCTGCGCCCTGATCATGGAGCGTGATGCCGTCGATGGCCCGAATACGCTCCCGTAACACGTCCGCTACAGACGCCAAACGCCTGCGACGCGTCTCCACATCGTCATCAAGGGCGAGTTGAACAGCTGTTGCGAGCCCAAGAAGCGCCGACACATTGCGCTCCCCCAGCTCGTACTGAAGAGCGCCATCCCGATGCCGCCAGCGCCCTTCGCCATCAATCCTCATCCCATGCTGGTCGCTAAGCGCCCCAGGTGCCAACGCCCGAAAACGCTCTGAGGCGTACAAAAACCCTGTGCCCTTGGGGCCGCTCAGCCATTTTCGGCCTGTCGCCACTAATGCATCACATCCAAGGGCCGCGACATCGATGGGTCTTTGACCTGCGATCTGTGCAGCATCGACCATGAAGGGCACGCCAGCGGCCAACGCCAGCTGACCCAGCTGTTCTGCGGGGTGAACAATCCCGTTCGTTGCAGAGGCCCAAGTCAGGAGCAGCAAGTTGGGCTGACGGTCAAGGCATCGCTTGGCCGCCTCAAGATCCAGCGTGCCAAACTCATCGCAAGGCAGCACCTCGATATTCACTCCGGCCATCGTCGAGACCATCGCCAGCGAACCGCCCCAACAGGTCCTGTCGACCAGGACCGTTGATCCAGGCTTTAAGCGCAGCGCGCTTAGAAGCGTCTGGAGGCCTGCATTGGCTGACGATGTGACCGCAATAGAATTCGGGTCCGCGTTCAATAACTTGCCGAGATTCGAGTAGAGTCCCGAAAGTGACGCGGTTGCGGCTGCAGCGGCAGCTGGCGCGCCGATGTCTTGCTCAAGACGCAAATGATTGATTTGCGCCTCTACAACCGAATTAGCCCGCAAGCCGGCTGACGCGTTATCGAGATAAATCAGCTTATTGGCTCCTTCTGACGTTCCCGCTATCACGTCCCTCGGCGAAACCGCAGCGATAGGCAGGACAGACCCCCATCCAGTTTCGCCGCTTCGCTCATCGGAATCGGGACTACCGCAAAACCGGCCTTCTGCAATCGGTCTTGAGTCTGTGGAAAGCCTTCAGCCAATAACACGCGATCGTTGATCCGAAGCGCGTTGGCGGCAGCGTCTTCTCCGGGTGCTGTTTCAATCACTTCATACCCTGAAAACACCTCAGCGGTTGAGAGCAACGCGGTGCACAGCACGCGGCCTTCGCCCAGATAACTGCTGTGGGTCTTGAAATGCAGAACGCCAGAGGGTGTTTGCCCCAACCGAACCTCATAACCCCAGGCTTTCAGGATCTTGGCCAGGGCCTCGGCCCCGACTGGATCGGTCCGCTCCGACAGGCCGATGATGACCGCGTCATCGGTGAGCATGACATCCCCACCTTCAACGAAGCCCTCACCAAGCTGCAATGGCGGCCTGCCATACACCTCCTCCAGCGTGGGTTGGAGCAGAGCCACTTCGCCTTGCCGCGTTGGCGCACCGGGCCGCAACAGAATTGCGCCTTCAGGCAAGCAGAGCGCAGCGTCTTCAACGAACACGGAGTCGGGAAACTCCTCGCTCTTCGGTTCGATCTGGACCCTTAACCCCGCACTGCGCAGCGCCTGAATATAGGCCTCATGTTGAGCGCGGAAGCGGTCAAGATCTGGCGATCCAGTGTCAACGGCGCGAAGGCCCCGCACACAGCTGTTGGACGGGCGGCGGACTATGGCCTGGTCAAATCGATTGGCCTGCATGTGCTTATCCCATCATTCCGACGATACAGCGCCTCGCCGAGGAGGCCTGTCTGAGGTGCCCACGCCACCGGTCCCTGCCTGAATGCTTCGCGCAGCCTGCGGCGCAGGCCCAGGCTGTTCCAGGGTCGCGAGCGGGTTGAGCTGAGTTTCAGCACCGGCTGAAGGCGGTGCGTTTGGGTGGCAGGCTGAGACCATCAAGCCGAGCGCAACAATGGTCCGCGCGCTCCAATCGCGCAGCGCCGGCCTGGGGCCTCGTTGTCTGAAGAGCGTCATGGCAGGGGCCGCCGCAGGCCCAGGGCCGAGGCATGGCAGACCCTCCAGGCCAGGCGTCGTTTCATTGTGATTTCGCTCTCAGTATAGCCCTGCGATCTGAGCCAAACTCAGGGCGCGATAGGGCAGCCTTCAATACTTAAAGACGCGCAGCTGGGGGAATTCCGCACGCCTGGGTACAGCTGGAGATGAAATCTTCGCAATGTTGAAAAAAGACGTGCGGAGGACGCGCGTTAGCGCGTCTTACGCAATGAACGACAGCCTTATGCGGGTCACGGCTCCTCTGCGTTGACCCTGCGAGCGATCGTTCCCCTTTGTAACCTGTTTGTGCGCCGCTCCTCCTCGGCGTGCCGGGCCGGTGGAGTCTCGTTGTATTGCTCCACCGGCCCGCCCTTTTTCGCCTTATCTTTGAACATCTTCCACCCACTCTACCTAAGCACGCAGCATCAGGCGAGTTTTGGTCCTTAATCGACATTTCAGTGTGCGGAAATTTGTTCGCGGCGCGTCTTATTCAATGAGGTGCTCACTCCCTGACGCCTCATGGCGTGCTCCGAGTAGCTCCTTTGAATATTCCCATTCGGTGCGCGTATCGAAGTCTAACTGGGCGGTCGCCCCTCCATCGGGCGACCGCCCTTATTTCAGCCCAAGTCAGCACGGGCAGCCTGGGTGTAGGCCTCTCTTCGATGGGCGGGCGGTCCCTGAGTGGACAAATGCCTAGCTCGGATGAGCGGTCGCTTCAGATGGCCGGTGCCAACTTGAGTGTCAGCTTGTGGGCGGGGACATCAGTGCCGCTAAAGCGGAGCGGATCGCGGTGTATTGTCGACGATCCCGACGCCTCGGGCATCCGCCGCCCCGTGAATCCAAGACCAGCGCCGCAAAAGCGCTGTGGGGGTGAAAGTGGGCGCACGAACCCATGTTCTAAAATTCGGCAGCTCGGTCTTACAGACGCCCAGCGATTTGGGTCTCGCCCTTGAAGAGATCGTGCGCTGGACCAAGACGGGGGATCGCGTGCTTGCGGTGGTGTCCGCCCTCGGCCGGCGCACCGACGAGCTAAGCGCAGAGGCCGCGACGCTGGATGCCGATCCTCAAAGCCCCTTACGGGCCCGCCTGATCGGCTTGGGCGAAACCCAGGCTGCGATCCTGTTAGGGTTAGCCGCCGAACGTGTGGGCTTAAACGTCCGCGTTCTCAACGCGCGCGAAGCCGGGATTAAAGCGACCGGCGCACGCGATAATGCCGAGCCCATCCGGGTGAACCGCCAGTTTATTACGGACGCGTTTACACAGGTCGACTGCGTTATCGTGCCGGGCTTCGTGGCCACCGACAATCAGGGCGCACCGGTTCTGCTGGGCCGGGGCGGGTCTGATCTGACCGCTGTTTTCTTGGGCGATGCACTGAAAGCCGACCGCGTTCGTTTGATCAAAGATGTTGATGGCGTCTATGACCGCGACCCGGCGGCCCCCGGCGACACACCGCCCAAGCGCCTGACCCAGATCAGCTGGGACGCGGCGATGGCGGTGTCGGCCGGCCTTATCCAGCCCAAGGCGCTTGAGCTCGCCAAGTCAAAACAGCGCCCGCTGGAGGTCAGCAGCCCCGGTCGCGCTTTCGCAACGCGTATCGGCGCAAAGGACGCCCCCGCCCCGCGCCAGATCACACCGCCGCCGATGAAAGTGGCGCTGGCGGGATGCGGCGTGGTCGGCGGCGGGGTGTTGGAATTGCTGCGCCAGCGCCCTGATCGATATGAGGTGACGTCCATCCTGGTTCGAGATGTCGATTTCTATATCCGCCAGGGCGTTGATCCCGACCTTGTCACCAATCGGATCGAAGATGTATTCGAACGCCGGCCCGACGTCCTCGCCGAGGCGCTGACCGGCGTAGACTCGGCCCAACTCCTCCACGATTTGGCCCTGGGCCAGGCGATCTCGGTGGTCACCGCGAACAAGCAGGCGATCTGCAACCGGCTCGCGAGCCTGACCAAGCAGGCCGAGCGCCAAGGCGTGCATGTCTTGTATTCACCCAGCGTGGGCGGTGGCACGCCGATGATTGAGCGGCTGCGGAGCGCCAAAGACCGGGGCGGGATCACAATGCTTCAGGGTGTCCTGACCGGCACGGCAAACTTCATTCTTGGACGCCTCGCCGCCGGAGCGCAGCTGGAAACCGCCATCGAGGAGGCACAAGCGGCCGGGCTGGCTGAAGCCGACCCAAGCGATGATCTGTCCGGTCGTGACGCCGCCGCCAAGCTGCAAATCCTGGCCTTTGAAGCCTTTGGGATCGAGCTTAGCCGCGAAGACATACACTGCGAGCCCATCTCGCCGGGCCTGGCCGGTCTGCATGGTCAGTCGCGGCAAGTGGCCACATTCGAGCGCCGCGGGGGGACCTGGCAGGCCTCGGTTCGGATCCGCAACCTG
>JANQMI010000232.1 GCA_028280165.1 Oceanicaulis sp. | reverse complement strand
GAGATCTTCGCCGTCCTTGACCGCCTCAAGCTCGGTGATGCCGGTCTCGATGGCTTCTTTTTCAGCGGCCCCCACCTTGTCGCCATGCTCTTCGAGCTGGGACTTGGTCTGGTGGATCATGGCTTCAGCGCCATTACGGGCATCCACCAATTCACGGCGTTTCTTATCAGCTTCGGCATTGGCCTCGGCGTCCTTGACCATGGTGTCGATCTCGTCATCGCTCAGACCGCCAGAGGCCTGAATGCGGATCGCATGCTCCTTACCGGTCGCCTGGTCACGGGCGGACACATTCACGATGCCGTTGGCGTCGATGTCGAAGGTGACTTCGATCTGCGGCACACCGCGCGGGGCCGGCGGAATACCCACCAGGTCGAACTGGCCCAGCAGCTTATTGTCCGCGGCCATCTCACGCTCACCCTGGAAGACCCGGATGGTCACAGCCGACTGATTGTCGTCCGCGGTGGAGAAGGTTTGGGACTTCTTGGTCGGGATCGTGGTGTTGCGGTCGATCAGGCGGGTGAAGACACCGCCCAGCGTCTCAATACCCAGCGACAGCGGGGTCACGTCCAGCAGCAGCACGTCTTTGACATCGCCCTGCAGCACGCCGGCCTGAATAGCCGCGCCCATGGCCACCACTTCGTCCGGGTTCACGCCCTTATGCGGATCCTTACCGAAATAGCCTTTCACGGCTTCCTGGACCTTGGGCATGCGGGTCATGCCGCCGACCAGCACCACATCGTCGATTTCAGACGTCGACACGCCGGCGTCTTTCATCGCCGCCTTGCATGGCTCGATGGTGCGCTTGATCAGGTCTTCCACCAGGCTTTCCAGCTTAGCGCGGGAGAGCTTCAGATTGAGGTGTTTTGGACCGGACGCATCCGCGGTGATGAAGGGCAGGTTGACGTCGTAGGAGGTCGCCGAAGACAGCTCTTTCTTCGCCTTTTCCGCTTCTTCCTTCAGACGCTGCAGCGCCAGCTTGTCGCTGCGCAGATCAATACCCTGCTCTTTTTTGAACTCATCGGCGAGGTAATCGACAATGCGCATGTCGAAATCTTCACCGCCCAGGAAGGTGTCACCATTGGTGGCCTTCACCTCGAATACGCCATCGCCGATTTCCAGAACAGAGACGTCGAAGGTGCCGCCGCCCAGGTCGTAAACCACGATGGTGCGGTTATCGCCTTTGTCCAAGCCATAGGCGAGGGCAGCGGCGGTGGGCTCGTTGATGATGCGCAGGACTTCCAGGCCGGCGATCTTACCGGCATCCTTAGTGGCCTGACGCTGGGCGTCATTAAAGTAGGCCGGAACCGTGATCACGGCCTGGGTGACGGTTTCACCCAGATAGGTCTCGGCGGTTTCCTTCATCTTCTGCAGCGTAAAGGCAGAGATTTCAGAGGGCGCATACTTCTTGTCGCGGCCCTGGACCCAGGCATCGCCATTCCCGCCATCGACGATGGCGTAGGGCACCATGTCTTTGTCTTTTTTCACGGTCGGATCGCTCATCGTGCGGCCGATCAGGCGCTTGATGGCAAAGAAGGTGTGATCGGGATTCGTCACCGCCTGGCGTTTAGCCGGCTGGCCGATCAGGCGCTCACCGTCTTCGGTAAAAGCGACAACCGACGGCGTGGTGCGCATGCCTTCTGCGTTCTCAATGACCTTGGCCTGATCGCCGTCCATGACAGCGACGCAGGAATTGGTGGTCCCAAGGTCGATTCCGATAACCTTACCCATGGAAAATTCGTCTCCTTATTGCGGCGAGGCGGGGGTCGATGGTCCGGGCCCGAAGCGCTCTGACCTGAAAAATCCCGCCACCCGGGGTTTGCCTTCTTGTTCAATCTGGCCGGATCAAAACCCGGCGCGCTAATGCGTAAAACTTCACGCGTCTGTGAAGTCCGCGCGTTCAGTGGGCGATTTAGGGAGACGAACCGCCCTGCGCAAGGGGGAATGCAGATTCATTTCTCACTGAAAAGGGCCTATCGCGGCGGGCAAAGCGGTGCTGCAACACGCCTGCTGACGCCGGACCAAACTGGCGTAAACTCGCGCCATGGCCCGCAGCCCCGCCTTCACCCAGCCCGACGGGTTTAAGCTCTTGCCGGGCTATTTCGGCCCCAAGGCCCAGCGCGATCTGGCCGAGGCGGTTTTGCAAAGCTTTGAAACAGCCCCGCTTTACCAGCCCACCATGCCGCGCACCGGTGCAGCCTTATCCGTTCAGATGAGCAATTTCGGACCGCTGGGCTGGATCAGCGATCAGCAGGGCTATCGCTATGAGCCCACCCACCCGGCGACGGGCCAGCCCTGGGTAGCCATGCCGCAAGCCCTGCTCGACCTGTGGGACGCGGTTGGGCATTGGCCAGACCCCCCTCAGGCCTGCCTGATCAACTGGTATAGAGCCGGGGCCCGCATGGGGCTGCATGTGGATGCCGACGAGGATGCGAAATTTGCGCCGGTGGTCTCAACTTCACTGGGCGACCGGGCCCGGTTCCGGCTTGGCGGTCCGACCCGAAAGGATCCCACGCGCTCCTTCATGCTGTCGTCCGGTGATGTCGTGGTCCTGGGCCGGGCCAGCCGGCGCTGCCACCATGGTGTAGACCGGATTTATCCGGGCACGTCGACCTTACTGCCGGAAAGCTGGCGTCCAGGACGTATCAATCTGACGCTCAGACGGGTCCATGCCCCCGACTAAGCCGAATTAAATTTGCACAAAGTCGCCGTTCAGCCTCAATTCAGGCTTGGTCTGGCGAAATGATGGCCGAAACGCACCCGAACAGGTCGGGTGCAGCTTAAAGATCTGGAGGACTGACATGCTTCGCAAATGGGCTCTTTTCGCAATCGCGCCGCTGGCGCTCACCGCCTGTGCCACCAATCAGGGCGTCCAAGGGGCCGCCGTCGGGGCCGGCCTTGGGGCGGTGGCCGGTGCGGTCATCGGCAATAATGTGGGCGATGGCGATGCCGAAACCGGCGCGCTGATCGGAGCCGTCGTGGGCGGCGCAGCGGGGGCCTATGCCGGCTGCCAACGCACTGGCGGCTGCGGCTGGAACCAAAATAACCCCAACCATTCAGAGCTTTACTACGATCGCTATTCCGGCCGCTACTGGTATGAAGATTATCGTGACGGCTCCACATGGTGGCAAAACGGCGAAGGCCGGACGGCTCCGCGGCGTTAGGGATTAAAGGCCCCTTCGTGGGTTAGCGATAGCGCCTCATGATCCCCACCCCACCCGTCCATTTCATGGACACCCTCCCCGTCAAGGGGAGGGATGGGGGCCAAGCCGGTTTAAGGTGAGACATAAGCCCCAACGCCGTCCCTCCCCCTTTGTGGGGGTTGAGCGGTGAAACCGATCAACGGGCCGCACCTCTGCGCGGGTCGGGTGGGGGAGCACGCGACGATTTGCAGCCTCAAGCCTGCCCATCTCTACCCCTGTCTCTTTCCCGGCGAAGGCCGGGACCCAGAAATCATCAAGTGCCGCGCTGGGTGGCTCTGGGCCCCGACCGGAGCCTGTCCTGAACTCGATTCAGGGTCGGGGAAGAGAAGGCAATGGCCAATGGGTGTCCTCCCCTGCTTGCGGGGGAGGTGCCAGCGAAGCTGGCGGAGGGGGCATTGCAACGTCGCAAAGCCCCCCTCGTCCCTTCGGGACACTCCCCCCGTAAACAGGGGGAGATAACGTTTGCGCCTCGTCATCCCCGCGCAGGCGGGGACCCAGGGATGACAGAACGCAGCGTTTCATGGCTCTGGGTTCCCGCTTGCGCGGGAATGACGATCCATCAATAGACGTCGGGCAAAACGCGCCTAAGCGCTCACATCCACGCCATCACCGGGCTTGGCGTCGCCGTCGCCTGCAGGCTTCGGCGCTGTGCCTTCGGCCGGCCCGGCGCTGACCACAACCATGGCGGCGCGCAGGGTGCGGTCTCCGATCACATAGCCGGGCTGCATCACATGGGCGATCGTGCCCTTGGGCTGTTCAGCGGGCACCTGAGCGGCCGCCTGGTGGCGGTTCGGATCAAGCGGCTCACCAGCAGCCGGGTCGACCTTTTTCACGCCATGACGTTCCAGAGAGGACAGTAGGCGCTTCTCGGTGAGCTCCACCCCTTCCAGCAGCGTGGCCAGAGCCGGCTCGGCATTGGCGCGCGCCTCGTCATCAACGCTGGCCAGCGCGCGGGCGAAGTTATCCGCCACGTCCAGCATATCGCGCGCAAAACCCGCAATGGCGTATTCGCGGGCGTCCTTGACATCGCGGGCAGCCCGCTTGCGGGTGTTTTCAGCTTCAGCCAAAGCGCGCAGCAACTGGTCCTTGGTCTTGACCAATTGCTCATCCAGGCCCGGCTCTTCAGCCCCAGCCTCAGCTTCGGTGTCCATCTCAGCCTCGGAGGTTTGTACCTCTTCGGCCGGGGTTTCGTTCTCAGGTGTTTCGCTCATGGGTGCCTAGATCAAATCGAACAAGCCAAACGTCAAGGGGTCAGCGCGGTCCGGCAATCATCCGGCCCACCACCTGGGCGGTGTAATCGACCAGTGGAATGATGCGCGCATAGTTCAAACGGGTCGGACCAATCACACCAATCGCGCCAATAATCGTGTTGTCGCGATCGCGGTAGGGGGCCACCACCACGCTCGATCCGGATAGAGAGAAAAGCGGATTTTCCGAGCCAATAAAAAGCTTTACGCCCTGCCCGGCCCGCGCCTCATCGAGCAGCGCCAAAAGCCCTTCCTGCCGCTCGATATCGTCAAACAACATGCGGACCCGTTCTAAATCCTCCGCCGCACTGACGCTTTCTAGAAGCCGGCCCTGGCCGCGCACGATCAAGGTGCGATTGTCTGGACCGGACCAGTCTGCCAAGCCCATTTCGACCAGGCTGGCCGCCGCCTGATCGAGCTGGGCGCGCCTTTCGGTGATCTCAGTGCGGATTTCGGTAAGCGCTTCGGACAGGGTCCGACCCCGCAAGCGCGCCGACAAATAATTGCCCGCTTCGATGAGCGCAGCCGGCGGCAAGCCCGGGGGCGGCCGCATCAAGCGGTTCTCCACCGCGCCATCTTCGCTGACCAACACCGCCAGCACCTCGGTGGGCGATAAATTGACG
>JANQMI010000210.1 GCA_028280165.1 Oceanicaulis sp. | reverse complement strand
GCCTTTGCAGGCGCTCGACCATTTCCGGACGCTTGAGGCCGGCGTTCGCACTGATGTGTCACTGGCGCGCGCCAAGTATTGGCAAGGCCGTGCCGCGGAAGCGTCTGGGCAGTTGGACTTGGCACGTGAGCGCTTCCTGGCTGCGGCTGAGCATCCCACCGTCTTTTACGGCCAGCTCGCCCTGATCGCGCTTGGGCCGGACGCCGCTGAAATAAACCTGCCACCGGACCCTGAGCCGACCGATGAGGAACGCTTAGCCTTTGAGGCCCGCCCGGAGATTCAGGGCCTGCGCCTGCTGGCTGAGGTGGACGCGGACTATCTGTTCCGGGTCTTCATCTATCATTTTGATGACGAGATGAATTCTCCCATCGAGCAGGCCATGCTGACCGACATCGCGTTGGATTATAATCGCCTGCGCCAGGCCGTTCGCGCCGCCAAGGCCGGCCGCCTACAGGGCATTACGCTGGCCGAACGCGCTTATCCGCTGATGGATTTGCCCGATTATGCGCCCATCATTCCCGAAGCCGCTCTGACCCTTGCGGTGATCCGTCAGGAAACCGAGTTTGACCCCCGGGCGGTGAGCGGCGCCGGGGCTCGCGGTATTATGCAGATGATGCCCGCCACCGCGCGCCAGACCGCACGCCAGCTGGATATGCCTTATGATTTCCAAAGGCTGACCGACGATCCGCAATATAATCTTGTTTTGGGCATGGCCCATCTTGATGAGGTGGTGAATGACTATGACGGGTCTCTCGTCATGGCCCTGGCCGCTTATAATGCCGGCGGTCACCGTGTGCGCCGCTGGGTGCAGAATTATGGCGACCCGCGCACCGGAGAGATCGACCCGATCGACTGGACCGAAAGCATCCCCTTCTCCGAAACGCGCAATTACGTGCATCGGGTGATTGAGAATGTGCAGGTCTATCGCGCGCGGTTGGCTGAGACGACTGAACCCAGCGATTTGCAGATCACGACTGACCTGGCCGGACCCTTGTTTGCTCAAGATCTGCCAGCCCTGCCCGCGGACTTCGTGGAATCAATCCGGCAGGCGGAGTTGGCGGCTCAGGCCGAACGCGAAGCGGCTGCCGCCGCAGCTGCAGCAGCAGCCGCGGAACAGAGCACAAACCCGGACGAAACTGGCGGCGCAGCGCCCGCCCCGTGCTTGCGCGACGAGACGCCGGAAAGCGAGCGTTAGGCGCGGATCGCCTGCGCCATGACCGCCGGGTCGATATTGCCCCCGGTCAGCACAATGACGGTCGTGCGATCTTTCGCGTCGACCTTTCCGGTGAGGATGGAAGCGAGCGCCACCGCCCCGCCCGGCTCGACCACCAGCTTCAGGGTCTCGAACGCAAAGCGCACGGCCGCCATCGCTTCATCGTCGGTGACAACGGCCACATCGGTGAGCTGTTTTTTGTTCAACGCAAAGGTCAGCTCGCCCGGCATGGGGGTCAGCAGCGCATCACAGATCGATCCAGACTTGCGCGGGCTGGGAAGGCGCGCTCCGGCCTGAAGGGATAGCTTGTGATCCTCAAAGCCGTCCGGCTCCACGCCATAAAGCGCAGTCTTGGGAGATAAGGCCTTGGCGGCCAGGCCAATCCCGCTGATCAGCCCTCCGCCGCCCAAACAGCACGCCAGCTGATCGGCCTGGACATCCAAACCGGCCAGGGTTTCGAAGATTTCAAGACCACACGTGCCCTGCCCGGCCATAATGTGCGGGTGGTCATAGGAGGGTATGACCGTCGCGCCGGTCTCAGCGGCGATCGCTTCGCTGATCTCTTCGCGGCTCTCGGTCTCACGGTCATACAGCTTCAGCGCCGCACCACGGGCGATCACGCCCTGCTTCTTCACCTCTGGCGCATCGGTTGGCATCACAATGGTTGCCGGCATTTGAAGGATGCGTGCGGCTTCGGCGATCCCTTGCGCGTGATTGCCCGAGGAAAACGCAACCACACCGGCCTTTCGCTGCTCAGGCGTGAACTGAGACAGCGCATTAAAAGCTCCGCGGAACTTAAACGATCCGGTGCGTTGCAAGCCCTCCGGCTTGATGAAAACGCGCCCGCCCACGCGCTCATCCAAAGCCGGGTGGTTGAGGAGCGGCGTGTGAACGGCCTTGGACGCGATGCGCGAGGCCGCCGCCTTTACATCGTCGAAGTCAGGAAGCGCTTGGGTCATAGGGCTTAATCCATAGCCGTTTTGCCGGATATTCAAACCGGAATTTGCCGCTCAGGGGATTGCCCTTTTGCCCGGCGACCCTTTTGATGTGCGCCAGGTGCGATCCAAGCTGCATGAAGACGGCTCCGCACATCCATAAGGACCTAAGGGAGGAGGCCCCATGCTGCGCGGTCAGATGATGGACCGTCCGCTGATGATTGCGGACATTTTGCGTCACGCGGCGCTTAACCACGGCAAACGCGAGATCGTGTCTCGGCTGCCTGATACCGGTGAGATTCACCGCTATGGGTATGCAGACTGCCACACCCGATCGAAAAAGCTCGCCAACGCGCTCACAGGGCCTTTGAAGGTCAAGCCCGGCGATCGGATCACCACCATTGCCTGGAATACCCACCGTCATCTGGAGCTCTACTACGCAGTGTCCGGCGTGGGGGCCGTGGTGCACACGGCCAATCCCCGCCTCGGCCCAGAAGGCATTGCCTGGATCATCAACCACGCCAAAGCCAAGCATGTTTTCTTTGATGTCACCTTCGCCCCGATTGTCGACGCGATTGCCAAGCATTGTAAGACGGTGAAGAGCTGGGTGGCGATGACCGGCGAGGCCACCAAGCCCCAAATCAAAACCAAAACGGCGGTCTATGAGACGCTGCTGGAAAACGCATCGGACGCCTTTGACTGGCCGGAGTTTGATGAAAACACCGCCGCCGGCCTGTGCTACACCTCAGGCACAACCGGCGAGCCCAAAGGCGCGCTCTACTCCCACCGGTCTACCGTCCTTCATGCCATGACCTGTTGTAGCGTCGATGCCGTGGGTGTGGGGGCCGAAGGCATCATCATGCCGGTCGTGCCCATGTTCCATGTCAACGCGTGGGGCGTGCCCTACGCCGCCGCAATGGCGGGGGCCAAGCTGGTTTTCCCAGGTGCACAGCTGGATGGTGCCTCAATCCAGGAATTGATTGAAGGCGAAGACGTCAATCAGGTTTTGGGTGTGCCGACGGTCTGGCTGGGCCTGCTGCAATATCTGCGCGAAAGCGGGAAGCGCATCGACAGCGTGGATAAGGTGCTGATGGGGGGGTCGGCCATGCCTGAAGCCCTGCTTCGCGCGTATCAGGACGAGTATGGCGTGGACATGCAGCAAGGCTGGGGCATGACCGAAATGAGCCCGCTGGGCACAGTCGGTAAGCTGCTGCCCAAGCATGACGCCCTCACCGATGACGAGAAGATTGGCATCAAGCTGAAACAGGGCCGCCTCTTATTTGGGGTCGATATGCGCTCTGTGGATGATGACGGCCATGTCCTGCCGCGTGACGGCCAGTCGGCGGGCCATATCCAAGTGCGCGGCCCCTGGATCATCGACAGCTATTATCGCGGTGCCGGACCGGAGAGCTTTACCGACGATGGTTGGTTTAAAACCGGTGATGTCGGCCATATCGATGAGGATGGCTATATGACCATCACCGACCGGTCCAAGGACGTCATCAAATCTGGCGGAGAGTGGATCAGCTCGATCGACTTGGAGAACGCCGCGATGGGCCACCCGGATGTGGCCATGGCCGCCGCGATCGGTCACCCCCATCCGAAATGGCAGGAGCGTCCGCTATTAATCGTCCAGCCCAAGCCGGGCACGACCCCCACCGCAGACTCCATCCGCGAATACCTGGCTGAGCGGGTCCCGAAATGGTGGCTCCCCGACGGCGTGGAATTCATCGAAGAGATGCCCTTAGGGGCCACGGGTAAGATCCTGAAGACCAAGCTGCGCGAAGTCTTCAAGGACTATCAATTCCCAGACGCTGACTATGAAGGCGGCGCAACGCCCACCCAGGGCTAGCCTCGCCTCAATCCGCGCAATCTGAGAGCGCCCCGGCAGCCGATCGCTCCGGGGCGTTTTCACGTCTGGACGCCGAGCCTGCGATGTGACGTCCATTCGCCGCATGGATCCTGCACGACGGCGAAGGGGTCTCAGGCGCGCCCGTTCAACCTTACCAAGCCTTCACTTGCGAACCCGCCCGGCACACCCCATATTTATCGAAAGTCGATAAAGGAGACCGTCCCGTGGAAGGTGCAGTTTTTGCCGCCCTCTTATACTTCCTCCCCGCCCTGATCGCTCTGTTGCGCGGTCATCACAACGGGTTTGCCATTTTTTTGACCAATCTCTTGCTGGGATGGACACTGATTGGCTGGATCGTCGCACTGATCTGGTCGACCACGGCCAGCCAGCCACGGGTCCGCGTCTAAGCCCTATCGCACAGGTCAGGAGCTACAGCCCGTCCCGTTTTCGCGCAGTGTTGCGGACTTCAGGAGTCGCTAGCCGACGCCGGGCGGGTTGGGGGCATTGGCGCTGGCCGCCGCGCGATACTGATCCAGAAACATTTGCGATCGCAGGGCATGCAGAATGGCGAAGGCCAGGACAAGAGTCCAAAGCACGAAGATCACCGCAAGGAAGAAGCCCGGCAAGCCTTCAGGCGGTTGGGCAAAGAACAGGGCCAACCTGAATGCGACAATGATCGCGCCAAACCCACAGAACGCCCAGACGGTCCAAAATCGCTGTAAAAACAGGCTCAAAATCGCACTCACCGGCAGTCCAAGCGCCACCACAATCAGGATGATGAGCAAGGGTAAAGGGGCTTGGAAGGTCAGCGGTATGGTCTCTTCGTCAGGCGTCGGAAGCTGGCCAGACACCATGATGCCCAGCACGTAAAATCCCACAATCCAGGACGGAAATGACACCAAAGCGGCCAGACGAATGCGCCACTTTGCTGTGTTCACTTTGGGTATGGGCGCGGCTGGATCAAAGAAACCGCCATAGGCGGCTTTTAAGTCGCCGCCGATCCGATCCGGCGTCGTAGGCTCCGTCGTCGCCACGTCCACGTCTTTGTCAGCCACTCAAAGCTCCGTTGTCCATTCGCACCGGCATCAGCCAGGCCCTGTCTCTAATGATAGGTCCGCAGCGCCGAATTGCTCTTCATAACCCTGGGTCGACACGGTTTACCGCAGGTCACCGAAAGTCAGAAATCTGATCGAGGGGCTTTTTACTGGCCGCATGAGCCGGATAGGTCGCGTGCTCGATCGGATAGCCCGTGACGATCAGCATGACAGGCTTTTCGTCCGCCGGGCGCTCGCAGATCTGGGTTAGAAAACTCATCGGATTGGGCGTATGGGTCAGGGTCGCCAAGCCGGCTTGATGCAAGCTGGCAATCAACAGGCCACAGGCAATGCCGACGCTTTCGGACACATAATAATTCTTCTTGCGGTCGCCGGGATTAGGCCCGCCGCGCCGCTGGGCGAAGACTGCGATGATCCAGGGCGCCGTTTCCAGAAACGGCTTGTTGGCATCGGTTCCCAGCGGAGCCAGCGCGTCCAGCCATTCTTCACCGGCCTTGCCCTCATAAAAGGCGCGTTCTTCGGCTTCAGCGGCAGCGCGAAGCTGGGTGCGCAGCGGTCCCTGCCCCAGGACAGAGAACCACCAGGGTTGGTGATTGGCCCCGTTTGGCGCTGTTCCGGCCGTCAGGATTGCCGTCTCAATCAGATCGCGCGGGACCGGCCGCTCGGAAAAATCACGAATCGTATGGCGCGCCTTCATGGTCTCAAAAAAGGCCAGGGCCCGCTCGCGCAT
The DNA here is from genome assembly GCA_028280165.1 of Oceanicaulis sp. Lineage (GTDB taxonomy): Bacteria > Pseudomonadota > Alphaproteobacteria > Caulobacterales > Maricaulaceae > Oceanicaulis. The sequence goes on along the minus strand of JANQMI010000210.1, from coordinate 9,670 downwards.
GTCCGCTTCCGGCAATTCGGTAAAGTCGAGCGGCAATGTGTCGTGGGACATCGCTCTAGGCCTCACGCCAGTCCAGGATCACCTTGCCGGCCTTGCCCGACCGCATCGCATCAAAACCGGTCTGGAATTCTTTGGCGGGCAGACGATGGGTGACAAGCTTAGAGACATCCAGGCCCGCCTGCAGCATCGCCAGCATTTTGTGCCAAGTCTCGAACATCTCGCGGCCATAGATGCCCTTAAACGTAATCCCGCGCATGATCAGCGCGCCCATATCCAGATTGAAGGGCTTGGCGGGCAATCCCAGCATGGCGATCTTCCCCCCCATGACCAGATGCTCAACCATCTGATTAAACGCCGGTTCCGCACCGCTCATTTCCAGACCGACATCAAAGCCTTCGGTCATCTTCAGATGTCCCATAATCTCGCGCAAATCTTCTTTGAGCGTGTTGACGGGAATAGCATGGGGCGCGACCTGAACCAGGAGCTTTAGCCGATCGGGATTGATATCGGTCACCACAACATGGCGGGCCCCACAATGGCGGGCGACCGCGGCGGCCATGATGCCAATGGGGCCAGCCCCTGTGATCAGCACATCTTCGCCCACCAGATCAAAGGCTGTTGCGGTGTGAACAGCGTTTCCGAGCGGATCCAGGAAGGCGGCCTGTTCCATGGGCACATCGTCGGGCAGCGGCACAACATTGAACGCAGGAATCTTCAGATATTCGGCGAAGGCCCCCGGCATATTCACGCCAATCCCCTTGGTGTCGGGATCAAGATGAAAGCGACCGGCGCGCACCGCGCGCGAGCGCTCACCCACCACATGGCCCTCGCCGGACACCCGCATGCCAGGCTTCACCCGCGCAACGTCAGAACCGATCTCTTCAACAGTTCCGCCGAACTCGTGGCCGACGACCATCGGCGTCGGGACATTTTTTTGCGCCCAGTCATCCCAGTTATAGATGTGCACGTCGGTGCCACAAATCGCGGTCATATGAACCCGGATCAACACCTCATCGGGTCCGATTTCCGGTTTGGCCACGTCCTGCATCCACAGGCCTTCTTTGGCTTCGGCTTTGACGAGCGCTTTCATCAACGATCTCCTCAAGGACAAGGACTATTGGGCGAGCCTGGTTTGACCATGCCCGATGGGTTTTGCAAAGCCATGGGCTGCGCCGGGACCGCCGCGCGAACCGGTATTGGAGGGTTATACCACACCCAACGTCTTGCCCACCTTGGTGAAGGCGGCCACGGCACGGTCAATCATCTCCGGCGTATGAGCGGCGCTCATCTGAGTGCGGATCCGCGCTTTGCCTTTGGGCACAACCGGATAGAAGAAGCCGATCACGTAAACGCCTTCATCCATCAGGGCATCGGCCATCTTCTGGCTCAGGGCTGCATCACCGAGCATCACCGGAATAATCGGGTGCTCACCGGGCAAGAGCTCAAAACCCGCCTCGGTCATTCCGGCGCGGAACCGCTTGGCGTTGTCATACAGGCGCGCTCGCAAATCATCGCCCTGCTCAATCATGTCCAGAGCTTTGAGCGACGCCCCGGCAATCGACGGAGCCAAAGAGTTTGAGAATAGGTAGGGGCGCGAGCGCTGGCGCAGCATGTCGATCACCGGCTTTTTGGCGCAGGTAAACCCGCCCATGGCTCCGCCAAGGGCCTTGCCCAGCGTTCCCGTGATAATATCGATCCGGCCCATGACGCCGCAATGCTCTGGCGTGCCGCGGCCTTTCGCGCCCATGAATCCATGCGCATGACAGTCATCGACCATGGTCAGGGCGTCATATTGGTCGGCCAGATCGCAGATTGATTTCAGATCCGCGATATAGCCATCCATCGAAAACACACCGTCCGTGACGATCAAAATGGTCCGCGCTCCATCTGCCCGCGCCTGTTTAAGCTGGGCTTCCAAGTCATTCATGTCAGAGTTGGCGTAGCGATAGCGCTTGGCCTTGCAAAGCCGCACCCCATCGATGATGGAGGCATGGTTCAGGGCGTCCGAGACAATGGCGTCTTCTGGTCCCAGCAGCGGTTCGAACACGCCGCCATTGGCGTCGAACGCAGCCGCATACAGGATGGTGTCCTCTTGCCCCGTGAATTGAGCCAGCCGCTCTTCCAGCTTTTTATGAACATCTTGGGCCCCGCAGATAAACCGCACCGACGCCACGCCAAAGCCGTAGCGATCCAAGGCGGTCTTGGCCGCCTCGATCAGCTCTGGCCGGTTCGCCAAGCCCATATAATTATTGGCGCAGAAGTTCAGGACATGCCGGCTCGCGCCGTCCGCGTCGGTGACATCAATCTCAGAGAATTGTTGCGAGGTGATGGTGCGCTCACGCTTGTACAGCCCATCGGCTTCAATCTCGGCGAGGGTCTCGGTCAGGCGGTCGTAGAAGGACTGGGACATGGGTCGCGCTCCAAATCTGCTTGGGGCGGGAGATAGCGCGAGTTGGCGTCCGCTGAAAGCCCGTGATCGCGATCAACTCAGTCCGACAGCGTTTTGCCTGGCCCGATATCGTGAAGGCTTTGCGTGATGTGGATCAAGGCGGGGCGATCCGCTGCGAGCGCCGCCTCAAAAGCCGGCATAAAGTCTTCGGTACGGTCGACGTGGAAGCCAGCGGCCCCAAAGCTTTCCGCCATCGCCTTGAAGTCGGGATTGGAAAGCTCAGTCCCACTGACCCGTCCGGGATAGTGCATATCCTGGTGCATACGGATGGTTCCGTAAGCCCCATTGTCGAAAACGCACACGATGATGTTGGCACCATGCTGCACGGCGGTCGCCATTTCAGGCACGCTCATCACAAAGTCGCCGTCACCGGCACAGCAGATCACAGGGCGTCCCGGATGCTCCAGCTTGGCCGCAATAGCGGCCGGCAGACCATAGCCCATGGCCCCCGATGTGGGGGCCAGCTGGCTCGGCCAGGCCCGGTGCTGGTAGAAGCGATGGAGCCAGGCGGCGAAATTGCCGGCTCCATTGGTCAAAATGGCCTCGCTCCCGACCCGCTCTGCCACCGCAGCCCAGATTTCGGATGGATTGACCTTGCCGGTCACACCAACCGGTGTCGACCAGGCGTCATAAGCGGTGCGGCAGGATCTGACCCAATCTGCTCGAATCCGGGCCCGGCCCGCCTTGGCGTGGGCGGCCAGGGCCAGCATGGCCGAGCCGGCGCGCGCCGCGACCCCGATCATCGGACGGTGAACCCGTCCCAGCTCCTCCCCGCCCGGGTGAATATGGATCAAGCGATCCGCAACACCGTCTGGCAGATCAAACATGCGGTAGGACTGGGTGGTCATCTCACCCAGGCGCGGACCCATAGCCACAATCAGATCGCTTTCGCGCAGCGCTGAGACGAGCGCGGGATTGGCTCCAATGCCCGCCTCCCCCGCATAGTAGGAATGGGCGTTATCGATCAGAGATTTGCCACGAAATGCGGTAAGCACCGGACAGGTCATTGCTTCGGCAAAGGCTGTGATCGCGTCACGGGAGGCCTCATCCCACCCAGGGCCGCCGACCATTAAGATCGGGCGGTCCGCAGCATCCACACGACCGACAATGTCAGCTGCGAGCGCGTCAGAGATTTCATGACGCGCGGGCTCCAATGCCATGGCCGCTGGGGCATCAACCTCATGGGTGAGCATGTCTTCGGGCAAGCCCACGACGACCGGTCCTGGGCGGCCATTCATGGCCAGCGCATAGGCGCGCATCATTTGCTCCGGGACCCGCGATGCATCGCGGATCTCAAACGCCGCCTTCGCGATTCCGGCGAAGGCATGGGCGTAATCCAGCTCCTGAAAGCCTTCGCGGCCCTCATCTTCCAAGCGCACCTGGCCCACAAGCAGGATCATTGGCGTCGAATCCTGGAAAGCCGTGTGCACGCCCACCGCCGCCTGGGTTGCGCCAGGCCCGCGCGTGACAAAGCAGATACCCGGCTGCCCGGTCAGCTTGCCCTGAGCTTCGGCCATATTGGCTGCGCCGGCTTCATGGCGGCATTGGATGAAGTCGATATCGGCTTCAACCAATGCATCAAGAGCAGCAAGGTAACTCTCTCCAGGAACGCCAAAAATCCGCTTTACACCATTCGCCGCAAGGGCATCAATCAGATGTTGGGCACCGGTACGAACAGGCATGGGCGATCCTCTGCAAGGCTGCAGAGGTGAGCTAGCCTGCACTGGCCCCCATTGGCAATGGGGCTATTCCTCCAAGGCCAACATCAGCTGGTTGATAAAGGCATTGCGCTGATTGCGATCGATCCACCGCACCACAGCCACCAGGTCATGCTCGGGGCTGATGAAGACCATGTTCGAGCCGGCCCCCAGATAGGCAAAGGCGGAGTGCGGAGCTTCGGTCGCAGCAATCGAGGCTCCCTCCAAGCCGGGACGGTTGAGGAAGAAATTCATATAGCCATAGGAGGGCGCGACATCGGTCGGTGTCAGCGAGGCCTCAAACCAGGCCTCAGAAATCAGCTGTTCACCGCCCCAATTGCCCCTGCGCTCTCCTAAAAGGCCCAGGCGCGCCAGATCGTAAGCGGTCAGGAAGACGCCGCCGCCCCAATGCCCGCCGCCGGACACCGACTGGATCCGGGCTCCGTCAATCTCGACATAGGAGTTCTCATAGCCATGCCAGCGCCAGTCGCTGGTCGAGCCCATGGGCGTCATCAGACGCTCGTCGACGATGTCATGAAGCGAACGCCCGTGCACGTGCAGCGCCGCCAGCGCCAGCGCGTTGACGCGCACATCGTTGTATTCCCAGCGCTCACCCGGTGTGGGCGGACCGGCCACCAAATCGCGTGTCGGGTCATTGCGGGCGGGACGGTCGGCCCAGGCGGGCTTATCAAACAGCGTGCCCCACCAGCCGCTGGTCTGGCGCAGGAGCTGGTCCCACGTGATCGGGACATTGTGTGCGGTGTGGAAGCGCTCATCGTCGACATCCGGCGCGACGGCATCCTCAACGCTGTCAATAAGGCCGTCATCGACCGCCAGACCCACAACATGGCTTAGAAAGGTCTTGGTGATGGAGAAGGTCATATCCACCCGCTCCGGCTCACCCCATTCGGCAACGATATAGCCCTGACGCAGAATAACGCCGCTGGGCTCGCCCCGGGCCTGCAGGGGCCCAACCGGGCTGGAGAAGGGCTCGAAGGCCCAGTTTAACGGCACCGTGACGGGCAGGTTGCGGGCGGGCGAGACCGCCTCCAACTCAGGCGGATGGCGTGTCTCGTGCGCGATCGCAAAGGCAATGGCGGCGTCCAGGGCCGCTGGATCAAATCCAAGGCTGGCCGGATCGCGTCTTTCCCAGCCCTCATCGCCCGTCGGTGGCACATAGTCCTGGCCCAGCACAGGGGCCGTCAGGACGCAGACCGCAGCTGCGGCGATGAGTGTTTTCATGGTCAATCCCCGTCATTAGCCTTCGATGCGCAGGCCCACCGATACCCCCCGCGGCTCGCCGGGGAAGTAGCGATAGCTACCAAAGGCAAAGTCTGCGCGTTCAGCATAGCGCTCATCGGTCAGATTACGCACCGCACCGAAGAGTTCAAACCGGTCGCCGAATGCGTAGCTGGCCCGCAGATTGAGCAGATCATGACCGTCATAGCGCGCGGTGTTGGCCGCATTGGCGAAATACTCACCCACATGTACCCATTCGCCCTCCAGCTCGAATGACTCCGTGAGGGCCCAAATGAGGCGGGCATTCCAGAGCCATTCCGGGGCGGTATCCAGGCGGGCACCCTCGACAATCACCTCTGAAGCGTTGCGGACCGGGCGATCAAAGGCATAGTCATGCTCCGCCCACGTCGCCGTCACCGCCGCCCTGAGCTGGTCGGTCAGGGTCAGGCTGGCGTCCAGCTCAATGCCGCGATGGCGGGTTTGCCCATCGGTGACATTGATCCCATTGGCATCGCGGAAGAAGACATTGCGCTTGTCCATGGCAAAGCCGACCAGCTCAATCCGCGCCCGCGCCGTGTCATAGCGCAGCCCGGCCTCAACGCTGTCGAGCTCTTCGGGCTCAATGCCATCGATCAGCTGACCGGGCTGCAAGCGATAAAGCTCGGCCGTTTGCGGGGCGCGCACACCCCGGGCCGCCCGAGAGAAGAGCTGGACCGCCTCACTGATCTGCCACGTCGCGCCCAGGCTGGGCGCAAAGGTGGAGAAGTCGTCCTGTCGGTCGGCCGGGCGCAAATAGCGGCCAATCGCACCATCGGGCGCACGATTATCATAGTCATACGTCGTGGATTCGACCCGCGCCCCACCCTCCAGGGTGAAGGTCTGACTCAGCGCGTGGCGAACTTGAGCAAAAGCCGCAAACACCTGAGCCTCGACCTCATAATCATAGTGCAGCCCCTGCACAAAGGGCCCCACCGTGGGGCGGTCCTGGAATTCAAACAGCGAGCCGGTGGTGATATCGGCATCAACGCCAAACACGGCCCGGGTTTGAGCGGTTTGCCAGGTCAGCGCAGACTGAAAGCCCAGGCTCCTATGCTCGGTCGTCTCAAGGGCTTCAGACGGCAGAAAATGCAACCGGAAATCCATCGTGTTGGCCCGGGCATAGACCACCGCATTGGCTGACCACACGGCGTTGAGCGCGCGATCGAGATGCAGGCTCGCGCGCGCGGCAGTGACATTGCGGAAAGCTTCAGGGTCAGCGTTTCGGCGCGAGGCCGCTTCGTCCTCATAGGCTTCGAAGCCGCGCACAAAAGTGGCGGGTTCCTGATCAATATCGATCAGCGTGCCGCGCAGCGACCAGGCCGTCCCACCCCGCTCACCATCCAGACGCCCCAGCATCGTCGCCTGGGTCAGGCTGGCATCATCACGCCATCCCTCTTCTTCACGCACCGTCAGCCCCCCAAAGGCGGACCCGAAACGCGTCTGCCCTCCTGCGCTGGCCCGCAGGCGTGCCCGGCCGAAAGAGCCTGCCTCCAGCTCCAACACCGATCCGGCGGTTGCAGGATCAGGCGTGATGACATTGATCAGGCCATGAAGGGCGTTGGAGCCAAAAGCCGGCCCACCGGGGCCGCGGATCACTTCGATCTGGCCGGCAAGCCCGTCCGGGGCCTCCATAAGGCCATTGATATTGGCAAAACCCGGCGCGCGAAGACCGATACCGTCCTGCAGATAGAGAAAGCTCCCTGCCCCGGCTCCGCCGGTCAGCACAGCCGAGCGAACTGCGGTCAGATGCTCCACGCCATTGCCGCGGTGGACGAACACGCCGGGCAAGCGGTTCAGCGCTTCCGCCGCATGGTGCGCGCCGAGGCGCTGGATGTCGTCTGCATTTATGACAGCGACAGGGGCGCTGGTGGCATTGCGATCTTCAGCCTGGCGCGAGGCCGTCACGACAATCACATCATCGGTTTCAGCCAGGGCTGGCGCGGTCAGACCAAGACAGCAAAGACCCGCGAGAGCGGCACGCATCGGCATCTCCAGAGTTGGACGGTATCAAACCTGACGCTGACTTAGCGCTAATTGGAGTGAACGAAAGGGTTTGACTGCGGTCAGAACGTCTTGACCCTTCGCAGAAGCGACTTACCGTTCCTCGCAATTATATAAATCGGGGAACCACATGCTGCGTATGATCGCTATCGGCCTGGGCCTTGCAGCCCTCAGCCCGGCCGCCATGGCCTATGAGCCCAAACCCATTGAGGTCCTTCTTGACCAGGGCACGAGTTACGATACCACGATCCCAAAGCCGGAGGATGTAACCGGTTGGCAAATCGGGGAGATCATCTACACACCCGATCTGCATAATCTATACATCAATGCCGTCGACGGGGTGTCGGACCGGGTCAGCACCAGCGTGATTGGTCGCAGCCATTTTGGCCGCCCGATCGTGCGGGTCACCATCACCTCACCCGAAAACCAGGCCCGTCTCGAAGACATTCGTCAGGCGCAGCTGGCTCTTTCTGAAGCGGGGTCTTCCCCGGCCGCGGCCGATCATCCCGCCATCATCCAGATGACGTTCGGCGTCCACGGCTCTGAGCCGTCCAGCTATGACGCCTCAATGTTGCTGCTCTATCACCTGGCCGCTGGCCAAGGCGCAGAGCACGACGCTCTGCTAGATGAAACGGTGATCCACCTGGTCGTGACCGTGAACCCTGACGGGACCAATCGCTTCGCACAGTGGACCAACCAGCACCATGCGCGCACGCCGGTTTCAGACCCGCAACACCGCGAGCATTTCTATGAGTGGCCCTGGGGGCGGACGAACCATTATTATTTCGACCTCAATCGTCAGTGGTTGCCCGCAACCCAACCCGAATCCCAAGCCGCCATCTCAGCAACGCTGGACTGGCTGCCGGGCTTGGCCATCGACTTTCACGAAATGGGTCGCAATACGACGTATTTCTTCTCGCCCGGGCCGACCGATGGTCTGCACCCGCTGCTGAGCCAGGATGCGCTGCAGCTGAATCTGGAGATGAATTCCTTCCTGGCCGATCAGCTGAACAGCGAAGGGGCGATCTATGTCACCGAAGAGCTGTTTGATGACTTCTACCTGGGCTATGGCTCCAGCTATCCCGGCCTGATTGGCTCTGTGCCCTATCTGTTCGAGCAAAGCTCGGTGCGCGGCATTATGCAGGAAACCGAATACGGCACGCTGGAATATGACGACAAGGTCGGTCAGCAGGCCCGTGTGGCCATGGCCTTGGTGCGCGCCGGTCAGGCGCGCCGCGCCGACCTGCAGGCCCATTTGCGCAACTTCTTCAACGAGTCGCGTCAGCTGGCCGCCAATGACCCGGTGAGCGGGTATCTGATCACCTCCCATGACCAGGGCCGCATGTCAGACTTCCTGGAAATCCTGGGCGTGCACCGCATGGATGTGCGTGAAATCACGCAGGACGTGCGCGCGGATGGGCAGATTTTTGAAGCCGGTGAAGCCTATTGGATCCCGGTTCGCCAGGACCAGTATCGCGTGGTCCAGGGCTTCTTTGATCGCACCATTATTACCGATAAGTCGGAGTTCTATGACGTGTCCGGCTGGACCCAACCGCTGGCCTGGGACATCGACTATGCCGCCGTGCGCGGACGCGGCATCTCCGCGAACGCCATTGGCGCGCCGATTGGTGAGATTGATCGCTCTGCGCCGGACCCCGATCAAACGCCTTATGTCTATGTGATGGAGTGGGACAGCTTCTACGCGCCCCGCGCCCTTTACCGGCTCCTGGATGCAGGCGTTCGCGCGCGGGTCATCCCCGATGAAACCACGATCGTGACCACGCGCGGTAATGTTGATCCGGGGCGCGGTGCCATCATGGTGGCCGTGGCCGGCCAGGATGCATCTGCCGACGAAATCCACGCCATGATGGTTCAAGCGGCCCGTGAGGACAGCGTCATGGTTCACGCGGTGACCACCGGTATAACGCCGCAGGGGTCCGACATGGGCGGTTTTGCCCTGGACAATGTGGAGCGTCCTGAAGTGCTCCTCGTGACCGGTCGCGGGATTGTTCAGAATGACGCGGGCGAGATCTGGCACGCTCTAGACCATCAGCAGAACATGCCGGTGAGCATGATCGATATCAGTGAGCTGGGTCGGGCCGACCTGTCGCGCTACACCCATATTATTCTGCCCAATGGCCGCTATTCCGGGCTCGGCGAGTCTGAAACCGAAGGCCTGACCGACTGGGTACGCGGCGGCGGGGTGCTGATCGGTATCCGTGGCGGGGCCCGCTGGGCGGTGTCC
>JANQMI010000175.1 GCA_028280165.1 Oceanicaulis sp. | reverse complement strand
CCTCCCGCCCCGTCACTGGTGCGAAACTGTATCTCACCGCTCCCGTCAGGAAATCCGGTGACCGTGATGGACACGGGCGCAGCAAAGGTCGGCAGGAGGAGATAGCGCAATCGAAACGCCGTATTGCCAAGGGTCAAAGCCTCTTCACCCATGCTGGCAAGATGTTTGGAGAACCAGTCGCATTCAAAGGCATCAACTTCGCCATAGGGGAAGTAGTCTGGCTCGCCGCTGTGCTCGTAACGCTCCATCTCCACCGCATTGGGCTGTTGGCGACAGTCCACCGGCGCGCTGGCGAGCTGGAGTGCGGCAAGTGCAAATTCAATCACGGCCTGGTCCCATAGCCGAGAGCGTCGCCCGGCCTGTCTTTACCCGCACGCTTCGCTTCGTCCCCCGACGCATGTCGGACGTTGTGAATGTTAGCGATCCCAGGGCGTTCGTCACCCTGAAACTCCGCGTGGTCCAAGGTTGGCGCATACGCCTTGCCCGGCAGATCAATACCACAGCCTTATTCTTGGGATGCAGCGTCATAGAGGACCGCCATTTCGGCGACAATCTCGCTGCTGCGCTCTGCGTCTGGTGTTCCGGCAGTGAACCCACCGGGGTTTGCCGCCTGCAGAGCACTCAACTCGCTGGAGATTTCGACATAGCGCTCGTTCTGTCCCAAGCGCGCGAGCACGCGCAGCTGTTGTAGACGATGACCGCGCTGATCCTCGATGATCTCGAAATAGGACGCGGGTTCTATCCCCGCGTCACGTGGCCATCCAGGTTGATAGTCCGGCGTCAACTGTGGGGCCCAGGTCTCTAGATCCTCGATCATTGACGTCGCCGAACCGGTATCCGCCCACACGGTCATGTCAGCGGTTCCGCCGAATTGGAAGTAGAGCAGGCTATAGAGCTCGGCGATTTCGGGTTGGGAGTCGACTGACTCCATGGAGAGGAATAAGTCGGTCACGCTCCGCACCTGGCCGAAATGCAGCAGCGAGGCGGCTTCGACCGGTCGTTCAGCGCCAAAGCAATAGGTTGCACCGAGAAACAAAGACGGTGCATTCAAGGTCTCGGCTTGCTCATAGACGCTCAGGCAGTCAGCTTCAGCGTGTGCCGCGCTGTCCAGGCTCTCCAGTGCGCTGACAAACTCGGTCACCGAGAGATTTGAGCTGGGTTGCGCAGCTGAAAGCGAATGCAGCAGGGCGGCAAGCAGGACAGCTGACACAGTATCGCTCCTCGATCTATACGCCGACCCAACTACACTTCAGGTCAGCGAACTGAATTCATATTGAAGTTATAGCGCATTGGGCTGTTGGCGACAGTCCACAGGCGCGCTGGCGAGCTGGAGTGCGGCAAGTGCAATTTCAATCACGGTCAGGTCCCAGCCTGTCTTCTCACCCCTGCCAACGTGATGTGAATGACGCCGACAAGGCATGCCCCCACATGCCCATACTCGACCTATACCTCATCCGCCTTCGGAGCTGGCGTCAATGCGAGACGCGCTACGGTGCCGGAATTATTGCCTCCGGGTCCAGATCGTGGACCTCAAACCTCCACATAGTCGTCATCCTGAACTTGATTTAGGACCCAGTTTCAGCGCCGAGCCTGCTGGGTCCCAAATCAAGTTTGGGATGACGAAAGCGCAGGGGTTAAGGCGCATCCTCGACAAAGCTTGCCACCACCTTCTTCGTGCCCGCCTTATCGAAAGCCACAGTGAGCTTGGCTCCATCGGCACCCTCCACGACGCCATAGCCGAATTTCTGGTGGAAGACGCGGTCACCCACTTTCCACTTCGACGTGCCACCCACCGAGTTGGCGTCGCCGGACTGGATAAGCTGGGCTTTGCCTTCGATGACGCCGGGATCGGCGCGGCGTCCGGCGGCCTGGCTGGCTTGGAAGCGCTTCCAGCCCGGGCTTTCATAGCCTGAACGCATTGGATTGGCCGGCGCGGTGCTTTCCTGGAAGCCTGGGCCGGCATCGTAATAGCCGGTTTCGGATTTCGCTTCGCAGTGCTCGGCGGGCATTTCGTCAATGAAGCGCGATGGGATCACTGACTGCCAGCGGCCGAAAATCATCCGGTTGGCGGTGAAGCTGATGATGGCTTTTTCGCGGGCGCGGGTGATGCCCACATAAGCCAGACGCCGCTCTTCTTCGAGGGCGGCGGTCCCCCCCTCATCCATGGAGCGCTGGGAGGGAAACACCGTCTCTTCCCAACCGGGCAGGAAGACCAATGGAAACTCCAGGCCCTTGGCCGCATGCAGCGTCATGACACTGACCTCGTCGCCATTTTCGGCCCGGTCGGCGTCCGTCACGAGGGCGATATGCTCTAAGAAGGCTTCCAGGCTATCGAACTCGCCCATGGAGTTGACGAGTTCTTTGAGGTTGTCGAGCCGGCCTGCGGCCTGGGGGCTTTTATCTTCCCGCCACATGGCGGTGTAGCCGCTTTCATCGAGCACGATTTCAGCCAGCTCATCATGGCGCATGTCGGCGGCTTTCTCCCGCCAGCGATCCAGGTCGCGCAAGAAGGCAGCGAGCCCGGTGCGTGCGCGGCCCCGGATTTCATCGGTCTGGGTCATCATGCGCGCGGCTTCCGCCATGGAGACCTGAGCCGAGCGCGCCACATGCATAATCTTCTGTACGCTGGTGTCGCCAATGCCGCGTTTGGGGGTGTTCACCACGCGCTCAAACGCCAGGTCGTCGGATTCAGAGCGAACCAGGCGCAGATAGGCCAGCGCATCGCGGATTTCCGCACGTTCAAAGAAGCGCGGCCCCCCAATCACCTTGTAGGGCAGGCCCAGCATGATGAAGCGGTCTTCAAAGGCGCGCATTTGCCAGGAGGCGCGCACCAGCACCGCGATATCATTGTGGGAGCCGCCGCCGCGCACATGGGATTCGATCTCGTCAGCGACAAAGCGGGCTTCCGCCTCGCCATCCCAGAGCCCAGAGACCTGAACCTTTTCGCCAGCCTCATCCTCCGTCCACAGTGTTTTGCCCAGGCGCGCCTTATTGGCCGTGATCAGGCCTGACGCCGCTGCCAGGATGTTGCCGGTGGAGCGGTAATTGCGCTCGAGACGGATCACCAGCGCGCCAGGGAAGTCGGCTTCAAAGCGCAGGATATTGTCCACTTCTGCGCCGCGCCAGCCATAGATGGACTGGTCATCATCGCCCACGCAGCACAGATTATTCGAGCCGCGCGCCAGCAGTCTCAGCCACAGATATTGGGCGACATTGGTATCCTGATACTCGTCAACCAGCAGGTATTTGAAACGGCGGTGGAAGTCCGCGAGCACGTCGTCATTGTCCCGAAAGATCGTGATGCAATGCATCAGCAGATCGCCGAAATCACAGGCGTTCAGAACCGATAGACGCTGCTGATACAGCGCATAGAGATCGCCGGCCTTGCCGTCGGCGAAGACCCATTTGTCGTCTTCGGGGATGTTTTTTGGCGTCAGGGCCCGGTTTTTCCAGCCATCAATAAGGCTGGCGAAATGGCGCGGCGTCCAGCGCTTGGTGTCGAGACCCTCGGCCTCAAGGATCTGCTTGATCAGGCGCAGCTGGTCGTCGGTATCTAAGATGGTGAAGCTGGATTTCATGCCCACCAGCTCGGCATGGCGGCGCAGGATTTGCGCGGAGATGGAGTGAAAGGTGCCGAGCCAAGGCAAGCCCTCGACCTGCTCGCCGATCAGCGCGCCGACCCGCTCCTTCATCTCGCGCGCGGCCTTGTTGGTGAAGGTCACCGACAGGATTTGCCAGGGTTGAGCCTTGCCCGTGCGCAGGATGTGCGCCAGCCGCGTGGTCAGCACCCGCGTCTTGCCCGTTCCTGCCCCGGCCAGCACCAGAACCGGGCCTTCGGTGGCCTCTACCGCCTGGCGCTGTTCGGGGTTCAGGCCGTCAAGATACTCTGGATCACCGCCGCTTGGGCGGGCCATAGCCTGTTGTGACAAAGGGATAGACGCCATGACGCTTAAAGGGTTTCGCTCGCGATTCGATCAAGAGAACGAAACTAGCACATGCGCGAGGCGAGGCGAGGGGGCGAGGGCAGGGGGAGCGCTTGAACATCTTCAGTCGACCTATCCCGGTCAAGCCCTGGTAAGGGCGCAGAGCCGGGACCTACTGAAAGCACCAAGGTGTTGAACACTTGGCGCATGCAGTAGATCCCGGATCGCGTCGCGTCCGGGACAGGAGAAAGGTGCCTAACCGCCCCGCACGATCTCTCGAAACACCGCATCGGCCTCCACCCGCAGCGCCGCGCGCTGGTCTTTCATCGTCGCATTCAACCCCGGATCGGCCAGCCGCTCCTTGGTGCGCTCAAACTCGTCCTTGATGAAGGCGTCGATGACCGGCACGCGCGGGGCTGTGCCCAGCTCCTTGGTCTGGCGCTTGGCCAGCAGCAGGTCTTGCAGCGCGCTGACCAGGTCCGTGGGCGGGTTCACGCCGGCTAGCAAGTCCTGGAAATTCATCGGCGGCAGGGTATCAGGGTGCAACCGTAGCCATTGCAGCGCGAGGGCTGGGCGTACGATGTAGAAATACTTTTTCAGCTTGATGGCGTCTTCGCTTTCCACATGCCGCTTCCACTGGTTTTCAGCCAGGTTGAAATAGTGGAAGACGGCCGCGGGGTGCAGCTGCACTTTGGATGCCAGCGCGAGGAGCTTGGCACAGACTGCGTCGTCCCAGCGATAGCGGATCGGGCTCTGTAGCCATTCAATCATCACCGCATTGGGTTTCAGCAGCAGGTTCAGCGCCTTTTTCAGGTCCCAGCCACTGACGTCCAGGAGATCATCAATGGGCAGCTCGATCACATCGCGTCCGGCCTCAAGCGACAGATACCAGTCCAGCGGCCGCACATAGACGAAGCGGGCATCGTAATCGCTGTCCGGCGAGGGAAAACCCCAGGCCCGGCTGCCGCTTTCAACGGCAAACACGACGCGCACGCCCTGGTCGCGCTCGATCTCAGACAACGCGTCGAGGATCGCCTCGCGCTTGTCCGGCGCGATATCGGGCGAGAAGGGAATGGGGATCATGGGATGCGCAGCCTTCGGGTTAACGGCTCAGAGGCTAGCACTCTGAAAGCAGGGCGAAAACCGCCACGGCGACGAAGATTAAAAGACATGCGTTTGACATCATTTAGATGTTTAGCTAAATCTCATCATATGAGTTCGGTATTCAAAGCCCTGTCTGATCCCACCCGCCGTGAGGTGTTGTCGCTGTTGCGCGGCGGACCGCTTTCGGCGGGCGAGATTTCGGAGAAGTTCGATGTCTCGCGCCCGACCATGTCTGCGCACTTTGCGGTGCTCAGGGAGGCGGGGCTGGTGAGCAGCGAAAAGCAGGGCAAGTCGGTGATCTACCAGCTTCAAATGTCGGTCCTGGAAGATGCTTTGTTCGGCTTCGCCCAGGGCTTCGGCTGGGAGTTGAAGGAGCAGACCATCGACGATGCCGACACCCCGCCAGAAAAGGACGCACCATGACTGAGACCGCCCAGAAAAACGCGATCATCAAAGGGCTCGCCATCCCTTTCGCCCTTGTGTTCGTCGGCATGTTCGGCTTCGCCATGGCGCGTGAATTCGGCCTATTGGATATGGATGCCGGCAAGCGTGGGGCTGCGGCGATGATGGGCTTGATGCTCGCGATCTGTGGCAATGTCTTGCCCAAGATTGCCCGGCAGCTGGACCTGGGGCGTGATGTGGCGGCGGCCTATGCCAGCGCGGACCGTCTGGCGGGCTGGACGCTGGTCATGACCGGGCTGGCCTATGCCGGCATCTGGGTGCTTGCGCCCATGGAGCGTGCGCCGCTGGCCGCCAGCTATGTCGGGCTGGGCGGCTTTTTGGTCGCGTGGGCGCTCTGGCTGTTCAAAGTCCGCCCGACACCGAACTACTCGATGCCGGCCTTGCTGTTCAGCACCGCAGTGGCGGGCCGTGCCACGGTGTTCTTGCTGCTGGCCAGCCTGTTCCTGGCCGGAGCGCTCTTCCCCATCGACGCCATGTGGGGCGATGCGGTCGCCCAGCGGATTGCTATCCTCTACTCGCTCGCCATTCCGGCCATAGCCATCGCGACTGCAATTTGGGCGAAGCTGCGCGGTCGTGAAGACGCGTAAGACGGCCTTCTAACCATGCTCTTCCTCATGCCGGGCTTGGAGCGCGGCGGCGTAGGCGGCATGGGCGTCGGCGCGGGTGATATAGCCGATGATCGGCTGATCACCGGTGCGGGCGCGCACCGGGGCTCCGT
>JANQMI010000140.1 GCA_028280165.1 Oceanicaulis sp. | reverse complement strand
ATCCCGAGCTGGGAGGTCTGGCGCTTTCTATTGCTGGGCGCGGCGGTGATCTGGGCGTTCAACATGCTGATGATTTCCGCCTTCCGGCGCGGATCCATGAATCTGGTCTATCCGGTGATGCGCGGCGCGGCACCGGCCATCGCGGGCCTGTTTGCCTGGTTCGTCCTGGGCGAAGCGTTGAGCCTGACCGCCATTCTAGGGCTGTCGGTCGCATCCGCGGCGATTATCGGGTTTGCCTGGCCTGAGCGTGGCGGCGCCCCGAAAGCCGCCGCGCTGGCCTTCGCGCTCTGTGCGGCGGTGATGACCGCAACCTACACCGTCAATGATGCCTCGGGCGCGCGGGCGGCAGACAGTCCTTTTGTCTACGCCGCATGGTTTTTCTGGCTGAGTGCGCTGACTTTGGCCGGGACCGCACTGGCCCGGCGCGGTGGCGCGGTGATTCAGGCGGCACGAGGTGAGCTGCGTGAAGCCTTCATCGCCTCTTTCTTCAACATCACGACCTATGGCTTGGCGCTCTACGCCTATGCCAATGCGCCCGTCGCACCCATGGCAGCGCTACGCGAAACCTCGGTGGTGTTTGGCGCGATCCTGGCGGCCTGGGTCTTGAAAGAGCCCTTTGGGCTGAAGCGCGGCGTGCTGGCGGCGGTCTTGGCACTGGGCCTGGTGGTGCTTCAGCTGGGGTGAGGCTGGGCCGGGGTGCAGCCCACCCGTAGACGGGGGGAGACATCCAGAGCGTCCGTCAATCACCAAACCAGCTGGCCACCTGGCGCGTATTATCCGATAACGGCACGCCAGTGCGCGTCAGCATCCAAAGGGTCACCCATGTCCGAGACGTCCAACTCTAGCGGTCAGTTTTCCAAGCTCATGGTCGATGTCGGCCCGGCTGCGGTGTTCATGATCGCCTATAATGTTGGCCAGCGCGTGCTGGAAGACGGGGCCATTTACTGGGCGACCGGCCTGTTTATGGTCGCGACCGCCCTTGCGCTGGCCTATGCCTGGTTTAGCCAGAAGCGCTTCCCACCCTTGCTGGTCGTGACCGTTGTGATCGTGACCTTCTTTGGTGGGATGACGATCTATCTGCAGGATCCGATCTTCATCTATATCAAGCCGACCATAATCAATCTATTGTTTACATTCATGATTTTGGGCTGTTTCGCGCTTGGTTTTAATGTTTGGAAGTCTCTCTTCGGGTCCATTTTTGAGATGCCGGAACGCGCCTGGTTTATCCTGGGCGTGCGGTGGGCGCTCTTCTTTGCGCTGCTCGCAGTGATGAATGAGGTGCTGTGGCGTCATATCACCGATCAGAACTTGCCCGAAAGCGTGCGGATCTTTGACGGATTGTCCTGGTCTGAACAGTTCTGGGTGAATTTCCGCTTCTTTGCGACCTACCCGCTCTTCTTCATATTCCTGCTGCTCAACCTGCCGCTGACGATGAAATACGCCAAGGATGCTGGATCATCGAAAACTGTTGAAGCACCCGCGGAAACGGACTGATTGAGGGTCCTGAACCCGCTTGACGCTTTGAGCGCCGCCGCCTGAACACAGGCTGAACCGGGTCTCATTTCGCCATAACGCAGGCGTGATTTTCAAGCGAGCGCGGTGTGAGCTACATGGGGGGTTATGTTCAATATGCTCCAACTCCTCTTTGCAGCCCTTTTAGGGGCTCAGACCCAGGCCGCCGCGGATCCTGAGCCGGCCGCCTCGGTCGAACCGAGCGAGGGCGTGCGTGTGGTCGAGCTGTTTACCAGCCAGGGCTGCCCCATGTGCCCCAGCGCCAATGAGCTCCTGGAAGAGATGGCGATGGAGGATGAGGGCATTCTTGCGCTGGCCTATGGCGTGGCCTATTGGGACGTCTATGGCTGGCAGGACACCTTCGCCATGCCCGAATTTGGCGACCGTCAGCAGGATTATGTCGACGCCGGCGAGGCGCGCCGCGTTTACACACCCCATTTTGTGATCAATGGCTCAGCGAAAAAGCTGCGTTTCAGCGAAGAGCGCGTGACCGCCGCGATTGCGCAGGCCGATCCGCTCCCGGTGACGGTGAGCGCTGAACAGATTGAAGACCGGATCGAAGTCCGCCTGCTTGGCGATGCGCGTGAGACGCCGGCGCAGGTCTGGGCGGTTGCCTACCATCCGGGCCGCGAAACCGTGACCCCGGACGAAGGCCCGAATGCGGGCCGTGAGGTCAGCCACTATAATATGGTGCGGGCCATTGAGTTGGCGGCGGATTGGCCCGGCGGACCCATGGTGGTCGAGCTGGATATGCCAGGCGACGACCTTGCCGCAGCCATCCTGGTCCAGGACGGTCGCGGGGGGCGTATTCTGACCGCCGCGCGGGTGGACTAGTCGCTTTAAGGCGTAGGGATCACCGACCGCTCAGCCAGCTGATCCAGCGGCCGGGTCAAGCGCTCATACGCGTCTTCGCTGACCTGATAGGCCCACCCGTCGGTGATTTCGGTCAGGCGTTCAGCGCGCGGCTCTGCGTCATCGCTGAGGGCTTGCACCGTGATCACCGCCCAGCGCGCCTCATCCTCGGCAATGAAGTCAAAGCGGTAGGCCAGGCCGGAGAATGTGGCCCCGGCATGGCCCGCCACAACGCTGCCCTCCAAAGTCTCGGAGGGTCGCGCATCGCGGAAACGCAATCGCGCCCCCGCAGTGGCCACCCCGTTCGCGGCCCCACCTGTGATCAAGCGATAGCCTGAGGGGTCCAGGAGTTCGTAATTGCGCTGAGCCACGCCGGCACGCTGAACGAAATAGGCCTGGCCCGTCTCGGGCTCGATCCGGGCCCGGGCGATGGCGCTGGGTTCGAAGGCCCAAAAATTGAGCCCGAGCCAGGTTGCTGGATCGGTGAGCGCTGGTAGCGCGCCCGACGCGGCGAAGGCGCGGCCGCGATTGGCTGGGCGGACATAGACACCCTCGCCATCATTCTGGGTGCGCCCGACGAAGAGATCGGCCAGGCGGTTCTCAGCCTCATCAAGAATGATCAGCCGTGTGCCATTGCCGCCGCTCAGCGGATCGCTCAGCCCGAGCCGCCCATATTTCTGGGCATCGCCGGTCATCGCCCGTTCGAACCGCAGCGTGCTTAGGGCGGCGTCCAGGGCTGCGATCTGTTCAGCGCGCACAGGGTAGTTTCCGCGCGACGGCATGACCCATCCGGCCTCGGTTCGGGTCAGGCGAAACTGGGTCTGCGGGCCCATAATCTCGATGGAAGCGGCGTTGCTGGCATTCTCGATCCAGTCAGGCAGAACGGGGCCGCTCACGTCTGGCAGGCTGGCGCGCTGGGCGTCCATCACAATGGATCCCACGCCCACGGCCATCAACACCGCCGCGGCAAAGCCGGCCCCAAGGCTTATTCGAAGACGGTGGGTGCGAAGGTTCATGAGGGTGACCTCCGGCGCGCGATCAGCATCACGCCGGCCAGGATGATGACACCTAGCGGCGGCATCCAGATGGTCCAAAACATCAAGCGCTGTTCCAGGGCATCAATCTCGACGCGAAAGCCGCGTTCGATCTCGCGCAAATCCTCGCGCGCATCCAGGATTTGTGCGCGCAAGGCATGGGCTTCAGCCTGATCGTCGGCCCCTGCACCGCCCAGGGCGCTGGCGCGCCCTGAGGCGTTCAGCGTCGCCAGTCGCGTCTCCGCCTCTAAAAGCTCTGCCTCCAGCGCATCCTGCAGGGTCCGGTAGCGGGCTTCGGCGTCGGTTCGCAGGGCTTCAACCCGCGCCATGGGCCGCGCAGAGCCTGCCCGCGAGCGCAGGCCGACCAAGGCCGGATCGCCGGCGAGCCGGTCGGCCAGATTCAGGATCAGGGTTGGGTTGTCGGCGGCCAGCTGGTCGCCCCCAAAGCTGTCCGCGCTCAGATAGAAGGCAGGGTCCAAAAGATCGGCGTCCGCAATCACAATGACTTCGCCGGGGCCTTGAGAGCGATCGATATGGGCGGAAGGGGCCACCACCGCGCGGGCGGGTGGGCCGTTGGGGAAGGTGGTTTGAAACATGCCGGAGACCTGGGCGGCGAGCACCAGGGGCGCATCTGCGGCTGGCGCGAAGTCCCGCAGGAGGGATTCCGGGGGCGGCGACCCGGCGGCAATATCGGCATCCAGGCGGGCGGCAGCGGATGTGGTCGTCAGTAACGGCGTGAACCCGAAGTCTGATCCCTCCAGGGCCACCAGCTCACCAGGACTGCCAAGATTGACCCCCAGGGACAGCGAAAGCGTGGCCGGAAGCTCGGTATTCATGGTGGCAGGCTGGACGGTGAACCAGAGCGGATAGGCCCGCATACGGGTGCGACCGGCCTCAACGATCTGGACCGGCAGGCCGGTCTCCGCGTCCATGGCCACCGTATTGAGATCATAGCCGATGCCCCAGGCCCCCAGGAGCGCGCCGAGGCTGGAGGCCCGCTGGGCGCTGATCGGCGGCAGGCCATCCGGGCCAGGTTTGAGCGCAATATGGGCCATGGGGTCAATGAGCGCCAACGCCCGTCCGCGGGTCAGGACGAATTGGTCCACGGCATAGGCTTGAGCCTCATTGAAGGGCGCAGGATGGAAGAGGAAAAGCGCGTCAGCGTCCTGCGGGATGGTCTCAAAATCGCGGTCCAACCAGGACAGCTGAAAGGTGCGCGACAATTCATTGATGATCGGATTGGCACTGACGCCTTCAAAATCTGGCGCGAAAGGCAAGTCGGAGATGATCGCGATATGGGGGGTGCGGGCGCGCTCCAGCTCCGCGATCGCCCGGATGATCTCATATTCCAGGCGTGCCTCGG
>JANQMI010000119.1 GCA_028280165.1 Oceanicaulis sp. | reverse complement strand
GAAATCAATCGGCGAACCTGGCCAGGCTTTGTGCAGTGTCCAGGCTGTTTGCGGGGGCGTCACCATGTCATAGCGGCCCTGAACGATTACACCGGGTATGTTGGCCAAGTGGGCGGTGTCTTCCAACAGGATCCCATCACGTTCCAAGAAGCCCTTATTGGCAAAGTAATGGGTTTCCATCCGGGCTAGCGCGTCAGCACGCCGGGCGTCAGGGTTTGCCGTGTTGGGATCAATATGCAGGCTGATCAGGGCGCTTTCCCAGCGCGCCCACGCCAGTGCGTCCTCTCGCCGACCGGCGGGATCATTGCCCATCAGACGCCTGTGATAGGCCATCAGAATATCGTCACGCTCGTCTGAGCTCAGGCGGCCGGCAAATCGCGCCCAGATATCCGGGAAGAGCCGGTTCGCGCCATCGCGATAGAACCAGTCCAGTTCGGCTTGAGTACAAGCGAAAATGCCGCGCAGCACCAAGCCCAAGACTGCATCGGGGTTGGCTCGCGCGTAGGCCAAAGCCAAGGTCGCTCCCCAACTGCCGCCAAATACGACCCAGCGATCCACACCGAAGAATGCACGCAGCTTTTCCATGTCTTCAACAAGGCGGCCGGTGTCATTGTTTTGAACTTCGGAGAAGGGCCGAGACCGGCCACAGCCGCGTTGGTCGAAAACCAGGATGCGATACCGCTTGGGATCGAAAAAGCGGCGCATGGCAGGTGCGGCTCCGCCGCCGGGTCCGCCATGCAAGGCAATAACGGGCACACCATCCGGTCGCCCGCATTCTTCCCAGTAGATGCGATGCTCTTCGCCGACATCCAACATGCCCGTTCGATGGGGTTCGATCGGCGGGTAGAGGCCCAAACGGCGAGAATCGCGGTGGGTATCCATGCTATATGCCGATCTTCGTTGCGTTTCGTTAGAAAATTTGAGTTTTATTTACCTGAACAGTATGCCCTTTTATGCTGGTTCGAAAGCGTGGTGATGGGGGATTGCCGTGTTTTCTGGCTTTAGGATGTTTTGATTGTGATCAACCGCTTCGGCGTTAAGCCGGTCCTGTGTCTCTTTGCGTTTCTTTTTGTGCCCGCTGCATTGGCTGGCTGTGCCAGTGCGCCGATATCGATGCAGGCAGAAGCAGAGACGTCACTGACCACCGCACAGCTGAGCCTGCGTGACCAAGCCAACCGTCTGGCAGAGCGCTTGGACGCGGTGGGGTGGACGGTTTCAGCAACACCGGCGCAGGCCACGCGCAGTTTTCTGGGGCGCCTGATTGGCGGGTCCGAGGCCGTTGCCGGCAATGCCCCAGATCAGCTGGCGGTCTATCTGGATGAGGCCGATTTTGGCAGTGTTCAGAGCGACCTTGAGGGCCTGATGACCGATACCCGCGCGCTTGCTGATCAGACCCTCATTGTTGCGAGCCTTGATGGGAATATCGATGCCAGCAGCTTGGAGCGCGACCTGGCTGCCGTTGAACGTGCGCTGGGTGCGGTTCGACGGGCGGATCGTTTCTTTGACGCGGTGCTTGAGGACGACAGTTGGACCGAGGCTGAAGAGGCTGAGCTGGAGGCTGGGCTGGAAGCGGCCATGTCGGCAACGTCGCGTTTAGGGTCGGCTGCGGATGCCCTGGCCGAGCGCCGGTGGGCCAGCCGCTCCGGACTTTTTGGCTAAGCCATGACGCTGATAATCCCCGGTGATGCCCTCGACCCGCAAACGGTCAAGGGCTTTTTAGCGCACGATGAAGGTGAAGCCCTGGCGCGCCATGCTGTCCTGGCCGCTGAGGCGGTGCCGGGCCCCATGGTGGAAATCGGCAGCTGGTGTGGTCGGTCTTCGGTCTATCTGGGCCGCGCAGCCCGCGATGCGGATCGGATTCTTTTTGCGGTCGATCACCATCGTGGCTCTGAAGAGCATCAGCCCGGCGAGGGTTATCACGATCCGGACCTGTTTGATGCTGAGCTGGGCCGCGTCGACACGCTGCCAGCGCTTCGCCGAACCCTTGCATTGGCCGATCTGGAATCCAGTGTTGTTCCGGTCGTGGGCAAGAGCGCAGACATTGGGGCGTCCTGGAGCGGACCATTATGCTTTGTCTTCATTGATGGGGGTCACGCCATGGAGACCACGCGCGGTGACTATCGCGCCTGGGCAGGTCATGTTGCGCGGGGCGGCATCCTGGCCATTCATGACGTCTTCCAGAACCCCGAGGATGGCGGCCGTCCACCCTATGAGATCTGGAAAATGGCCGTGGCCTCAGAGCTTTTTGAGCCGGTGGAGCGGA
>JANQMI010000118.1 GCA_028280165.1 Oceanicaulis sp. | reverse complement strand
CGCGTTTTGTCTCTTACGACTATTACCACCGCCGGTCTGCGGGCGCTTCGGGTCTGTAAGGTGATGGACGAGGTCAAAGAGCGCCTGGTGAGTTTAGCGGTACTGGGGGTGGGGGAGGATAGATTTCTGTGTGCTGCCGGCCGAGCAGCCCCCACCTTCTCTTTCCTGACATCCCTCTTTTCTCTTTCCCGACGAAGGTCGGGATCCAGAGATCACCAAGCGCTGCGTTCAACGGCTCTGGGTCCCGGCCTGCGCCGGGAAAGAGAGAGATTTGATAGCATTCTCCCCTCGTCATCCCTGCGCAGGCAGGGACCCAGAGCCCTGAAACGCCGCGCTGTGCCATCCCTGGGTCCCCGCTT
This sequence comes from Oceanicaulis sp., assembly GCA_028280165.1. Taxonomy (GTDB): domain Bacteria; phylum Pseudomonadota; class Alphaproteobacteria; order Caulobacterales; family Maricaulaceae; genus Oceanicaulis. Next base: position 24,959 of record JANQMI010000118.1, on the reverse strand, counting down.
TCGCGGGAATGACGTAAGGGTAAAAGCAGCGACAGGTGTGCAGAAACGACCAATGAGGCGCTCCGCGCCGCCCGCTGGCTAGCCACACCCCTCAGCTCTTTCCCAGCGCAAGCTGGGATCCATAGGAGCAGCGCCCGCGTTCGACGATCTATGGATCCCAAATCAAGTCTGGGAAAGAGAAGGGGGATCCCAAAGCCCTCACCCCTCAGCTCTTTCCCAGCGCAAGCTGGGATCCATAGGGGAAGCGCTGCCACTCGATGATCTACACCCCACCCGCCCGGTTCCCGGCCGTTCGTTCGCTTCGCGACCTCACCCCCATCAAGGGGAGGGAGGCGATGGGTCTTGCATTGCACTTTAACAGGCCTGGTACCCGTCCCTCCCCCTTTGTGGGGGTTGAGCAGTGAAACTGATCAACGGGCGAAGCAAAGCTTCGGTCGGGTGGGGGCACCGCTAGCGATCGACGATCTATGGATCCCAAATCAAGTTTGGGAAAGAGAAGGGGGATCCCAAAGCCCTCACCCCTCTTCTCTCTTTCCCGACGAAAGTCGGGATCCAGAGATCACAAAGCGCTGCGTTCTACCGCTCTGGGTCCCGGCCTGCGCCGGGAAAGAGAGGAGGGTTGTCGTGGAAAAACGAGGTTTCGATATCCTCCCCTGCTCGCGGGGGAGGTGTCAGCGGAGCTGACGGAGGGGGCAATTAGGCGTGTGCCCACTCTCTGACGTCGTAGCCCCCCCTCGTCCTCTTCGAGGACACTCCCCCCGTAAACAGGGGGAGACATCATTTGCCCAGCCTCATTCGTCATTCCTACGCGGGGATGATGAGGTGACCTTCAAACTTACTCCCCAATCAAAACGCGTCCTTGCGCCGGCGCACTTCGGCGAAGACTTCCCAGTCTTCCGCCGTTTCAAGCCCCAGATGGCCGCGCAGTGCGGGGTCATCCCAGCGCAGGAAGGGGTTGGCGGTCCGTTCTTTGGCGATCGTGGTCGGCACCGTGGCTTCGCCGCGAGCCCGCTTGGCCGACACGTCTTTGGCATAGGCCATCAGCGCGGCATTGTCCGGGTCCACCGACAGAGCGAAGGCGGCATTGGCGGCGGTGTATTCATGGGCGCAGTAGATCACGGTCTCCCCTGGCAAAGCCTTGAGCCGCGCCAAAGAGGCCTGGAATTGTTGGGGCGTGCCCTCAAACATCCGCCCGCAGCCGAGCGCAAACAGGCTGTCGCCCACAAAAGCGACATTGGCGTCCTCAAACCAATAGGCGATATGGCCGAGCGTATGCCCGCCCACATCCATCACGGTCGCCTTTTGATGGCCCAGCATGACGGTATCGCCGTGGGATACGGCGGTATCGATGTGACCGATCGTGGCGGCTTCAGACCCCGGTGCGGTGATCGTGACGCCTTGGGTCTGGCGCAGGCTTTCATTGCCGCCAGCATGATCCCAATGGTGGTGGGTGTTCCAAACCTGGGTCAGGTCCCAGCCCATCTTGTCCGCTTCAGCCGCGATAACGTCGGCATCGGGCGTATCGATCGCTGCGCAGACGCCGGTCTGACTGCACCGAATGAGAAAGCCGTAATTGTCCGACAGACAGGAGAATTGGAGGACATCGAGCGCCATGGCAGACCTTTTTCGTGTTCACAGACTTACAGCCGAGCAAGCAAGTTCATATTATCTAGATGGACAGAGCTAGAGCCAAGGCAACGCCCAGAGATCATTGCATGCGTACAGACGCCCTTGAGATTGACCGCTTCTATCGTAGCGCCCGGGGGCGCGCGGCCCGGGAGATGGTGCTGCGCCGTCTCACCGCGCTGTGGTCGGACGCCCGCGATCTGGACATGCTCGGCTATGGCTATGCCACCCCCTATCTGAACGCCTTTGCCGATACCACGCGCCGGGCGGTGGCCTATATGCCGGCCGCTCAGGGTGCCGTGCCGTGGGGCAATGGCAAAGGCAGCCGGGTAGCCCTGGGCGATGAATGCCGCCTGCCCTTTGTGGAAAGCCTGTTTGACCGGGTGATCCTGGTCCACGCGCTGGAAGAGGCCGAAGATTTGCGCCGGCTGCTTCGGGAAGTCTGGCGCATCATGGCTCCCGAAGCCCGCCTGGCCGTGATTTGCACCCACCGCGGCGGGCTTTGGGCCCGGGTGGATTCCACACCGTTTGGCCATGGGCGACCCTATACCCGCACCCAGCTGACCCGGCTTTTGACCGATGCGCTGTTTGAACCCACGGCTTGGGCCCAAGCGCTATACACCCCACCCTGGCGCTTCACCTGCGGGGAAAAGACCGCCGATGGCTTTGAAGCGGTGGGCGAGCGCATCTATCCGGCCTTTGGCGGATTGATCCTGGCTGAAGCGGTCAAACATGTCGGCGCGGTGCGTCCGGGCGGCACACCGCAGCGGGTACGGGTCAGAAAGCTTGAAGAAGCGGGCAAGCGCGCGTTATCTCCCTCCTCGGAAACTTCGCCGGACACGGCGAAGTCAAAACCGACCAAGGATGACGCGCCATGACGCTGCAAGCCCGCCCCGGCCTTCTGGACATCAAACCCTACACCCCCGGTGCGGCAGCCCCGGACGGCGCGGTGAAGCTGTCTTCCAATGAGAACGCCCTGGGCTGTAGCCCGAAAGCGGCCGAGGCGTTCAAGGCGGCCGCAGATCAGCTGCATGTCTATCCCGATGGAGGGGCCACCGTCCTGCGCGAAGCGATCGGCGAAGCCGAAGGGATTGATCCTGAACGCATCGTCTGCGGCGCAGGGTCAGATGAACTGCTCCAGCTGATTGGCCGGGCCTATCTGGATCCAGGCGACACGGTGGTTCAGACCCAATATGGCTTCCTGGTTTACCGCCTGGTCGCCATGCAATCGGGCGCACAAATCGTGTCGGCACCCGAAGACGGCTACACCGCTGATATCGACTCGGTGCTGGAGACCGCCAAAGACGGCGCGAAAATCGTCTTCATCGCCAACCCCAATAACCCAACGGGGACCTGGGTGCCCGACAGCGAAATCCGCCGCCTGCGCGAAGGCTTGCCAAGAGACACGCTGCTGGTCGTTGATGGGGCCTATGCCGAATTCGTGAAAGAGCCGGGTTATGGCAACCCGCTGAAACTGGTGGATGACTACGAAAACACGGTGGTCACGCGCACCTTCTCCAAAATCCATGGCCTGGCCGGTTTGCGGCTGGGCTGGATGTATGGCCCGAAAGAGATTGTGGACGTGATCCACCGCGTCCGGGGCCCGTTCAACGTCAATCTGCCGGCGATCGAAGCCGGGCTCGCGGCGATCAAGGACACAGGCTTCGTGGAGGAGTCGATCGCCCATAATGAGCGCTGGCTGGGCTATCTGACCCAATCGATCCGCGGCTTGGGCCTGGAAGTCACCCCCTCGGTCTGCAACTTCGTGCTGGTCCATTTCCCCGAAGAGGCTGGCAAAGACGCCATGGCCGCCAATGCCTTCCTGGCCGAGCGGGGGCTGATCGTGCGCCCGGTGCAGCCCTATGGTCTGCCGAACGCGCTGCGCATCACCGTGGGCCAGGACGCGGATAATCGCCGGGTGGTCGAAGCACTGGAAGCCTTTGTCAAAGGCTAGCGTCTAGTCTGAAAAAGTGCCGATTCGGGCCGGTCCAAAGAAGATCGCGCCTTCACGCAAACGCAGGGGCAGCGGGATTCCGCCGTCCTGGCGTGGAGCCATGAGCGCGGCCAGCCGCAGCGCGGCCCCCTGCTCGTCTACCACCAGGCCAGCCGATTCCAATGCCCCGATGAGCGTTTCAGGATCGGTCACGACCACCGATAAGCGGCCTTCCGGCAAGAGATCGGCATCCAAGCCGATCTCGCCATCGCCGGCCAGTTCCGCCGGGCCCCAGATCAGCTGGGATTGGTTGACCACTAAGGCCCCATTGGCCTGACGCCAGTCAAACGGGTCGGCGCGGCGCGCCAAGGCGCTCCATTGTGTGACCACTGCATCAATGCGCATCAGCGCGGCTTCCTGACCAAAGGCTTCGGCCAGTGCCGGATCAAGCGCGCCGTCGCCCAGTATCACGCCTTCGCTCTGAATGCGCAGAGCCAGCTGGTCATCCTCATCCAAAAACCCGGACATCGCCAACCGATCCACAGCCGTGATGGGCGGCTGTCGGCCTTCGGGGCCAGCAATCGTCAGCGCGGTAATGCTGGCTCCCAAGCGCGAAGTCGCCCCCTGACGGGCCCGCAGCGACAGCCGGGCGCTTTCAGCCGTGAGCGTATAGGTTTCACCCGCGCTCAGGACTGTGCCCTGCCCCATGGGCGAGACGATCCAGTGGTTGAGATCATAGAATTGAGCGGCGGCCGATAAGCGCTCAACCTGCGCGGTCCATCCGCCTTCTGACGCTGGCGCGGTGAGCTGCGGGGCTTCTGCGCGCAAGGCGAAGCGGAAGGGGTAGCCGCCCACCCGCAGGCTGTCATAGCCAACCTGATAACCTGCGGCTTCCTGGGCTTGGATCCAGGCCAGGGCTCGATGTTCAATCTGGCTGGCAATGATCGTCCAATACACCGCGTGCAGAACCACAACGACGATCAAGGCCACAAAGGGCACGAAGAGCATGGTGCGCGACGGCGCGCGATCAGACGCGGTCATGGTGCAGCCTCCGTGGTGTCCGTCGCAGGCCCCTGCGGCAGCAAAGCCGCTGAGGCTGTCTCAATGCGGGTTTCAAGCGTGGCGAGGAATTCATCCTTGGGCAGTCCGGGTTCAATGGGTTCGAGGAATTCTACAATGATCGTGCCAGGTTTGCGGCCAAAGCCGTGGGGGGGCCAGTAAAGCCCCGAATTCAGAGCCACCGGAACACAGGGCACCTTCATGGAGGAATACAGCCCCACTACGCCCGGCTTGTAGCTCTCGCGCTCGCCCGGCTCCAAGCGGGTGCCTTGGGGGAAGATGACCACCTGGCGGCCTTCGGTGGCGCGGTCACGCGCCTGTCTGAGCATGCCGCGCAGAGCCTTGGCCCCGGCGGACCGGTCAACCGAGATATTCTTCACTTTCATGGCGTACCAGCCAAAGAAAGGCAGGTAGGCCAGCTCCTTTTTCAGGATGATCGCTGGATCATCCAGGATTTGCCAAAAGGCCAAGGTCTCAAACATCGACTGGTGTTTGGACGCGACCAGTGCGCCACCGGTGGGCCGATACCGGTCGCCCCGCACCTCATAGCGAATACCGCACAGCAGTCTTAACCCACCAAAGACCAGCTTCAGCCAAAGCCGCAGGCAAGCCTTTGACCAGGACCGTGGGCCCAGAAGGGCGGGGCTGCAGACGATCCCCATGACGACCATCAGGCCGTACATCCAGATGACGAACGCAATGGAGCCGATCATGGCCAAGTCTTTAGCTTCCCTCACCAGCCGATGAGGCTTCGGTGCCCAGACCAGAGATGCGCTCGCGGACGAAAACGGCCGCATATTTCACATATTCGGTCAGCCAGCGCCGGGCTTCATCGGGATTGCGCCAGGGCGCCGGGGCTGGCACCGCATGCGCGATCAGCCGGGTATCGGGCATGGCCGCCTGTAATTCAAGCAGCGCGCGCGGCATATGATAGTCGCTGGTCACCACAATAAGGCGGTCATAATCGTGCTCTGACGCCCAGGCCGCCGTCTCCAGCGCATTGCCTTCGGTGTCCGCTGCGGTGGGCCCAACATCCACGCAACAGGCAAACAGCGCATCGGAGGCCCCCGCCGCTGAGGCAATGTCGGCAACGGGGCTGCCCGGATTCACCCCGGAAATCAGCAATCGCGTGCCTTGGTCGGCTTCCAAAAGCTCGACGCCGGTCGCGACCCGGTTCGGGCCGCCGGTCAGCACCACGATCGCGTCCGCCTGCACCGGACCGGCGGGCGTAAAGCTGCGCGCTTCGCGCACAAACAGCGCAAAGCCTGCCGCAAAGGTGATCAAGACCACAAAGGCCAGTGTCCGGAAGGCGTCGTTCATCGTCCTAGACTTTCACTCCTGACACCCATCCTGGCCCGTAAGCATGGCACGCGCGCGGCAGCTTCATGACCAGCGCGCCTTCAATTCATTGGCCACGGCGATTCGCGCTGAAATGGCCGCCACGATGCCGGAGACCAAAGCCGCAGCCGCCGGGATGGCGGCGCTAACCCAGTTCAATTCGAAGCGTGGCAGGAAAAAGATCGCGCCCGCCCCGCCGCCCAGCGCAGACAGGCCCAGACCGGCAAGCCCGGCCAGGACCGCGCCGATCAATCCCGCTTTCACACCCAACATGAAGAAGCGCTCCTGGAACAGGCGCGTGACATAGCTGTCCGGCGCGCCCACCAGGTGAAGCGCTTCAGCCACATCCCACCGCGCCGCCAAGGAGGCGCGCGCCGCAAACGCCACCACAGCCGCCGCCGCCAGCGTCAGCAAGGCAACCACCGCCAGACCGAAATAGCGCACCGCAGCGGCGGCGCGCGTCACCGCCCGCTCCCACCGGTCATGGTCATCCACCACAACCTCATAGGGGGGCATCGGCGAGCAGCGTCTCCACCGCACCCGGTGCCAAAGGTGTTTCTGGATCAAGGCGCACGGCGACCAGGCGCGGCACCGGCAAGTCGTCGGGCAAAACCCCGCTACCCAGCCAGGGCTCCAACAAGCGTTCAGACTGGGCGCGGCCTCGCGCTTCGGCCGAAGCCACACCGGGCAGGCGCGCGATCTCCACCGCCGCCGCTTCGGCATCGGCGTCGGCATCCCGGCCTTGCGCCGGCAGAATCTGTACCGTGATCTGATCGGTCAGCTGGGCGGTCCAGCCTTCTGCGGCCTGCCAGGCCCCAGCCGCCCCAATACCCGCCAGAGACGCCAGGAAAACCAGGATGGCGGCCACAGCCAGCAAAGGCCGGTCCCGCCCAGAATCCGGCGGCAGGAGGGGCGCAGATTTTCCCGACTGGCTCATGCCGCCCTCATGCCGTCATCGACAAGCTTGCCATCGGCAAGCTCCCGCACCGGGGCCCCAAGCGACCGGACCAAAGCGATATCATGGCTAGCGATCAGCACTGTGGTGCCAAGACGGTTCAGCTCGACAAATAGCCTGAGCAGCCGGTTGGCCATCTCCGGGTCGACATTGCCGGTGGGCTCATCGGCAATCAGCAATTCCGGTTTGGAGATCACCGCCCGGGCGATCGAGGCGCGCTGCTGCTCCCCGCCGGACAGGGTGGGGGGTAAAGCATCCATGCGATCGCCCAGCCCCACCCATTGGAGCAGGTCGGCCACATCATCGGCATAGCTGGACCGGGACTGGCCCGCGACCCGCAGCGGCAAGGCGACATTGTCAAAAACGGTGAGGTGATCGAGCAGGCGGAAGTCCTGAAACACCACCCCGATACGCCGTCTGAGATCGGGCAAGCCCTCGCGGGGCAGCATGGCGCTATCGCGTCCAAACATGGAGATCAGGCCGCGCGACGGGCGTTCGGCCAGATAAATCAGCTTTAAAAGTGAAGTTTTTCCCGCTCCAGACGGTCCGGTGAGGAAATGGAAACTTCCACTTGGTAACTCAAAGCTAAGGTCGCTTAAGACTTCCGGGCCGCGCCCATAGCGCATCCCGACACCCTCAAAGCGCACAGCCGGTGCGGTGGGGGCTTCGGAGATGTCAGCGTGACGCGGATCGGAGCTCATGCAAGCGGCCCTCGAACGGTAAGGGTTGGCGATAAGAATCGTCGACGACTATGCAGGATGAGCAAGGCGTGCGTCCATGATCGTGACCTGTCCCAGCTGCGAGGCAAAGTATCGCGTTGAAGCGGCCGCGCTGGAAGCGCGCCGCGGCAAGGTGAAGTGCGCCAGTTGCGCCCATGTCTGGACGGTCGCCGATGAAGCGCTGACGCTGTCCGAGCCCGTGGCTGCGCCTGAACCGGCCCCGGCACCGGATCCTGAACCGGTCCTCGACGCTCAGCCGAGCCTGCGTGATAAGCCGCACACTGCCATCCGGGCCCGCCAGTATGCCAAGCGCCGCAAGGCCCGGCTGGCCGCCGAGGGCGCAGGCTGGGCCGGCGTGGCCGCCTGTTTCGTGGTTTTACTCGGCGCGGCCGTGATGTTCCGCGTCGACGTGGTGGACGTCTGGCCACGCACTGCTGGGGCCTATGCCGCCGTGGGCCTTGAGGTCAATCCGTATGGCGTGGAGATCGAAGGCCTGACCGCCCAGTTCGAAACCGCGGAGGCCGATGCGCGGCTGCTGGTCTCTGGATCGCTTCGCAATATCACGCGCTCAGATCGCGCCGTACCGCCGCTACAGGCCGTGGCCTATGACGCCGCGGGCGTGGCGCTCGCCTCCTGGCCGATCGCGCTGGAAGCGCCCACGCTGCTGGCCGAGACCGCCACGACCTTCGAAGCCGCCCTGCCCAATCCGCCCGCCGATGCGGTTCGGGTTGAAGTGGTGGTTGCGGGATAGGCTCTACGATCTCCCCTCGTCGTCGGAAATGAGAAAGTAGGTTGGCCTTGGCGACGCCCAAGAGCGTCTGAGTGCATCCATCGGCCCATCTCTCTTCGTCATTCCCGCCCTGAATCAAGTTCAGGATAAACTCCGGCGGGAACCCAGAGCCATGAAACGCCGCGCTATGTCCTCTCTGGGTCCCCGCCTGCGCGGGGATGACGAGGGGTGCGTGGGCCAGCTTAGCGACAGGCTGGAGGGCCAGCAGACCTAAGCCGCGTCCCTTAAATCAGTCATCTGAAGCGCGGCTTCAAAATCAGGCAGCAGGTCAAAGGCTTCCTGGGCGGTCATGGATTGGCCGCGGCGGCCCTTGGTCCAGAATTTCCAATAGGACGACACGTGCTGGAGACGGCCCAAATCCTCACCCATCTCCACAAACAGCTCCGGGGCTCGGGTCATGAAGGATTTCAGAGCCGCCGGGTCGCCGCGCTGGACGAAGATGTTGAATTCATTGTGATAAGTGTCGAGCTGTGACTTCAGCCGATTCCACCGCCCCATGGAGAGCTGGGCAATATTGGTCATGATGGTGCGCATCTCGGCGCGATCCTCACCCATCAGACCAATGACGCGCAGGCCCTTCAAATCTTTCAGGAAGGCGACCAGCTCGGCATAGCAATCGGCCGACCGCCAGCTGTAATACAGCGTGCCTTTCCAACCAAAGACACCATCGCGATATTCCTGCGCCGTCATACGCAGCGCTTCGCGAAGCACGACGAGCTGTTCGGAATCTTCATCCTCAAACAGCACTTTGGCGAGCTTCTTGGACTTCGCCAGCGTGGCCACGTCACTGCCGCCCCCGACAGCCTTGCGCACCAGCGTATCAATCTGATTGGCCACATATTCGGTGATTTTGCGAAGCTCGCTATCGGAAATCACGAAATAGCAATTATCGATATGCTCGCCGGCGCGGCGGAAGAATTCGTGCAGCAGATACGGATCAAAGGAGGGCAGACCGGCTAGAGCGCGCAGGCGCGACACGTCGGTGGAAAAGTCCGGATTATCCGTCGTGACGCCCAAATGCTCGGCCAGCTGGCGCTCAAAATTGGGATCTTCGACAAAGATGGAATGGCCACCCAGGTCCAGATTGGTGTCGCTGATCGGGATGATCACCTTGGTGGCCGAGGTCTTATCACCGCCCAGGTGCTCACGCTCCCAAGCCCTCAGGGTGTGCTTGACGACAAAACCCTTATTGAGCCGGCCCATCCGGAACATCGGATCAATCGCCCAGCCGGTGGTCTCACCGAACCGCTCCTTGATGGAGACAAGGTCGATGACGCGGCTGGTTGATCCACCGCGCTTGAGGAAGGAAAGCTTGCCGAAGGAATCCTTGGCCATGGTCAGTGCTCGACAATTATGAAGGTCCCATCCTAATCAGGGTTGAGTGAGCGTCCGGTTAACTGGACGTCTTTTGCAGCGAGTTTTCTAAAAGGGGAGGTCACCATGCGGCCAGCGGGTGATTTGGGAGCGCAGGAAATCATTCGGATATTGGGCATGCAGCCCCACCCCGAAGGCGGCTGGTATGTCGAAACCGATCGGACCGAAGCGGCACAGGGCGAGCGGGCCGCCGCAACGACGATCTATTTCCTGCTGGCGGCGGATCAGGTTTCGGCCTGGCACAAGGTCGATGCAACCGAAGTCTGGCTCTGGCAGGCTGGGGCTCCCTTGGCGCTCACCCTCAGCGAGGACGGTGTCACCGCCCGGTCCCAGCGGCTGGGACCCGATTTGCGCGCGGGCGACCGCCCTCAGGCCGTGGTGCCGCCGCACGCCTGGCAAACCGCCGAATCGCTCGGAGCCTGGACGTTGGTCAGCTGTGTAGTGGCGCCGGGATTTCAGTTTTCAGGCTTTGAGCTTGCCCCCAGTGACTGGCGACCGGGTCCGAACGGACCGCCTGTCAGCGAGGGCTAGGCCCCGCCCGCATCAAGCGCCCGGCGGATGAATTCGGAGCTCGGGCGTCCGCCATAACCCAGCTGAGTGGCCACCGAAATGTCGAGCGTGCGGCCGTCATAGCTCACCCGCGGCACTTCCCCGACCCCAATGCGAACCACTTCCAGATTGCGCATGGATCGCCGCGAGGCGGTTTCAGCCCCGATCACCGTCATCAGCATGGCGTCGATAATATAGGGGTTTTGATCTGGGGTCAGGCTGGTCAGCTGGGCGCTGACATCATCATTGCGCGACAGGCGCGCCAGCGCATCGACCATATCGCGCGCCGCCGTCTGGATCTGATCGGCGCTCGCCGGCGCGGCGACCAGCGTGCGGGCGCGGCCCAGCGGCTCGACAATCACGCCGTCGCGCACATCGCCGGGAAAATAGGTCCATCCCCCCAAATTGCTTTCCCGCAGCAAAGCGCGGTCGGTATCGGTCAGCCAAACCTGCCCCCCGCCAGACGCCGGGGAGCGATACAGCGCAATGACTTCGCGCGATCCTTCTTCCCACAGCAAGGCTGGGCGCAGGGTCCGGTCTAAGATAAACCGCCCTCGCCCATCGGCCCGTTCAAACCAGATAGACGCGTCCACACGCTCCTCGGACGACTGGCCGAGGAGTTGGCGGAATGGATTCGACTGGCCGTTCCCCTCTGCAACCCACAGCGCCCAAACCCCAGCGCTGGCTACAAGAAGGGCAATGATTCCCCTGAACATGGGCGGCACCATGATGGTGCACTTGGGCAAAATCGGGGCACTCGGGTGAATGAAAACAGCAAAGCTGCAGCCAGTGCGCCCGGTCTGTCCAATTAGCTGGCCATATATTGCCCACCATTGGCCGTCAGCGTGGCTCCGGTGATGAAGCCGGCCTCGTCGGAAACCAGGAAGGTCACGCACCGCGCAATCTCGTCGGCCTCACCCAGACGGCCCACGGGGATGGTGGCAATGATCTGGTTGCGGACTTCCTCGGGCACCGCCATGACCATTTCGGTGGCGATATAGCCCGGGCAGATGGCGTTGACGGTAATGCCCTTGCGCGCCCCTTCCTGGGCCAGGGCTTTGGTGAAGCCCAGATCACCGGCTTTCGCGGCCGAGTAATTCGCCTGAGCAAACTGGCCCTTTTGCCCGTTAATGGACGAGATCGTGACGATTCGACCGAAGCCGCGCTCGCGCATGCCGTTCCAGAGCGGGTGCGTCATATTGAACACCCCGGACAGGTTGGTATCGATCACATCGCGCCACTGTTCGGGCTTCATCTTATGGAAGGGCGCGTCGCGCGTGATGCCGGCATTGTTGATCAGGATGTCGACCGGACCGAGTGCGGCTTCCACCTTGGCGATTCCCTCAACGCAGGCATCGTAATCGGCGACCGACCACTTGAAGACATCGATGCCGGTTTCGGCCTTGAACGCTTCTGCCGCGCTATCATTGCCGGCATAATTTGCAGCCACGCTATAGCCCGCGCCTTTGAGGGCGATCGCGATCGCTTTACCGATCCCGCGCGTGCCGCCTGTGACGATTGCCGTCTTGCCCATTGTAATTCCTCCCTGTCCCCAAGCTTGAAAAGCTTTATGCTGCGCAGCAATGACGCTATACGCGGTTGCAGCAAACCATTGAGCCGATCCAAGAAGCTGGCTCATTTGAAGTTTTGGACGCACGCGCAGCATAAGTCGAGCGGCGAAACGTCGCGAATGGACAAAGAGCTTCTGGGAGTGGGCGGGAGCAGGGAGTACGCACCATGGCCGAAACGCATGGCACCATCGTTATCAAGAAATACGCAAACCGGCGCCTCTACGACACCTCGGCGAGCCGATATGTCACGCTGGATCATCTGCGCGAGCTGGTGAAAGACGGCAAGAACTTTCAGGTCGTCGATGCCAAATCAGGCGAAGACCTGACACGCGGGGTATTGGCCCAAATTATTTTTGAAGAAGAATCCAAGGGCGAAACGCTGCTGCCCGTGGAGTTTCTGCGCCAGCTGATCAGCTTCTATGGCGACAGCATGCAATCCATGGTGCCGGGCTATCTGAACATGTCGATGGACAGCTTCGCCAAGCAGCATGCCGAAATGCGCGAGAAAATGGCCGAAGCCATGGGTTCGCCCACCGCCTCCATGGCCATGATGGAAGAAGCCACCAAGCGCAATATGGAAATGTTCCAGCAGGCCATGTCGATGTTCTCGCCCTTTGCCCAGACCGGCGCGGCCGCTTCAGCCTTCCCTGCGCCGGACGCACCGGAAGACAAAGAAGACGTCGATACCCTGCGCGCAGAACTGGATGCCATGAAAGCCAAGCTGGACAAGCTGGCAGGCGACTAAAGCGTCTCAGGCTGAAACAGGTCGGCGCAAAGGCTGACCTGTTTTGAGCGTTAACGCGCTCTTTACACCTCCTAACAGGGCGTAAACGTCTGGCACGGGCATTGCGTGGGTCAGGCCATGATCGGTTTCGACCCGCATACGCGCCGCCCTGGCTCTTCTGTCCCGACCCACCGGGGCGCGCGTGTTGCGCCTGCACCCAAGTCTGGCCAAACCGGCTCAGAGTCTGGGCAGCGGGCTCTGGTCCCGATCAATCCCACATCCCGCAAGGCCGAGCGCCCGCGGGCGCGCGCCACATCTCAGGCCAGCAGCGCCGCGCGCAGCGCCCAATCGGCATTGTCGCTGCAATGCGACGCCCCGGCCCCGCGCCGCGGTCTGCGCGCCGATGCCGTAGAGCGCAATCGCTATCGCCAGACCTATGAAGCGGCCGGCCGCGCCCCCATCGCGCCACCGCGCGCCACCCTGGTCCGCTGCGCATGACCCGGACGCGCGTCTACTCTGCCGCGTCACGCGGGCTCGACGCGGTGATTGTGCTGAGCGTGTTTTTCCTGGTTTTCTAGGATTCCTTTTCTCGTCCTCCGGCATGTCCATGCCGTCGGGTCCTCGCTTTCGGTGAGGCAAGCTCACCTTCGCTGCGGGCGGCTGCCTGCCCCTGCGAAGGCAGGGGTCGCCCTTGCGACGCCTGCGGCGTCGGGACACTTCTTTTTGAGCCTTCACTCTCTTCCCCGACGCAGGTCGGGGCCCAGAGCCATGAAATGCTGAGCCCTGTCTTCTCCTGGGTCCCGACCTGCGTCGGGAAAGAGAAGGCTGGTGTTGATGACGCTCGACAGAGTCGAAGCAATCCCACTTGCTACACCCTCCTTCGTCATTCCCGCGCAGGCGGGAACCCAGGGATCGTCGAGCGTTGGCGCTCAGTCCAAGCTGGGTCCCAAATCAAGTTTGGGATGACGAGGGTGTGGATGATGGCTCAGTGGGTCTCCACCCCCGAGCGCATCAGCGCTCGCAAGGGCGACCGCCCGCCCGCAGCGTGAGCGCGCTTGCGCGCGGCAAGCGAGGAGCGAAAGCGCGGACGCGCTTGAGCCTCAAGAAAAAAGGCCGGCCTCATCCCTGAGACCGGCCCTGTTTTCGTTCGCCGAAGCGCCCTGCGCTAGGTGCCCAGGTCGCGGCGTGCGGCGACAGCGGTGATGGTGAAGCCTGCGGCCACATCAATCAGCGCCATCATAATGATCAGGAAGAAGACCGAGCTGGCAAAGATCGGCACCAGCAAGAAGAGCAGAAGACAGATCAACAGCACGGCGATCGATAAGCCATGGTTGAGCAGGGTCGATGTGCCCGAGCCCGAGGACTGAACCATCTCAAAGAACAGCGCGATCAGCGCAACCATCAAGATGATATCGCCGGTCGACAGCGTCCACGATCCGCTTGGCAGCGGGATCGAAATCAGGCCGCCATTGAGCGCCCCGACCGCGCAGGACGCGCCTTCAGCGCATTCGCCGGCCTGGAAAGCGACCATGTCGCCAATGAAAGCGCTGACGTCACCGCCGCCGGTGAAGACAGAAATATAGCCAATGATCGCATACAGGATCACCGGGATCAGCATTTTCGGAAAAATATTAAACACGCTAAGCCCCCCGCCTGGTTTTTGTGCGTCGGTGCTCGCGATCCCTACCGCAACACCGGCTCCGGTCGTTCCGGACATGTCCGGTCCTCCTTCTTCCCCCTCAGCCCTGCCCATGCCGGTCCGGCCGAAAGGATCGGACCGGCGTTAGGACTCGTCCCAGCCGCCGGGCTGACGCGCACGGCTGTTGAGCCACATCATACCTACCATATCGCTGAGTGAGGCGAAAAGGCGGCCAAGATTGGTATATTTCGACTGGCCAACGGTGCGGGCGCGATGGGTGACGTCGCGAAACTCCAGCCCATAGCCCTCGCGCTTCATCAAGGCCGGCAGGAAGCGATGCTGGTGATCAAAGAAGGGCAACAGCAGATAAGCCTCGCGTTTAAAGGCCTTAAGCCCGCAGCCGGTATCATCGGCATCATCGTTCAGCATGGCCTTGCGGATCCCATTGCCGAAGCGCGAGGCGAGCTTTTTCGCCTGGCTGTCCTGACGGCCCACACGCCGACCGGCCACCATGCCCAGCCCCTGCGGCGCATCGGCGCGGGTCAGGGCGTCGACCAGCATCGGGATATGCTCCGGCGGGTTCTGGCCATCGCCATCCAGCGTGCAGACCACAGGCGCGCGTGCTGCAAGGACGCCGGTCCGGATGGCGCGGCTCTGACCTGAATTCTTTCGGTGGGTCAGCACACGCAGCTGCGGTGTTGAGGCTTTGGCCGCGTTCAGCTCTTCAAGCGTGGTGTCGGTGCTGGCGTCATTGACGCACAGGATCTCAAAGGAGCGGCCCTCAAGCGCGGTTGCGATCTCGTCCACCAGGCGCGCGGCGTTGCCCGCCTCGTTGTGCATGGGGGCGACAACAGCGATATCAGGGCGGTCGGTGTGTGTGGTCGAAGCGCTCATGGCTCAGCCCGCGTGCTTGCAGATCAGGACGGGGCGTTTCATACCGATTATATGGCGCGGTGCACGTTGTTTTTTACAGCGGCGGTGGAGCGCGCAAGGCCTTCAGCGGGCTGAAACCGTAGTCTGGAGCATAAGGATATGCGTCTTCCCGGCCTTTTCGATGGCCCGCGCGCGCCCCTGGTGGTGGCCCTCATCGCCCTGATTGCAGCCGGGGCGGGCATTTTTTCCATGCCGGTTCTGGACCGCGATGAAGCCCGCTTTGCCCAAGCCACAGCGCAGATGATCGAGACCGGCGATTTCGTCGAGATCAGCTTCTTGGACGAGCCGCGCAATAAAAAGCCGGTTGGTATTCACTGGCTTCAAGCCGTTGCGGTGGCAGCGACAACCGGGGAGGACGCCCGCGAGATTTGGGCCTATCGCCTGCCCAGCGTGCTGGGGGCCATGCTGGCCGCCCTCGCCACCTTTTTCGCCGGAGCCCGATTATTTGGACGCCAGGTTGGCTTCGCAGGCGCGGCGCTGATCGCCGTCTCCGTCCTGTTGGCCACCGAAGGCGGTATTGCCAAAACCGACTCCATGCTGGGGGCGACAGCGGCCGGGGCGTTTCTGGCGCTGGTTGTTTTAAGGACCGGCCCCACTTTGAGCGAGGCGCGGTGGGCATCGCTCCTGTTCTGGATCAGCTTAGGGGTCGGCGGCCTGATCAAGGGTCCGGTCACGCCGATGGCCGGATTTCTGGCGATCGGATTGCTGTTCGTGCTGGAGCGCCGGTTCAGCTGGGCCAAGCCGCTTTTATGGTGGCCCGGTCCCGTGATCGCCGCGGCGATCGTATTGCCCTGGCTGGTCGCCATCCAGATCGCGACCGACGGCGCTTTCCTGATGGAAGCGGTGGGCGATGATATGGGCACCAAGGTGGTGACCGGTGATGAAGGCCATGACGGCCCTCCGGGTTATCACCTGCTCCTGATCGCAGTGCTGTTCGCGCCGGCCATTTTGACGGTCCCAGCCGGTCTTCGCGCAATCATCCGGCATTGGACAAACAAGACCCGCTTTGCCGATGCGGCCCGTACGGTGATCGCCTTTGCGCTGCCCACCTGGCTGGTGTTTGAGCTGCTTCCGACAAAGCTGCCCCACTATACATTGCCAACCTATGCCGCATTGGGCCTCATCGCTGGGCTCGGCCTGGTGCGCCTTCACAAGACCCCTGCGCTTTGGCGCTGGCTCGGGGCCGGTCTGGGCTTTCTGGGCTATGTGATTGCAACGCCAGGCATTCTGGGATTTGCGGTTGCATTCGGCGATCTTCCGGTCATGCCTGCTGTGACGATCGGGCTGGTGATCAGCCTCTTCGCGCTCGGCGCGATCCTGGCGACGGGCCTGGGTAAGCCGGGCACAGCGCTCTTGCTGGCGGTGATGGCCGGACTGAACTGGCATATCGGCCTGCGCGGTGTGCTATCACCGGATGCGGACGCCTTCTTCGTGGCGCGCGATGCAGCCGCGGTCACGCTCCAGGTCCGAGCCCAAGTGCCCGGGGCTGAAACCGTCTCCAGCTTCACCGAACCGAGCTTTGTGTTTGATGTCGGCGGGGATGTGGACCTGATCAATCCAGCCGATCTCAGCCTGACCGAGATTGATCCGGACGCCCCGCGTGTCTACGTGATTGACGAAAGCCGTTGGCTACGTGTTGAGCGCGCTGAGCTGAGCGCCGAAGACGAAGCGGTTCGCCGCGCCTGGCTGGTGGCGCTTCAACAAGCGGCCTGTGCGGCGGATGCTGCAGACGGCATCAATTATTCGCGCGGGGACGAGGTCATCAATGTGTTCGTGTTCGCCACCGGATGTGAACGCACGCCCTCCGAAGACGTAACCGAGGTTGAGCCATGACCCGATCCATCGACATTGTCGAAGTGGGCCCCCGCGATGGGCTACAAAACGACCCTACGCTGCTGGAAACCCCGGTGAAGCTGGAGTTTATTGACCGGCTGATCGCCGCTGGGGTCAAACGCATGGAGGCGGCCAGCTTCGTCAATCCTAAGCTCGTGCCGGCCATGGCCGATTCCGAGGCCATCATGGCCGCGGTTCCGCGCGGGAAATGCGCCTATATCGGCCTGGCGCTCAATGAGCGCGGCATGCGCCGGGCGATTGAGGCCGGCTGCGACGAGATCAACTATGTCATGGTCGCGTCTGACGGCTTCGGAAAGGCCAATCAGAACGCCACGCCGGAAGACACCGCCGATCTGCTGGACCGCATTGCGGTCCTGGCCCATGACGCCGGCATTCCGCTATCGGCCACGATCTCGGTGGCCTTCGGCGACCCGTTTGACGGGGAGGTGGACGTGGCCCGCGTCGCCGCGCTCGCGGCGCGCGCTGAAGCTGCGGGCGTGTCGGAACTGGCCCTCGGCGATACGATCGGTGTGGCCTCGCCCTATGATGTGGCCCGCGCCATCTCTGCGGTGCGCGAAGCGGCACCAAAGCCGCGCCTGCGCCTTCACTTCCACAACACCCGCAACACCGCGATTGCCAATGTCTACGCCGCCGTTGAAGCCGGGGTGGACGTCATCGACGCCAGCTGTGGCGGGATTGGCGGCTGTCCATTTGCCCCCAAGGCGACCGGCAATGTCGCGACCGAGGATGTGGTTTATCTGCTGGAGCGCGGCGGCTATGACACCGGCTTGGATTTGGACGCCCTCATTGAAACCGCGCGCTGGCTTGAAGCGGTGGCCCTGAAGCACACGATCAGCTCTGCGCTTGCCAAAGCGGGCGGCTTCCCGCCCAAAAACGCCTAACCCCGCAGCCGAAGGAGCGCCGCACGGCCAAGCAGGGCTGAATAGATTGGGATTGCCAGAATGGCGGCCTTCAGCCAGCCCAGCCCCCCGCCATGGCGGCGGAAATAGCGAATAAGCCCGCTCGCTTTCCAGCGCTCCACCCGATAGACGCTGATTTTACTGGTGGATCCGTGGTGGACGATTTCAGCGCGCGGCTCGAAAATCACATGCCCGCCCAACTCCCGCGAGCGCTTGCAGATGTCGAGATCTTCCACATGCAGGAAGTAGCGCTCATCAAAACCGCTGACCTGATCATAGCCACGCCGAGACATCATCATAGCCGCGCCAGACACTGCCGGGACCCGCACGGGTCCGTCCGGAAGCGGCTCATGTTCTCGGTGGAAGTCTCTCACCCCCAAGAGTTTTGCAATGCCAAGGAAGGCCACAAGGGCGGAGGTAAAGGTCAATTCACCGCGACGCGCGCCGCGCTGCTCCTTTTCATCCACCCCGATCAGGCGCGCACCCACAATGGCCGGCTCATGGGCCAGGCGGGCGGAATCCAGCATGGGGCCGATTGAACCGGGCTGCAAAAGCGCATCCGGGTTCAGAAATAACAGATAGTCGGACCGTGCCGCACGCACTCCCAGATTACAGCCCTTAGCAAAGCCAAGATTTTCATTGGCATGAATGACGCTCAGCCGGTTATTGTCCGCCGCCAGGGCCACCAGGCGCTCGATATGATCGGCGGGGTTTTCATTATTGACCAGGATCAGCTCATCAACCGCAGGCTCAGCGAGCGCCGCGTCAATCGCCTCAAACAGGACCTCTCCCGTGCGGAAGCTGACCATAATGATCGCCAATGTGGGTCGGTCGCTGGACACCACGTCTTCTCATTCCCCGTGCGACACGCCCGCCGCGT
Source organism: Oceanicaulis sp. (assembly GCA_028280165.1). GTDB lineage: Bacteria > Pseudomonadota > Alphaproteobacteria > Caulobacterales > Maricaulaceae > Oceanicaulis. Next base: position 6,116 of record JANQMI010000118.1, on the reverse strand, counting down.
CTTCAGTCTTCGTCCGATGCCTGCCGCATCGGCGCTCGCAAAGCCCAGACCTTCCACCACGGAGAGTCGTTGGCTTGAAGGGGTACCGGGTCAAATCCCCAACTTCCCCCCGGCCGGCAGCGCAATAAACGCCCCAATGTCAACCAACCCCCGCGCCATAATCCCTGAGCAGAGATCGCCTCGGCAGCATAAGTCGAGCATGTCGGCTCATGCCGACATCGTACGCCCAAGAAGTAGAAAACGGGCGAGATCAACACCTTGTACGCGCCTATCAGGAGAAGTCCAGCGCGCGCGGGCAGTTGTCTGACAGCGTCGATCATCAAATCTACAACGCCTCCCTTATCGGAGTTCTCGGTGCTTGATCTTAAAGCCGCACGGGGATGGGTCTACGCCCTGTGAACCTCTTGACCGGCCTTTTCCAAAGCCTCAAGGCCCGCCTCAAAGGCCAGAAGGATTGATCCATGGCGTTGGCGATAGCTCGACGCGGGCTGTAAGACGATCAGATCGGCAAACCGCCCAGTGGGCGGTCCACCGCCGTCTTGCAACATCGCTTTCAAGGCGTCTCGCCCCTGTTGGACCTCGGCCAAAGTGGCTCCGATCGCACCGCGCGCAAAAATGCTCGCGCTAGCCTGCCCCAGGGCGCAGGCCTGCAGGTCCAGGCCCAGCGCAGTAATGCGCCCAGCTGCATCCACCCGAAGGTCGAGCGTGAGGTCCGACCCACAGATCCGCGACACCTTATGAGCGCTCGCATCTGGAGCCTCCAGCCGGCCCAGATGGGGAATGTCAGCGGCGAGCTCAAGGACGGCGTTGGAATAAGGATCGGACATGGGCGCTATGTGGGGCTGGGCCGTCAAGAGATAAAGGCCAACCCTACCCCTTCATCCGCCATGTCGTGCCTTCGGGTCCGTCTTCGGCTTGAACGCCTTTGGCGGTCAATTCATCACGGATGGCGTCCGCGCGCGCGAAGTCTTTGGCCTTGCGAGCCTCTGCGCGCTGGGCCAGCAGATCATCAATCTCCGCCTTCTCATCTTCGCTCAGGCTCTCCAGACCGAACCAGGCATCGGGATCGGTTTCAAACAGGCCCAGAAGCCGCCCAGCAGCCAAAAGCTCGCCCTTGGCTTGGGCCTGAGCGTCGCGCGTGTCGGCCTTGTTGGCGCGGCCCGCGATCTCAAACAGCGCCGCCAGCGCCTTGGGTGTGTTCAGATCGTCATTGAGCGCTTTCATCACCGCTTCAGTCGGCTGAGCATGTGTGGCATCAACGGCTTTCAAGCGCCGCAGCACCCCATAAAGCCGGTCGAGCGATTTCTGCGAGCGTTCGATCAGTGTGTCATTCCAGTCCAATGGAGCCCTGTAATGGCCTGTCAGCATGGCGTAGCGGATGGTTTCACCCTTGATGCCAGCCTCCAGCAGTTCGTTGGGTTTGACGAAATTGCCGAGCGATTTCGACATCTTCTCCGCATCAATGGAGAGAAAGCCGTTATGCATCCAGTAGTTCGCCAGTGTCTTACCACCGTGAGCGCAGGTCGACTGGGCGATCTCATTTTCATGGTGCGGGAAAACCAGATCGGCCCCGCCCCCATGGATATCAATCGTCTCACCGAGCTGTTTTTTGATCATTGCTGAGCATTCCAGATGCCAGCCGGGTCGGCCCGGCCCGAACGGGCTGTCCCAGACCGGATCGCCCGGTTCTGAGGGCTTCCACAAGACGAAATCGGAGGGATTTTTCTTATACGGTGCCACCTCAACCCGAGCGCCGGCCATCAGATCGTCCTGCGAGCGGCCTGAGAGCTTGCCGTAATCCTCATACGCTGTGACATCAAACAGCACGTGACCTTCGGCTGCATAGGCAAAGCCGTCATCGACGAGCGTCTTAATCAGCGCACCCATCTCGTCCATATGCGCGGTCGCGGCGGGCTCTAAGGACGGGCGCAAGATGTTCAGCGCGGCGGAGTCTTCGCGATACACCTTAGCGTAGCGATCTGTAATGACAGATATATCAACGCCTTCGGATGCGGCAGCCGCATTGATCTTGTCGTCGACGTCGGTGATGTTGCGCGCATAGACCACCTGGTCCTCGCCATAATGGTGACGCAGCACGCGAAACAGCACGTCAAAGGTAATGGCCGGGCGGAAATTGCCGATATGCGCGGTGGAATAGACCGTGGGTCCACACACATACATCGTCACCCGATTTTCATCGAGGGGGACGAAGGCGCGCTTTTGGCGCGCAGCAGTGTCATAGAGGACGAGATCGGTCATCACGGGGCTTTCACGTTAGCGGGAGACCCGATCGCCGACATTTGCGACCCGGTCTTGCGCGGTCTACAACAGCCTTGCGCACAAAAAAAGGTGGCTCCTCGGTTTGGAATCTCCAATCGGGCTCCTATCTAAGCGCCAGCGCAGAGGAAATCTGCGGCTGTACTATGATCTAGAGCCGGCGCGTGCCGGGGGCGGAGAGGGCCCTCAACCCGCTGGATCCGGAAACCGGTACTTCGCTGCCGCCGTGTGGTGCAGCGCCCGTCAACGAAAGGATCCGCGTTCCATGGACGCTTTGACTGATAAAGAAACACTCGCCTCCGTCTCCGAAGACGTGAAGCGCCCGACCCGCGAAGAAGCCGAAGAAGCGGTGCGCACCTTGCTGCGCTGGGCCGGTGACAATCCCAACCGTGAAGGGCTGATCGAAACGCCAAAGCGCGTCGCGAAAGCCTATGAAGAATGGTTCCGCGGCTACAAAGAAGACCCTAAAGACATTCTCGGCAAACGCTTCGAGGACGTGCAGGGCTATGACGATATGGTCATGCTGACCCATATCGACGTGGAATCGCACTGTGAGCACCATATCGCCCCGATCATCGGTACGGCCTGTGTGGCCTATCTTCCCGACCGGGCTGTGGTGGGTATTTCGAAGATCGCCAAGGTGGTTGAGGCCTTCTCCAAGCGTCTGCAGACGCAAGAGACCATGACCGCTCAGATCGCCGACGCCATCGAAGAAGCCATGAACCCGCGCGGTGTGGCCATCTTCGTGGACGCCAAGCACCAGTGCATGACCACCCGAGGTGTCCACCACCCGAATGTCTCGACGATCACCACCACCTTCACCGGTGAGTTCAAGGCCAATCCTGAACTGCGCCAGCGCTTTATGAGCCTGTGCGAACAGTCCAAGCGCTAAGCGTGATAACCGCCTGAAAAGAAAGCCGGGGAGCGATGCCCCCGGGCTTTTTTGTTAGGACCAGACCTTCGTAGCGTCCAAGATCATCGCCATCGACAAAGGAGATGAATATGGGCTTCAACATTGTTTGGCTCGGCTTTGAAAACGCCACAAAGGAAGAGGTGAGCAGCCTCCTCTCGGCGCGGGATACAGGCCGCGATGATCCATACAATGAATCGCCGGTCTCGGCCGGCGAACTTCCTTCAGGTTGGACCATTCTTTTCGCTAACGACGTGACCCGCCTTAGTGAGGAACGCCTGAAAAGGCTCTCCGAAGACAAAGACCTAATAGTATGCGCAGTTTTTGAAGGCCCGATGGTCAGCCAGGCCATCAGATATCGGAAGGGTGAGGTGGCTTGGTCGGTTACTCATATCTCCGAGAATGGAATCTATGATCTCAAGGTCAACGGAGAACCGCCCGAAGCATTTGAGACCATCAAGGCGCGACTGTTCGCCGATCAAAAGGCTGAAGAGAACGACGGTGCCGCAGTCGACTTCGTCTTCGATATCCCAATCGAACTCGCCAAACACCTCACTGGCTACCGTTACGATCAATTGGAGTTTGAATGGGGCAAACTCAGCTTCACCGAACTTGAATTTGAAGAGGCATAAACAGCCCGGGAGCGATGCTCCCGGGCTTTTTTGTTTGGCAGCCGTCTTTATTTTTAGCGGGCGAGGAAGCCCCCATTGATAAACAGGGTCTGGGCGGTGACCCAGGCGCTGCCGTCGGAGGCCAGGAAGTCCACCAGCGGGATGACATCTTCAATCTCACCCAGACGGTTCAGCGGGCTCATGCTGGACAGGTAAGCGGCTGTTTCTTCATTCTCTTCCGCATGGAAGAAGGGGGTGTCGAGCGGCCCCGGGGCGACCGTGTTCACAGTAATGCCACGCCCCCCAATCTCCTTGGCCAGCGCCCGGGTGAAGGCGTCGAGCGGAGCTTTCGACCCGGCATAGGCCGCATACAGGCCCGTTGTGGCCCCTTGTAGCGTGGTGCCGATATTGATGATCCGGCCGCCGTCTTGGAGCTGGCGGGCGGCTTGCTGCATCACCAGAAAGCTGGCTTTGGTATTGATTCCAAAGACTTCATCGAACTCCGCTTCGGTAACCTCGACGAAGGCTTTTTTGAGCACTTTCCCGGCATTGTTGACGACGATATCGATCCGGCCGAAGGCGTCCTGAGCGGCCTTGAACAGGGCGGCGACCGTGGCCGGCTGGGACAGGTCACCTGACGTGATCAGCGCGCGGCTGCCGGCTTTTTCCACAAGCGCTGCAGTCATTTCGGCGTCCGAAGACGAGCGGGCGCTATGGTGGTGCACGACGATGTCGGCCCCGCGGGTAGCCAGGCTGATGGCGATGGCCCGGCCCAGATTTCGGGCGGACCCGGTGACGAGGGCAACTTTACCGTCAAGATCGCGGATTGGGGTGGTTTCATGGGTCATTTTGAACGCTCCATCTGTGGATTAATCCGGGAAGTCCCGGTACGAGATGGGTTTTGCCACATGATGATTGGTGCAGGTATTGGGTGTCCTTTCATTCCATAAATGCTATATATGCATTTAATGAGCGAATTGACCGACCAGCTTTTTGTCCGTGTGGTGGAGGCCGGCAGCCTGAAGGCGGCGGCTGAACAGATGGGGACAGATCCGTCCGCAGTGAGCCGCAAATTGGCCGCTTTGGAGGCCCGGCTGGGCGTGAAACTCCTCAACCGCTCGACCCGGCGTTCGACCCCCACCGAAGCGGGACAACGCTATTATGAAGGCTTGCGGCGGATCCTCGATGCCAAGGCGGCGTTGGATGCGGATATCTCTGGGCTCGTCGACACGCCCACAGGACGCCTAACCCTTGCTGCCCCGGTAGATTTCGGTGCGCGCTTCGTCGCCCCGGTGGTGGCCAGCCTGCAGGAGAACTACCCCGATCTGCACGTGGATTTGCGGCTGGGCAGCGGGTTTGCCGACCTGGCTGAGCAGGGGATTGATGTGGCGGTGCGGATTGGACGCCTGCCCGATTCCAGCCTGATTGCGAGGCGTCTCGGATCGGTGCCCCGCGTCCTGGTGGCATCGCGCCATTATGTGGATAAACGCGGACAGCCGCGCACCGCCACGGCTCTCGCTGAGCATGATTTTGTCTTCTACCGGCCCGGTCAGCGCGCGCTTGAGGTGAGCGTGGGGGACCAGAGCGTGCAAGTGCAGGGGCGCGTCTCCGCCAATTCCATCACCGCTGTTAAAGCTTTAGTTTCAGCCGGTTGCGGCCTTCACCTGGGCCCTGTCTGGGCCTTTGAGGAGGGCTTGGCGGACGGCACGCTGGTTTCGGTGCTCGACGATCAAGCGCTTGAGGCCTTCCCGCTGCACGCGGTCTACACCCCAAGCGCTTTTGTACCGGCGAAAATCCGCGCCTTTATCAATGCGATGGCCGCCGCGGTGAAGGCCGAACCGTCGCTGGACCGCTAGCGGGCCGCGCGGGCGGCTGCGGTTTCAACAAGGGTGAGATCACCCTGCGCGTCGGTAGCGGAAAGGGTCATTTCGGTGGCCTTCAGGTGCCATCAATCCGGTCGAAGCGGTAGACATAATGACCGACGACCGTCCAGGTCTGATCGTCGAGCCAGTGGGTGCCCGTCACCGCGGCGCGGGCGGTCGCCGTGTCACCGTCCAGCGCGACGACGATGTCCGAAATCGCGTGACGCGTCCCGTCGAAGCCGGAGACCAGGCCCGCCCACCGGGCCATCAGGTCCGAAGCCGTCAGCGTCTCGGCCTCACCGCCGAACAGGCTGGAATAATCGACAACGACTTCGTCGGCGAACATCGTCTCCAGCAGATCATAGGCGTTCAGGTCCACCAATACCGCGATGGCTTCAATCCGGGTTTCAATGGCGGCGGTGACGAGGTGGGAGGGAGAGGCTTGCGCTGACAGTG